>NZ_JAPDDR010000006.1:0-300000 GCF_025950095.1 Luteolibacter rhizosphaerae | reverse complement strand
AGGGAAGAAGAACATGCCGACAAGGCCCCCGAGTAGCGCACCCCAGGCACCCCACTTCGTGCCGCCGAACCACTTTGTGCCAGCCGCTCCCGCAGCGAATTCGAAGATCTGGGAGACCGTGAGCAGCACCGTCAGGATCACGAAGGACCACCACTCCATGCCGGACTCCTCACGACCGAGCATCAAACGGTGCGCGATGGCAGCGAACAACAGGATCAGGTGTCCGGGGAGGATCGGAATGATGCAGCCGATCAGGCCGGCAATCAGCAAGCAGGACGTGATCACCCAGGCGAAGCTCGTGCCCACCGTATGCCAACCGCCCCATTCCGTAATCGTTTGCCAGGCGGAGTCCCACATCGCGCGGGAGCTTAGCGGGGATCTCCGGGCGGTCGAGGGGGATTCCGGCGTGTCATTCCCATCGACGGCAAGTTGTCCTACAGATGAGTGCCGGTCGTTTGAAAACCGCGAGAGATCAAGCTTCCCGCAGCCGGGAACGCAAAAACCACGCAAAAGGGGAGCTTGCTAAAGCCGATCCGGATTTGGCGTATGGACGCCGTCCATTCGCGGTGGGGACAGGCCTTGTCATTACTCGTCACTTTGCCATCCTTCCGTAAACCCAATCCGACCCCAAGACGTTACCAAGCACTCATGCGCCCGTATCTTGCACCGATCGTCATCGCCGCCGCCGCACTGCCGTCCCATGCCGCCCAGTGGTATGAGGAAATGCAGATCGGCCCCGCATGGAGCAATTCCTTCGCCGGTACCTTCGACGGCCAGGAGCAGATCGCCGCGGTAAAGGGCGTGCTGCTCGATCTGGGCGACGGCACCCGCGCGCTCTTCGACACGGAGACGCTGCGCATCGTGAGCGTCTACAAGGGCGGCGTGCACTGGGGCGGCACCCCATGGACCGGTGCCCACGGCGCGCTGGTCAAGATCGCCAACGAAAAGGATCTCCTCTTCAACACGGTCCCCGGCCCCGGCTGGGCGGATGAGAGCGGCAGCTTCGGCGACAAGCGCACGGAGATGTCCTTCACCGTCTACACCGCCGACCGCAAGGCCAGCCAGGTGACCGCCGCCTGCGGCAACATCCCGCAGGCCAAATACAAGGGCTTCTACCGCTCCGGTTCCCGGATCGTCTTCGAATACCTCGTCAACGGCACCAAGGTGCTCGAAACGCTGGAGTCCGGCCCGGACGGCCTGACCCGTTACTTCGAGGTGGGTGCCCACGAGAAGCCGCTGACCCTGCTGGTTGCGGATGACAAGGCATTCAAGGTGGACGGTACCAAGGCGAAGTCCGAAGGCGGTCTCTCCGTGGCAACCGACGGCGCGGGCGTAACGCTTGGTGCCGCCGCCGAGAAGAATACACGCCTGACCGCCACACTCGCTCCTGCGAGCGGGGCCACGGTTTTCACCGTCTCCTACGCCCGTGGCGAGGCAAAGCCGGTGAAGCCCCTGTCCCCCATCGGCCTGACCAAGGGCGGCGAGGGCCTGTGGAAAGAAACGATCACCACCGCCGGCAGCACCAGCAGCGATACCAAGTCGCCTTGGGTGACTGATACCCTGACCCTGCCGGAAAACAACCCGTGGAAAGCGAACATCCGCTTCGGCGGCTTCGACTTCATCGATGAAGACAGCGCCGCGCTCTCCGCATGGAACGGCGATGTCTGGATCGTGAAGGGCATCAAGGGCGATCTCTCCAAGCTGGAGTGGAAGCGCTACGCCGCCGGCCTCTTCGAGCCGCTCGGCGTGAAAGTGGTGGATGGCGACATCTACGTGCACGGCCGCGACCAGATCACCAAACTGAAGGACCTGAATCAGGACGGCGAGGCCGACCAGTTCGAGTGCTTCTTCAACGGCGTGGCGGTTTCGCCGAACTTCCACGAGTTCGCCTTCGACCTGCAGACGGACAGCGACGGCAACTTCTACTTCTCCAAGGCTGCCCCGGTGAAGCCCGGTGGCCGCGGCTTCGACACCATCTTCCCGAACCACGGCACGGTCATGCGCCTGTCGAAGGACGGCAGCAGCTTCGAGGTCATCGCGACGGGCCTGCGCGCCCCCGGCGGCGTGGGCGTCGGCCCGAACGGTGAGATCACCACCGGCGAGAACGAGGGCACCTGGCAGCCCTGCTGCAAGATCAACTTCATCACCGCCGACCAGCGTCCGGCCTTCTTCGGCACCGAGCCGAGCCGCCAGACCCTGAAGGACGCTCCCTACACCGAGCCGCTCTGCTACCTGCCGATGGACGTGGACAACTCCGGCGGATCCCAGATCTGGGTACCGCAGGGGGTGAAGTGGGGCCTGAAGCCCGGCGAGCTGATCCACCTTTCCTACGGCCAGTCCTCGCTCTACCGCGTGCTGAATGCCTCCGCGGAAGGCACCCTGCAGGGCGGCGTGGTCCGCATCCCCGTGAACCTCGGTTCCTCCGCGATGCGCGCCCGCTTCCATAAGGACGGCTCGCTCTTCGTGGCGGGCTTCCGCGGCTGGCAAACGAATGCCGCGAGCGAGTGCGCCTTCCAGCGCGTGCGCTACACCGGTGGCACCGTCACCATCCCGGACAAGCTTGAGATCACCGAGAAGGGCGTGCGCCTCCACTTCGAAGCCAAGCTCGACGAAGAGCTGGCGACCGACACGGAAAGCTACACCGCCTCCCGCTGGAACTACGTGCGCGGCCCGCAATACGGCTCCGGCGAGTTCTCCGCGGACAAGCCGGACACCGAAGCCGAGAAGATCGCGCTCGAGAAGGAATCGAAGGAGCATCACAACCGCGACACTGTGGAAGTGAGCGCTGCACGCCTGCTCGAAGACGGCCAGACCGTCGAACTCGACCTCGCAGGTCACAAGCCCTCCATGCAGCTCAAGGTCTCATGGGACCTCGAAAGCAGCGAAGGCGAAGTGCTGAAGGGCGACCTGCACGCCACCGTCCGCAAGATGGGGAAGTAATCTCCCCTTCCCGTCTCTAACTTCCAAAAGCGCCTGACAAACGGGCCGCTCGCATCCAGACTACGTACTTGCATGAAGCCGATCCTCCTTGCCCGGTTTGCCCTGCCTCTGTCGCTGCTCACGACGGCGGCACAGGCGGAACTCGCCGCGACCTTCGAGTCCGGCGGGGCGAAAGACACCCGCACCGACCGACTCCCCGCCCTGCTGGTGAATGCCGGTGAGGCGCCGACTCCCTTCCTGCCCGCGGGTGCCTTTACCACCACGTGGACCGGCAAGATGGTCTTGGACGAGCGTCTGCGCCTGGAGTTCTCCTTCGAGGGTGAAGGCGACGCCGTGCTCACGGTCGATGGCAAGGAGGTCCACAAGGAGTCCGGCAAGTTCGGCGCCACCGCATCCAAGAGCACCCGCCTGAACAAGGGCGAGCACGACGTCACGATCACCTACAAGTCGAAGCCCGATGGCTCCGGCCAGTTTCGCTTGTTCTGGAAGGAAGCCGCCTTCCCGCGCCAGAGCGTGCCGCCGACCGCCTTCGCCAAGGCCGAGGCACCGGTGGATCTCGCACGCAAGGGCCGACTGCTCTTCGCGGAGAACCATTGCTCGAAGTGCCACTTCGACCTCGATGGCAAACTGGGAGCGACCCCGATGTTCCAGCTCCAGGAGCAGGGCCCGATCCTCGCTCAATCCGGCGGCCGCTTGAATGAAGAGTGGATCGCACGCTGGATTGCTGATCCCTCCGCGCTCCGTCCCGATACCCGCATGCCCGCGCTGGTGGATGCCTCCACCGATGAAGGCAAGCAACAGGCCGCCGACCTCGCGGCCTACCTCATGACCTTCAAGACGGAGGTCCCTGCCGCTCCGGACAAAGCCCTCGCTCAGAAAGGTGGCGAGCACTTCCACCGCCTCGGCTGCGCCTCCTGCCACACCGGCCCGCAAGCGGTGCCGAGTGCGGAAGATGCCAAGGGCCGCGTGCCCCTGCACAACGTGGCCGCGAAGTTCCAACCGGGAGCCCTCGCCGGCTTCCTGAAGAATCCGCAGTTGCTCTACTCGCACATCGGAATGCCGAACTTCTCGCTCAGCGATGAAGAGGCCAATTCGATCGCGGCCTACGTCCTCGACGCCTCCTCAAAGGTTGAGCAGAAGCCTTCCGGCTTTCCGAAGGGCAGTGCCGAAAAGGGTGCGGCTCTCGCTGCGGCACTGAATTGCGGCAGCTGCCACGCCGGCCTGCCGATGAACCCGATGGCAGCGCCTTCGCTGGCGAAGACCTTCGAAGCCGATTGGACCGCCAAGGGCTGCGTCTCCGGCAAGCACGGCGGCAAGGTGCCGAAGCTGGCCCTGAACGACGACGATCGAGCCGCCTTGGTGGCCTTCTCCAAGAAGGGCCTCGAGCCGCTCGCCCGCCACGTGCCGGCCGAATACGCCGCTGCCAAGCTGGAATCCCTCCATTGCACCAGCTGCCACGGGATGGATGGCAAGCCCTCGCTTCTCGATACCGTGCACCTCGAAACCAAGAGCTTGGTGGAGCACGTTCACGGCGAGCACGACAAGGTGGACCAGTCCCGCCCTCACCTCACCTACATCGGTGAGATGCTCTACTCCTCCTATCTCGAATCGATCATCGGCGGCACGCTGACTGCCAAGCCGCGTCCTTGGCTCGACATGCGCATGCCTGCCTTCCCGAGCTATGCTCCGGGACTTGCCAGCGGTCTCGCCGCCATCCACGGCGTGGCACCCGGCAAGCCTGATGCCGCAAATCCCGACAAGGCCCAGGCGGATATCGGCAAGAAGCTGATCAGCACGGCGGAAGGCTTCGGCTGCACCACCTGCCACGGCGTCGGCCCCGTGAAAGCCAGCGCCGCCTTCGAGGTCGAAGGCCCGAACTTCGCGATCTCGCATGAGCGCCTGCGCCACGAATGGTATGTCCGCTGGCTGGACAACCCGACCTCGGTGACGCCCTCTACCAAGATGCCGCGCTACTCGCAGGAAGGAAAGTCGCAGCGCCCGGAGCTGGGCGGGGATGCCCTGAAGCAGTTCGAGGCGATCTGGCAGTACATCCAGAAGCCGGACTGAGGGTTCTCCGTGGATTCACGCAGGCCATTTCATCACTGATTTTCCCCGAAACCGTCCTTTTGGAACATCGGCTGCTATTCCCGCGGAAACAGCAGCCGCATGATCAAAACGAGCATCGCCGCCATCGGCCTAATAGGATTATTCACAGGGAGTTACTACGGATCCACCAAGCTCGGACTGCGCACCGAGGGCTGGCAAAACGTCCGCTTTGAGGTCGCGGACAAGCCCTCATTCGCAGCCGTCGGCCAGTATCTCTACGATTCAGACGGGACCAAATTCATGGTCAGCGCGATTTGCCCGAACAAGACCGGCGATCACGTGATCGAAGCCCGTGTCCGTGTAACTAACCGTCTGGCGCTCAATCTCTTCCCCACGCGGATGGAGAAGAGCTATGCCATGAACAAGAAGGCCATCGAACGGGCCGTCCTCCAAGCCGCCGGGGTCGACACCGGACACTTCGAGCCCTCCGAGAAGGAGTGGATCGCCGTGGATCGGGAGTCCTGAAGACTCCTCAGTATCAAGCTTTGATCTCGAAATTCTCGGCGGGATCGACGTCCCAGACGAGGTGCTTCAGCGAGAAGCGCAGCAGATTCCGCCCGTAGCGGCTGCGCGTGGACACTCCGGAGAGGAGCCGCGTGATCTGTTTGGTCAGATGGCGCTCCATCAGGCGCGGCAAGGCGGACTCGCCGTAGCGCTGGGAGAGCTGTTCGCCCGCGGCGTGAAGCGCATACATCCGGCCATCGTAGAAATATTCGATCAGCTCGGACCAGGCCTCGTGCCAATCGAGCAGTTCGTCGAAGACGCGGTCGAAGGCCTTTGCCAGACGCGCCGGCTGGGAGAGCAGGGCGGTGGTGCCGCCGGAGAACACATGGTGGTCGATGAGATCCGCCGAATGCATGGCCATGAACAGGCCGGGCGAGAGCATGGGATCAACGAAGCCGAAGGCATCGCCCGCAGCCACCCACCCGGGCCCGTGGCCGCGATCGGAGATGAGCTGGTAGTTGGTGTAGGTCATCACCGGCGTGACCCGGCGGCGGCCCTTGCCGGCATTCTTCAGGAAAGCCTCGTTGTCGATGATCGACTCCAAGCGCTCCTCGGGAGTTTCGCCGTGTTCCTTTGCGGCCGATTTGTCCACCACCACACCGACCGAGAGACGACCCGGCAGCGGGATGCGCCAGCTCCAGCCCCGGCTGAGCGTGGTGATCACCACCTGGCCTTCACGCATGGCTTCCACGTCGAAGCCCTCGAAGTGGGCGAAGTAGGCCACGTCATTGCGCTTCCCGCGCTGCGATCCCACACCGATGACCTTGGCGAAGGTGCGGGCACGGCCGGTGGAATCGACCAAAAGCTTGGGGTGAACGCCTTTCAACTCCGGCACGGAGGCAAGGCAGGCGGCGGTGAGCTGGATCTCCCGCCCTTCGGTGCCCTTCTCAAGTTCGGCACGTCCCTTCACGAAGAAGACTCCCAGCTCCTCGGCACGGGTGCGCAGGAGCTTGTCGTACTCCGGACGAGGGATGTTGTAGGCGTAGTTCGGCATCCCCTTGATCGCCTTCTGCGGGAAAAAGAAGTCGAGGCGGCTGCCATCGCGCGCAATGAAGCCGACGCCCGGCTTGTATTGGGAGAAAGCACTTACCCGGTCCTCGATGCCGAGACGGCGCATAAGGTTGACCACGCGCGGCAGGAGCGACTCGCCCACCAGCAATTCGGGGCGTCGGTCGTCGTCGAAAACCACGGTCCGGATCCCCCGTTGCGCCAGCAGCGCGGCCAGGGTGCATCCTGCGGGGCCGCTGCCCACGATCGCGATCTCGATCTCTCCGTTCACGGGCCGTTTCTAGCGGCGTAGGGCCGCCGGTGCAAAGGCAAAGGCTGGGCGCGCTTTGCACTTTCCGGGACGCGCGATCCGCTCTTTGCTCGCGCCCATGCGCAACGCCCCTCTGGGCATCTTCGATTCCGGCGTCGGCGGCCTCACGGTCGTCCGCGCCGTCCAGCAACTCCTTCCCGCGGAAGACATTGTCTATCTAGGCGATACCGCGCGGGTGCCCTATGGCTCGAAGAGCCCGGAGACGATCCGCCAGTTCTCGCATGAGGATGTGCGCTTCCTGCTGGACCGTGGCGTGAAGACCGTGGTCGTGGCCTGCAATACCGCGACCGCCCACGCCCTGCCTTCCCTGCAAGAGCGCTATCAGGTGCCGATCATCGGCGTCATCGAGCCGGGCGTGGAGGCCGTGCTGGCAGACCCCGGCGCGCAGCGGATCGGGATCATCGCCACGCGGGGCACGGTGCGATCGCATGCCTATCAGCACGCGCTGGCCCTGAAGCGCACCGGGCTGATCCTGCACGCCACCCCCGCCCCGCTGCTGGTGCCGCTGGTGGAGGAGGACTGGCTGGACCATCCCTCGACCCACGCGGCCCTGCACACCTATCTCGATCCCATGCTGGAGCGCGGCATCGACACCCTACTGCTGGCCTGCACGCACTACCCGCTGCTGGTGCCGGTGTTGAAGCAGTTCCTGCCGGATGGCGTGCGCCTCGTGGACTCTGCCACCACCTGCGCGGAGCATGTGAAGAACGAGCTGACCAAGCTGGAGCTGTTAGCCGATGGGAACACGGGCAAGCTGGAGATCCATCTCACCGATCTCTCCGACCAGTTCGAGGATCTCTCACGGAGGTTCCTCGCGAAGTCCCCGGGGCGGATCATGCGGGTCACGCTGTGAGCGGATTCTCCGCGGAGGGCGCTCCATCCTTGCCCTGAGCGCCCGAACACCTCAGGATGCGCGGCGATGACTCGCCCGGCCTTGCGTCGTTTGTTGGATGAGATCGGCACCGTCGATGCAGTTGGCATCGAGGAACGGGTGGCGAAGTATACGACCCGCAGCGTGAAGAAAGCCTCGAAGGTTTTCGGGCTGAAACTGGCCGTGACGATGGTCGACCTCACCACGCTGGAGGGGAAGGACACGCCGGGCAAAGTCGCCTCGCTTTGCCAGAAGGCGCTCTCCCCGCATGGGGGTGATATCCCGCAGGTCGCGGCGGTCTGTGTTTACCCCTCGATGGTGAAACACGCAGCCAAGCATGTGAAGGGCACGGCCGTGAAGATCGCCTCGGTGGCCACAGCCTTCCCTTCCGGCCAAGCGCCGCTAAAGACGCGCTTGGCCGAGGTGCGGCAAGCGGTGGCCGATGGCGCGGACGAGATCGACATGGTGATCAATCGCGGGGCTTTTCTGGAAGGCGAGCTGTCGCTGGTGCAGGACGAGATCGCGCAAGTGATCGAGGCCTGCGGGGAAGCGACGCTGAAGGTGATCCTCGAAACGAGCGAGCTCGAGACTTACGACAACATCCGCGCAGCGTCCTTCCTGGCGATGCGCGTGATCCGCCCCGGTGATTTCATCAAGACCAGCACGGGCAAAACCTCGGCCAATGCCACGCTGGGCAATAACCAGGTGATGATCGAAGCGATCCGCGACTTCTATCTCGCGACCGGCACGGAGATCGCGATGAAGCCGGCCGGCGGCATCCGTACCGCCAAGCAGGCGCTGCAGTTCCTGATCGCGGTGAAGGAGACGCTCGGCGATTCGTGGCTGAACAACCGCCGCTACCGCTTCGGGGCGTCCTCGCTATTGAACGATTTGTTAAGACAATTGGAGACGCAACGGACCGGGGCCTATCAGGCACCGTGGACCTTCAGCGATGATAGCACCGGCTACTAAATCGCCTCGGGTAACACTTCATTCGTCATTCGTCATTCCCTAACACCATGGCAGCCAAGAAGACACCTTCAAGGAACATCAGGCCGCGTGAACTCCTGTTCGGAGATCTGTGGGAGTATGATCCGGCCCCGGAGTCGGCGGAGCCCTTCATCGAAGCGCGCTTCGGGCTATTCATCGACGGCAAGTACGTGGCACCGAAGTCGAAGAACTACTTTGATTCCATCGCGCCGCGGAACGGGGCGAAACTGAGCGAGATCCCGCTGGCGAACGCGGCGGATGTGGATGCTGCCTATGCCGCGGCCGCGAAGGCATTCCCCGCATGGAGCAAGCTGCCGGGCAAGGAGCGCGGCAAGTATCTCTTCCGCATCGCGCGGCTGCTGCAGGACCGTGCGCGCGAGTTCGCGGTGGCGGAGACGCTCGATGGTGGCAAGCCGATCAAGGAATCGCGCGACTTCGATCTGCCGATGGCGGCGGCGCATTTCTTTTATCACGCCGGTTGGGCGGACAAGCTGGCCTACGTGGCCCCTGGCCGCACGCTCGCGCCGCTCGGCGTGGTGGGCCAGGTGATCCCGTGGAATTTCCCGCTGCTGATGCTGGCATGGAAGATCGCTCCGGCGCTTGCTACTGGAAACACCGTAGTCATCAAGCCCGCGGAGACCACCTCGATCACCGCGCTCAAGTTTGCCAGCATCCTGATGGACGCGGGCCTGCCGCCCGGCGTGGTGAATATCGTGAGCGGCGCGGGAGAGACGGGTGCCGCGGTGGTGAATCACCCGACGGCAGCGAAGATCGCCTTCACCGGCTCGACCGAGGTGGGCAAGATCATCCAGCGCTCGCTGGCAGGCACCGGCAAGAAGCTCACCTTGGAACTCGGCGGTAAGGCGGCGAACATTGTCTTCGAGGACGCTCCGCTCGACCAAGCGGTGGAAGGCATCGTGAACGGCATCTTTTTCAATCAAGGCCACGTCTGCTGCGCGGGCTCCCGCTTGCTGGTGCAGGAAAGCGTGGCGGAATTGGTGACCGAGAAGTTGAAGCGTCGCCTGCAAGTGCTGCGTGTCGGCGATCCGCTGGACAAGAATACCGATGTGGGCGCGATCAACTCCGCCGAGCAACTTGCCAAGATCAAGGAACTGGTGGCCAGCGGCGTGAAGGAAGGTGCCGAGCTGCATCAACCCGCCTGCAAGCTGCCCGCGAAGGGATTCTACTTCGCTCCCTCGCTCTTCACGAATGTCTCGCAGAGCCATCGCGTCGCACGGGAGGAGATCTTCGGGCCGGTGCTTTCGATCCTCACCTTCCGCACGCCGGAGGAAGCGGTCGAGAAGGCGAATAACACGCCCTTCGGCCTGAGTGCCGGGGTCTGGACCGACAAGGGCAGCCGCATCCTGAAGATGGCGAGCGAATTGAAGGCCGGGGTGGTGTGGGCGAATACCTACAACAAGTTCGACCCCAGCTCGCCCTTCGGCGGCTATAAAGAGTCGGGCTTCGGACGTGAAGGCGGGAAGCAGGGACTGCTGGAGTATGCCGCGCTGGAGTGAGACTTGGAAAACGGAGCCCACATTGGAGTAGTCCGGACGATCACGACTTGATAGCCCTACATCATGGCAGATTCCTCCCAAAAGGCCTCGCTCGGCTGCGGCACGCTCATCCTGATCGCGCTGATCGTCATGATCTTCAGCCGGGGCGGTGAGGATAAGAAATCGAGTCAGAAGCTGGAAGTGCTGAGGAACGAGATGCAGACTCTCTCCGCTTCCGTCAGCGCCATGTCGGCTGGCACGGCCGAACTCAAAGGCGAATTACAGGAACTGCGGAAGTCGGTCGCGGCCTTGAGGGACGCTATCGGAGTCCAGCAGGGGCAGATCTCGGATCTGAAAGCTCTGATGCCGAAGCCCGGGACGGAATTCCAGCCCCTGGAGCGCAACCCGGATATCGAAGCGCCCGATCCCGATCTCGAGTCAGCGCCAGAGCCCAAGGCCGCACCGACAAGAGGTAGATCGGAGCCCGGCGCCCCGCCTCATCCCGAGCTCCGCGAGGAAACCCTGCCACTTGAAGAGGACTGAGATCTTTTCCCGCCCATCAACCCTGAATTTTACAACATGCCGCTCAAGATCACCAAGACCCCGAAATGCTACGTCGGCGGCGCATTCATCCGCTCCGAATCCGGCCGCGTGTTCGAGCTGAAGGATGCTTCAGGAGCTTTCTTCGCAAACCTTCCGCGCTGCACCAAGAAGGACCTCCGCAATGCCGTGGAGGCTGCGGCCAAGGCGGGCGCAGGCTGGGCCAAGCGCACGCCCTATAACCGCGCACAGATCCTCTATCGCCTCGCGGAAATGCTGGAGGCCCGCAGCGCCGAGATGGCAGAGGCGCTGACCCTCGGCGGCACCACGAAAGCGGGCGCGGCCAAGGAAGTCGCGGCGACCATCGAACGCATCGTTCACTTCGCCGGTTGGGCGGATAAGTACGAGCAGGTCTTGGGTAGCGTAAACCCGGTGGCCTCGGCGCACTTCAACTTCACGGTCACGGAAGCGGTTGGAGTTGTGGGCGTGCTGGCACCGGAAGAAGCCCCCTTGCTGGGACTGATGACCCTGATCCTCCCGGTGATCACCGGCGGCAATTCGGTGGTTGCCTTGGTTTCGCGCAAGTCCCCCTACCCCTCCATCCTGCTGGGCGAAATGCTGGCTACCAGCGACCTGCCGGGCGGCGTGGTGAACTTGATGACTGGCGACCGCAAGGAAATGCTGGCCACCTTTGCCAGCCACGAGCAGATCCGTGCGCTCTCTGCCGTCGCCGAAAGCGAGGAGGCCACCGCACTCCAGCGTGGCGCTGCGGATAGCGTGAAGCGCGTGAAGCTGCATGCCGTGAAGACCGACTGGTTTTCGGAGAAACATGACTCCCCCTACGCCATCCGCGACTTCACCGAAGCGAAGACGGTGTGGCATCCGATCGGAAGCTAAAGGGGCATGAAAAAATCCCGGCCGGATACTGATTTAACTCAACCTCAGCTCATCTTACCCATCGGATTCATCGCGTGCCCAATCCTCTTCATCTGCGTTCATCCTGTTCATCTGCGGTTGATTGGCTGTTCTGATGGCCGCCTGCAAATCTGACGGAGAGGCACAAAAAATCCCGGCCGGGAGCATGGCTCGCCGACCGGGATGGTTAACAGCAGTTGGTCGGTGACCTGAATCAGGGAGCCTCTTCCACGCGGAAGAACTCGCGGGCAATGGTCGCCGGATCGATGACGATGCGGGCACCGAGCTGGCCGTCCTCGCCGAAGTGTTCGCTTACAAACTCCCAAGTTCCGATCAGGTCGGTATCGCGGGTCACGTTGTAGATCTGCTCGTTCTCGGCATTCCAGACCAAGTCGATGACCGTGTTGGTCACTTCACCGGTGCGGACCGGGTGGATCACGGACTTCACGAGACCGAAGGGTGGCAGCGCGGAGAAGTCCCCGTAACTCATCTGCCAATCGACGATGTCGTTGTTCTGGAAGAAGCCGCCAGTGCGGGCGCTGAAGCCCACGAAGGCCTTGCCGGAAGCATCCACGGCACCGGCAGTCTCGAGGTCCACCTGCACGTTCTGGAGCACGGCGACGCCATCCCAGTAGACATCGATGTGGCCCGGAGAGCCCGGCACATAAACGACCCGGACCTGATAGGGATCCTCACCCGCCAAGGTGGCGAGTGTGTTCGGGATGAACTCATTGCCCTCGGTGGCCGGATTGTCCGGGATGCCCTTGAGCACCACGCCGGGCTTGTCGTAGGCCAGCACGCTGCCGAGAACGACTTCGCCCTCGCGAACTTCGATCCGGGATGAATCCCCCCCGAAGGTTTTGAAGACCACGTTCACCGCATTGCTTGGCAGGCCGCTTTCGCCATTGCTCCCGGAATCCACCCCGGCAGGACTGTTCTGGATCACGAAAGCGATGCCATCCGCCGGAGGCGTGGTGGTCGCCCGCTCGATGTTCATGCTGATCTTGAACTTCGCCTCGAAGCCGCCGGCAACCGGCTGCTTGAGACGGAACCATGCTTCCGCTTGCTGGCTGCCGATGTCTTCCGTCAGTCGCAGACGATTGTCGGCGATCTGGGCGGTTCCACGCAACGAAAGCTCGGTCGAGGAGCTACTAAAGTCAGCGTAGTTGACAGTAGTGATTGCGGGCACGGCGATGGTGTTCACGGTCACGGTATCCGTCGTGGTTCCGTTCGCGGAGGTGGCCGTGAGCGTGTAGGTGGTCGTGCCGACCGGAGGATTCACGTTCACGGATCCGCTGGCAGCAACGGTGCCCACGCCTTGGTCGATGGAGACGGTGGTAGCGGCACCCGCTTCCCAAGTCAGGGTGAATGGCTCACCCAGAACGATATTCTGCGCACTGGAAGAGAAGGAGAAGATCCCGGGCTGCACGGAAGCGCCGGGGAGCGGGATCTCGCGGCCATCTACATCGCGGGCGGTGGGCGTGGGGTAGTCGAAGTTCACGCTTTCGATCACCGTCCAATTCTCCTGGTCATTGCTGCCTTGGAGAATCCAGCGGATCGGATCACGATCGTCGGCATCGTTCGCCGTGAAGAAGGAGTAGCCATCGATGGTCTTCACTTCACCCAGATCGAAGATCACCGGGGCGTTGTTGAAATCGAGCCACTTGTTCGCGTTCGCGCTTCCGTCGATCAGGTTGCCCGGATTCTCCGCCGCCGGGAAATTACCGCCCGGGCTGTCCACCGAGACGACGCTGACCGGAGATCCATTGTTGAAGAAGGAGAACTCACGCAGCTGGATCAGGCCCGTTTCCGCACCCGTCCTCAGCTTGGTCGCCTTGAAGCGGATATACTGGTAGCTGACTTCACCGCCGGCTACCGCGCGAACCGTGGTGGTCGCGGTGCTGGGGGTGGGAACACCCGTTCGGGTGGCCGTCAGCGTATAGGCCGTGGTAGCATTTGCAGGCGGCGTGACGGTCGCGGTACCGTCCACCGCAACGGAGCCCGGTGCCGGACTGATGCTCACGGAATCCGCGAGCTCGGTGTCCCACGCGAGTCCGACTTGTCCGCCATTCAGAACGATAGCCGCGGTTCCACCGGTATTGTCA
Organism: Luteolibacter rhizosphaerae; assembly: GCF_025950095.1. Taxonomy (NCBI): domain Bacteria; kingdom Pseudomonadati; phylum Verrucomicrobiota; class Verrucomicrobiia; order Verrucomicrobiales; family Verrucomicrobiaceae; genus Neoluteolibacter; species Neoluteolibacter rhizosphaerae. Next base: position 286,215 of record NZ_JAPDDR010000006.1, on the reverse strand, counting down.
TTGGGCACCGTAAACCTGTTCACCAAGGGCGATACCGCCTGAGGAAGCCCGAAGCCCACCTGATAGGTATCGTTCTGGTTGATGATGGCAAAGTCGTTCCGCACATCGATGATCTCCCAGTTCGTCCCGTCGGCGCTGCCTTGGAAAGTCCACGACACGGGGCTGCGATTCCAGAACACGCTATCATTTGCGGACGCCCAGTTATAAGAATCGATTGTTACCGGTGAGCCGAAGTCGAAGGTAAGTTCTTCACCAGCATCAAAGGGGTTACCCTTGAACCATTTGGTTCCGAGTGCGCCGTCACCAACCTTGGCAGGGCCTTCGCCATCGGTTGGATTCTGCGCGCCCGAAGTGATTGTGACCGGAATCACCGCGGTTCCACTACCATTCCTATTGTTGGTATTCAGCATGTTACCGCCCAACGAGAAGGTGAATTCCGCGAGCTGCATGTTACCGCCATTGTTGACGATCTTGACGGGATCGAAACGGTAATACCGATAGGTTTTCTCCGCTGCCGAAGCGAAAGATAGCGTGGCAAGCGAGATCATGGCCGTCGCCACGATACGGGGGTTCCTGGCACCAGTACGTAGTACGGATGTTCTTGGGTTCATGGGTTCGTCTTGGTTTTTCCCTCCAAAGAGGGACGGGTTCATGGTCGGAGGACGGAGATAGTCCCGCCTCCGACAGAAGGTACGACTACAGGCGGGAGACCGTTTAGTCGTCGCGTGATTTCATGGAAAAATGACGCAGGATTCCGCTTCAAACCATTTCCGCATGCGACGCATGCACTCCGACAAATCGCTCCTGCAACACGGTCGAAACGAGCTGGAACAAGGAGTTAGGTGAAAATCGCGCGGGCTTCGAAAAAAATCGACGGACAATGTCCCGGGATGGCGGGACCGTTCGTCTTCATTGTGGACCCTCGCGAAACGAACACCAATCCAAGCACAACAATGAAAACTACCTCACTCCTCCGTCCGCTGTTTGCCGCCTTTGCCGTGGCGCTATTTGCACCCTCCCTCCAAGCCCAAGACATGCCGGAAATGCCGAAGCCCCAGAGCGAGCATGCCTGGCTGGAAAAATTCGCCGGCACTTGGCAAACCGAGATGCAGTGCTCCATGGGCCCCGACAAGGAGCCGATGACGAGCAAGGGCACCGAGACCGCCACCATGCTCGGCGGCTTCTGGCTGATCGTCGAAAACAAGGCCGAGATGATGGGCCAGCCCTTCAAGGGGGTGCTCACCCTTGGCTACGACCCGGCCAAGAAGAACTACATCGGCACTTGGACCGACTCCATGACCAGCACCCTGTGGAACTACACCGGGACGCTCAATGAGGCGGGCGACACGCTGACGCTGGAATCCGAAGGCCCTTGCCCGATGCAAGGTGGGAAAATCTGCAAGTTCAAGGAAGTCATGAAGTTGACCGGCAAGGACGAGAAGACTTTCACCAGCTCGATGCTCGGCGAAGATGGCAAGTGGACCCAGATGATGAGCGCGAAATCGAAGCGGGTGAAATAATCGTGTCCTGACCGCTCCTCCCCGTTCGTCGAAGTATTGAAACCTCAAAGAATCATGAGCACGCAATCTGCAACGATGGAAGGCCAAGTGGATCTCTCGGATCACCGGGTGGTAACGAGGGAGGAGTGGCTAGCCGCCCGCAAGGCACTGCTGAAGAAGGAGAAGGAACACTACCGGGAGCGTGACCGCTTAGCCGCCCAGCGCCGCGAACTCCCATGGGTGAAGGTCGAAAAGGAGTACGTCTTCGAAGCACCGGAAGGCAAAGTGACCCTCTCCGACCTCTTCCGCGGAAGAAGCCAATTGATCGTATATCACTTCATGTTTGGTCCCGGCTGGACGGAGGGCTGCGGCGGTTGCTCCTTCCTGAGCGACCACTTCGACTCCGCACGCCAGCACTTCGAGAACCGTGACCTGGTCCTGACAGTGGTATCCCGCGGCAAGCTGGAGGAGTTCATCCCCTTCAAGCAGCGCATGGGCTGGGAATTCCCTTGGGTTTCCTCGAACGGCAGCGACTTCAACTACGACTTCGGGGTGTCCTTCACCGAAGACCAGGTGCAAAAGGGCCAGGCCTTCTACAACTTCGCTCCCGAAACCGACACGGGGGAATCCCACGGGTTCAGCGTCTTTTACAAAAACGAGAAGGGTGAGATCTTCCACACCTATTCGTGCTACGCCCGCGGCGGGGAGGAGGCGCTCGGCACCTTCATGATGATGGACCTCACGCCCAAGGGCCGGAACGAGGAGAGCACCATGAACTGGGTGCAACTCCACGACGAGTATGAGAAGACGGAATCCGCAAGCTGCGGATGCTGCAAGGAGGGCGAGGCATGAAGGCGTGCTGCACGAAGCGCCGGGAGACCCCCGGTAAAAGCCGGAGCGTGGCGGCATGGGTGGTGCCGAGCGGCCTGCTGGTGCTGATGCCGAAGTGTCCGGTCTGCGTGGCTGGCTATGTGGCTGCCTTCACCGGGCTGGGACTATCCGTGCCTGTCGCCTCCGGCCTGCGCACGACTTTGATTGCCCTTTGCTGTCTCTCGCTCGCCTTTCTCGCGACGCGACTGCTGATCTCCAAACGCAAACCCACAACCCGACAGATCACCCCATGAACACTCTAGACAAAACCAACGAAGAACAGATCCGGGAGTTCACGCAGAAGTGGCTCCAAGCCGTGCACGTGAAAGATCTGGATGCCGTGATGGCCTGCTATGCGGAAGACGTGGTGGCCTACGATCTTTTCTGCACCGCGAAGGTCACCGGCCGGGAGCCCTACCGGAAGAACTTCGAGATGTGGTTCCAGTGCTGCGAGACCGGCCCCGCGAATTACGAAATCGTCGAACTCGATATCGTCGCCAGCGATGCGGTCGCCTTTGCCCGCGCGCTCAACCGCATGACCGGGCCGAACCCTGAAAGAAAAGTGGAGGAGTCCTGGATCCGCGTGACGGTGGGTTTCCAGAAGACCGGCGGCGAGTGGAAGGTGGTGCATGAGCACGTCTCCGTGCCGCTGGACATGGAAACCCAGAAAGGCCTCTTCCAATCCATGCCCTGATCGATCTAGATACCCTCCAACCTGAAGAACGCTCTATGAACAGCTACACGAATTCGAATGGCTACTTGCTGCTTTTCCGCGGCACCGACTGGCACCTGCAGATGTCTCCCGAAGAGATCCAGCAGGTGATGGGCGATTGGGGCTCTTGGTTCGACCGGCTTGGCAAGGAAGGCAAGCTGGCCGCGGCAAATCCGCTCGAGAACGAGGGTGTGGTGATCTCCGGCAAGGCCCGCACGGTTTCCGACGGTCCCTTCGCCGAGGCGAAGGAGTCGGTAGGCGGCTTCTTCTTGCTTAAGGTCGAGACCATGGAGGAAGCGCTGGCGATCGCGAAGGAATGCCCCGCACTTCCTTACGGCCTCACCGTGGAGGTACGCCCGGTGGCACCCGCCTGCCCGGCAGCCCGTATGGCCGACGAAGCAGGCCAACACGCCATGGCCTGATCCGGTGAGCGCGCCGCCTGTCCACAACCCGGAGGTCCCGAAGCTGACCGAGCACCTCTTCCGCCATGAGGCGGCCAAGCTGGTGTCCACGCTCACCGGGATCTTCGGCATTCATCGCCTCCAACTCGCCGAGGATGTGGTGCAGGAGGCGATGATCCGTGCGCTCCAGACCTGGCCCTACTACGGCGTGCCCGCGAATCCCGCGGCCTGGCTGATGCAAACGGCGAAGAACCGCGCGCTCGACCTGATCCGGCGTGAGAAGCTCTTCAACGAGAAGCAGCTGGAGATCGCGGCTTCGCTCGAAGCCTTGCCTGATGAGGGGGATACTCCCCGATTCGATGATGAGATCCGCGATGATCGTCTGCGGCTGATCTTTGCCTGCTGTCACCCGGCGATCTCGCTGGAAGACCAGACCGTGCTCGCGCTGAAGACGCTCTGCGCCTTCAGCGTCACGGAAATCGCCACGGCCTTCTTGAGCAGCGAGGGGGCGATCGCCAAGCGTCTCACCCGCGCCAAACAGCGCATCCAGGATCAGCGGATTCCCTTCGAGATCCCATCGGGCGCGGAACTGGAATCGCGGCTCGATGGCGTGCTGCAGGTGCTCTACCTGCTTTTCAACGAAGGATACAAAGCTTCGAGCGGGGAGCTGATCGTGAAGGAGGACTTGTGCCGTGAGGCGATCCGCCTCGGCGGTCTGCTGGCCGCGCATCCGGCGGCGGATCATCCCCGCACACATGCCTTGCTCGCGCTGATGTTGCTGGATGCCGCACGCATCCCCGCACGGCAGGATCGCGATGGCAACATCCTGCGCCTGATGGATCAGGATCGCGAATCCTGGGACCGCACCTTGATCGCCGCGGGCCTCTGGCATCTGTCGCAGTCATCGCGCGGCGAGGAGCTGAGCGAGTATCATCTGCAAGCGGGCATCGCGGCCTGTCACTGCACCGCGGCGGATTATCGAGCTACCGATTGGGCCCGCATCCTCAAGCACTACGACCGCTGGCAGGAAGTCAGCGATTCGCCCGTCGTCGCGCTCAATCGCGCGGTGGCGGTCGCGAACGTTCACGGCGCGGAAGCGGGGATGAAGGCCCTGCGCGAGATCGCCAAGCCTGAGCAGCTTGAGACCTACTATCTTTTCCATGCGGTGGTCGGGGATTTCGAGGAGCGCATGGAGCGACGCCAGGAAGCGGCGGCCAGCTTCAGCAAGGCCATCGAGCTCACCGGAGTGGCGGCGGAGAAGACCTTCCTCGATGAGCGGCGAAGGGCTTGTGAATCGAACGTGCCCTACCGCCCCGGCAAACACCGGCCGAAAGGCTGATCAGGGCCGCGTCAGCTCCAAGCTGCCTTGATCTTCGAAGATCAGGCTCTTTGTGGCAGTGAGCACCCGACTGAAGGAGCGGCCCGTCACTGCCGACGTGCCGATACTGTCGTAGCCTCCGCTCAAGTCGACATAAGAGGCTCCTCCCAAGCCCGGCGTCGCCACCAGCATCTTGAAGAAGTAGCCATCGAAACGCGGAGCGGGATTCATCTCCACCGAGAAGGTCCCCGTGAAATTAAAGAAGGGGAACTCGGGGTCGGGAGTATTCGAGTAGCTACCTCCGGTTCCCGAGGCGTTGAACTGATAGACAAGTTCTCCCAAGCCGGGAGAATTCGTAGTGATCGTCCGATTGGCGAAGTGAGAGGATCCCAAGGCGTCCGTGTATGTCGTCTGGGACAGGTGATAAAAACGACGGGGGTCAGCTGCATTGTCCAGCTTGTGCGTCGCCGCGGGGAGCGGCTCGTCCATCCCGGCGAAGCTCCGGTAGTGAGGGGCCCAGGAAATGAGATCGGTGCCGCTGTAGGCGCGGAGCACGGTCATCGGCGCGCGAGGGAAGAACAGGTTTGCCGCAAGGCCCGGCTGGATCGCGAGGGAGCCGGATACGGGTCCGACGACAGGAAGCGGGATGGCCGAAGCATCAAACGAAGCTGCAAGAGGGTCCGTGCCGCGAATCGTCACGGAAAGCAGGGATGTCTGTCCCGAGCCTGCGCTGAGGATCTGATCCACCACCGAGCGGCTCTGGACGGACGGAATACGGCCGAAGACGACATTCCGTTGATCAAGGACAGGCATCGCCAGATTGCCGGCGAGATGGAAACGGCTTCCGCCGCTGTTGGGACCTTCGCTGGCCATGGCCACCACGTACGCTTGGTGGGTCAGGCTCGGGTCGAATTCGTCCTTAATCGTGTAGCCCGGATCATCGCTCCCGCTGCCGTCCTTCGACCCGCATTCCACCAGCTTTTCTTCAGCGGTATTGGAGACGTAATGGAAAGGGAGCCCATTGAAGAATGGCCCCGTGTTCACCGCACCGCTCCGCGAATCCATCCAGGCCCGTGATCCCCGCGCCAGACTGATGAAGTTCGCCACCGCCTTCGGAGTCTTCGCATACTCCAACTCGATGGTGACGGTGCCGCGGGTGGTGACCAAGTCCGCCTCAAGCGCGGCATGGGCGGGAGAAAATGCGGCGACGGCAAGAGCCGCCAGGATCGGCAAACGGTGGGGGGCCATGGAGAAAGCGAGGAGGACGGCGTGATCTCAGAGCGGATCGCCCAAGGTCAGCCAGTTCGCGCTGAGGATATTGAAATCACCCGAGTTTACCACCCCGTTTCCGGTAATGTCTCCCAAGGGATTCGAAGTGCCGAAGGTGCCGGAAAGCACGTTGAAGTCGCCCGAGTTGATAACGTTGTTCCCGTTCAGATCTCCACCGATCAGGGCTTCCGAGCCTGTGAACGCGAGAGTGGCCATGCCTTCCGAGTTGAAGGTGACCGGAATTCTGCGCCGGAGATTCCAAGCCATCTTGGCGCTGAGATTGACGGTTCCCGCCGGAATCCCCTCGATCCATGCGGAGCCAAGGCCCGATGTGAAATTCAGCGGCAAGGTCCAAGTTGCAAGCGTCGTTCCCGAGGAGTTCGTCGCCACGAAGACCACGTCGCGGGTTACGGCAGTAGTCACCAAACCTTGGGGTGCCACGGTTACATTGACGCGGAACTTGGAGATCTCGATGGAGCCGATCGGCAACGTGGCCAGATTGCCCGAGCGGTCCATGACCAGCGCGTTCACATTGTAGACCCCGTCGCTTGTGGAGCTGTCCACCGTGAACTCAAAAACATAGCGGGTATAATCAACCCCGCCCAGGTTCACCGGAGAAGCGGAGGACAGACTACCTTGGTAGCTGGTGCTCAGTCCCACGAACTCAACGGCGACGTCCGAATCTTCAATGCCTGCAAGCTCATCGCGGGAATCGAAGGTCACGGTCACGAGGCCGGAGCGGGTGAACCACCCATCTTGCAGGAGGTCCACGGGAACAGAGGACTGAATCTGGGTGACGGTAGCTCCGCTCGCGAACTCGGGATCGGTTCCATCCACAACCAGCTCCGCGGAATTCGCGGTGAAAGGAGCATTGCGATAGTAGGCATTGCCACCGGAACTCGCGGTGATGCGGGTATCGACAAGCGGGGAATCTTCCGCGCTCTTCGCCCGGAAGAAGACCTTGCTCAGGCCTTCGAGCGTATTCGCCGTCATCTGGAGATCCGCGATCTTGCCATCGAGGAGAGTGCCATCGGGATCAGGATGGGAGAAGGAAAGCCCCACCGCGGTGTCGAGCTTGCCGACCACACCCAGATCATCATCGGAAGCAGCAAGAGCGTTCGGCCAGTCTGCGGAGGGAAGCAGTGCACCGAAGGAGAGGTAGTCCGTGCTGTATCCCAGGAGTGCTTCCACCGCCTGCGCCTTATCCACGAGATTCCCGACCGCCAGTGCCACATCCACGAGGTCACCCGGTTGAACGTAGAGATTGCCCGCGGCATCCAAGGTGCGGGTCGGATCCGCAGGAGGACCGAAGCCAAGTTCCAAGCCGTTCTGAATCGCAGCTTCGCTCGCCACATTCCCCCACCCCTCGACCATGGTCGTGACCACGGCACCGGGCAGGATATTGAGTGCCCCGGTGCCGCCATTGAAAACATTATGGTAGATGCTCCCGCCGTTCACGGTGCTGAAGGCCGTAAGCGAGGAACCGGTAAAGACGCAGTCGTGGATATCGAGGTCGCTACCCACCAAGGTCATGAAGGCATTGGTGACATCGCAGCGGACCATCTCAAAGGTGGCGCCGAGGTTTACCAAGATATTGAAAACGCCCGGGCTATCGAGGACGCAGCCATCCAGTTGGAGGCTGCCCGTCACGATCAGGGTAACGCCTGCCGCCAGATGGATATCGGTAACCAGCGCCAGCGTGCTACCGCTGAAGGTGGTGTTCGCATTGATGTCGAGCGAGCCGAGGCAATTGTAGAAGGTAAAAGAGCCCGAGATCGTGTGATACTCGCCGACCCCGAGAGGATCCAGGGACAGGTCGCCATTCACCACATTGATGCTGGCACCCGGAGCCATCGCGAGTTGCCCCACGTTCACGGCTCCGCCATTCACTTGGATGGATGCATCTCCCTGGAGATCCAAATCACCGACATCGACCTTGGCTCCAGAGCCGACGGTTAAGACGGCACCCGGAGCCAAGGTCAGCTCTACCCCGGAAATCGATTGCCCTTCGGAGAGATTCACACTCCCGGAGAGGGGTGCATCTCCATAGTCCAAGATCGTGAGATCCTCGTCCACGAACCATGGCTTGTAGGCCACGGTGCCGGGGCCGGCGAGTTCCCCGCCGCTTCCAGAAGCGGTCCCGCCCGGACCGTCCGCGGCATTCCAGTAGTTCATTGCTGCGGTGACGTCCTCTCCGGACTCCTTGCTGAAGATTCCGACGCTGCTGAGAAACTTGTTCCGGCGAATGACATCCCCGCCCTGTGTGCCCGGGGCCTGATCGTCCAGCACCAGATCACCGTGGCCGCTTGGTGCAAGCGAAGCGCCGTTCCCTTCGAAGACGTTTCCCTCCACGACGCAGGCACGCGCGCCTCGATCCGGATCGCTTGCGCCGCCGAAGCCGGTGAGGCGCAGCCCATAGCTCGAGTTGTTCTTCCAAAGATTGCCAGTGATCGAGCTATCGAGGGGACCTGCGGCCATGCCGGCATTGTTGGCCTCGAAAGTATTCCCCGATATCTCGACATTCTCCAGAGACATCGAGCCGGCACTCACACCGAGATCGAAGTTCGTGAAACGATTGCCGGAGATGCGTGCAGCACGCGCGAGACTCGGGCCGAGATTGCCGATGCCATCCACGAAAAGTCCGGTCCCGCTCACTGTGCCGCCACCGGCGAGATCATTCTCGATGAGGTGAAGGCCATCGAAGGAATCCGCGCCATCCAGAAAGATCACTTGAGAGGAGGCAGCAGATCCAAGCATGCGGTTGCGCGAGAGCGTCGCATTCAGCGAACTGCTGTTCAGCCAGATCGCGGTGCCAAGGGCTGAGCCTGCAACCCGGATATCGTTGTTAGAAACCGTGAGTGATTCCGGAGCGCCCCCTTCCAAGGAAATGACACCACTGGCCGCAGCGGGCGACGCCGAAAGAGAAAGCCCGTCCAAGGTGATGCCCGACGCACCCGGCGCAATCTGAATAGCAGGACCGGAAGCCGGAGCGATGATCGATTCGATAGCCGGGGATGGAGCGCCGCTCACCCGTCCCCTGGCGTCAACTCCCGAATGTGCGCCCCTCAGCACCAAAGGCCCCTTGTTCAGCACCACATTCTCGGTGTAGGTGCCCGGCTGGATCTGGATGACATCCCCGGGGGCTGCGGAGTCGACCGCCGACTGAATGCTGGCGTGGTCGCCTGAGGGACCCACCAGCAAGGTCTCCGCCGTTGCCAGCAGAGGGGCGAAGAGGAGGAGCTTCGAAAGGAAAAGGGGCTTCACGAGCGCAAGAGGGGGTGCCGGTGGGTGGGACCGGTGCGGGTTCGATTGCGATAAGGGGGGACTAGGACCAGAGCGCGGCCCGAAGACGGTTCAGCGTCTCCGACGACGCAAGCACCAAGCTGCGAGCGGGATCAAAGTCAGAATCGGGGCCGTCGGTTCCGGCACCAGCGTGTATTGGGTGTAGATCTCCACGCGATCGATCGCGGAGACCGCACCGTTCGGAGGAGTGAGCGCCACCGTGATCGCGCCGCTTTCATAGTCCTCCAAGGTTCCCGTCCAAGTGCGGTACTGCCAGGTGGCCCCGGTCATACCATAGGTGGAAAGGACACCTTGATTCTCCAGCACGAGGTCTCCCGGAGCCAAGCCATCGACCGAGGGGACCGGCGGCTGGGCAAGGGACACGAACACATGCGCGAAGATCATGATATCGATACGGTAAGACTGGCCCGGGGCCAGTGTTCCCGGGGCAACAGGTACGTTGAAACGCAGCGAGCCATCCGATCCCAGACCGACATCCCAAGATCCGTCACCATCGTGACCGGGATTGCTGAACTGGGCATTCGGATCCTCCCAGCCATTGCCAACCGCCCCTTGGTCCACCACGCCGGTCGCCGTCCCGTAAGGATTCGACGAGCTGTTGGGCCCGGGCGTCGTGCTTCCCGTGGTGAACTGGAAGACCTGCGACGTGGTATTCGGCTGGCCATGCCAGCTCGGAAGCGTGACCGCTCCAAACAGAGAGCCGACGGAGAGACCGAGCGTCGTGATCAGCAAAACGGGGAGGCATTTGCGATGCATCATATAACTTAACCTTTCGGCGCGATAAGATTATAAATTCTAACAATATCCATCAAGCCGGAAATCAACAGAACATGTTAAGGCGAACTTAAAGAGCCCCCGGCCCATCACTGGACCGGGGGCCGAGCAAGGAACTTACTGCGGGTCTCCCACGGTGTAGAAGTTGGTCTGCAGGATGTTGAAGTCACCGCTGTTGATCACTCCGTTGCCGTCGATATCCGCCGCACCCGATGCAGGCACCACGGACACCGTCTTGCCGAAGTGGAAGCGCAGCAGCGAGAAGTCCAGCGTGTTGATCACGTTGTCCCCGGTGATATCACCGGCCTTCAGGAGGTTCGCTCCGGAGAACGAGGTCGTGGAGACACCCGTCAGCGAGAAGCTGACCGGCAGCTTGCGACGCAAGTTCCATGCGGCCTTCGCGCTGATAGCGGTGGTGCCGGCGGGAACCGCCTCGAGGGCGACAGTGCCGATACCCGAGGTGTTGAAGCTTACGGCCTTGGTCCAGGTAGCGGTGCTACCGCCGGTGGCAACGAAGGTCACGTCACGCGTGGTCGGCCCCGGAAGAACTCCGGTGAAGCCTTCCAGTTGGACGGTGGCCAAGGTTTCGTTCGCCACTTGGAAGCTGCCGAGAGCTGCCGAGGGGGAAACATTACCGGAGCGATCGCGGACGGTGGCGGCGATGCCATAGACACCGGTCGTGGCGCTGGCCGGGACGGTCAGATTGACGGTGTAGGTGACGACACCGCTCAACTCGGAGGCGCTCACGGTGTAGTTCGAGGAATTCAGCACCGTCGTTCCATCGGTAGCCGTCAGCATCAGGTCGCTGGCTGCATCTGCTGCCTCCAAGCCGGACAGGCCGGAATCGGTGGCAGTGAAGGTCAGGATGACCGGAGTGCCATTGCGCAGCACGTAGTTCGTGGAGGGCAGGAGCACGTTGACCGAACCGGCGGAGGGCTGGATCTGGGTGCCGCTCACAGCCGGAACGGCGATGGCCGGATCCAGATCGTCGATCACCAGTTCGCCGGTGTTCGAAGTGAAGGGCGAGAGCAGCGAGAAGGTGCTCGGCGCCGTGAACTTGGTCAGGCGGGTATCCTTCAGGAGCTGACCATTGCCATCGAAGACACCGTTGGTCTGGACCCGGAAGAATCCGACCGTGGCACCGGGAGCCAAGGCGTTGAAGGTGACACTGGCGATCTTGGAATCGGCGGTCACGCTGGCATCGCCGAAGGTGAGCTCGAGGCCGAGCGCGCTATCAACAAGACCAAGACCCGGAGTTCCGGTGGGCTCGGTCTCCACGACCACATCCCAGTTTGCCTCGGGTGCGACCACGGTGGGCGATCCGGTCGGATCGAGCAGGCCGGAGTTGTAGCCGAGGAGAGCTTCCGCGGAAGTGATGCCGTCCGGATCGAGATCCGCAACGCTCATATCGATCACGACCTGGTCACCCGACTGGACGAAGAGGTTGCCTTGGGCATCGATCGTACGGCCGACCAGCGAGGGAACCGGAGTTGCGAACTCGAGGCTGAAGCGGTTCTTCGCATCGTCGATCGAAGTCACGTTGCCCCATCCATCGACATCCGCGAAGGGACCCGGAGAGTCCGTTGCTGTCGCGGCATCGAAGAGGTTGTGGTAGACGCTGGCGTCCGCACTGGCCTCGATGGCCGAGTTGGCGAAGCTGTTGTCATAGACCTTCGATTTCTTGTTTGCGGTGACGGAGGCGTTGACCGTGTTGATATCGATCACGGCATCGGTGACGATGCTGCGGGCGATCGTGAGCAGGCCGTTTGCAGCGGCTACGATGTTGTAGGAGCTGCCCGGGGTCTGGCTGTCGATGACGCAGCCATCGAGGACAAGCTCGCCACCACCGTTTACGGTGAGGGTCACGCCCGGAGCCACGTGGATGTCGGAGATGAGGGCCAGGGTCTGACCGATCTCGAAGGTGGTGTTCCCGTTGATGTCCCAAGAGCCGAAGCTGTTGAAGATGGTGAAGTTACCGGAGATCTTGGTATCCGTGCCGATCACCAGTTCGCCGCCATTCACAACCAAGGTCGCGCCGGGAGCGAGTTCCAGCTCACCCACGGTCAGACTGCCCGTCGAAGTGACGGTGATGGTCGTGCCGGTGGGTATGAAATAGCTCGGATAGCTGACCGGGCCCGTGATCGTCTCCGAGGAGGTGGTGCCATCCCAGAGCGAGGACTGGTTGCCTTGGAAGCCATAGGTGCCGCGACCGGTGATGGTTTCAACATCGGTATCGGTCCCGAGGCTGAGGTAGGGCTTGTAGTCGATATTCGCCGAACCGGGGCCTGCGATGTCGGGCTGACCGCCCGGTGCCGTGGCCGTGCCACCGAAGGCGACGGGAATCAACGAAGCGTAGCCGGGCTCCGCGCTGTTCGCGGTGGAGACCACCGGATTCGCACTACCGAACCAGTTCTTCTCGAAGTTCTTGGGGTTCGAACCGGCGGGCGGAAGCGTGCCTCCAGCCTGACGGTCGACGACTTGGCCATACCAGTTGCCGCTGATGTCGTTGTTCCTGAAGTTACAGGCGGCAGCGGTCTGAATCGGGTCATTGTCACCGCCGCTCGCATCGAGGAAGAGGATACCCACCGTCCGGTTCCCCGTGATGGCATTCTCTTCCACCGTCAGATTGTCCGTCTGGTTGCGGAAGATCAGGCCGGTGTGATTGTTCTGGATGACATTGTTACGGACGGTGTGGCCGTTGCTGTTGTTGATGTCGATGGCGCTCCGCATCCCGGTGATCTCGTTGTTGGAGATCGTATTGCCGGTGAAGCCTTGGCCTTGGATGGTCACACCGCCGGAGTTCAGGTTGGCGTTGTTCCAATCGGTGACATTGTTGCCCGCCCGGGTGATGGTAAAGCCATCAAGGGTAGCGTTCGAAGCAGCGATCGAAACGGTCGAAGAGCCCGTGCCACCGATCGGTCCTACCAGCGTGGTAGATCCGGCACCGGTGCCCTTCAGGGTCACTTCCTTGTTGAGCACCACATCCTCCGTGAAGCTACCGGGGCCGACCCGAACGGTATTGCCATTCGATGCCGCGCCGATGGCGCTGGCGATGGTCGTTCCGGAGACCACGATCTGCTCGCCGGCCACGAAGTCGACCACGCCATTACGGCTGCTGCGACCGCGGTGGAACATGCGGGCTTCCAGAGCGAACTTCTGGGCATCGGTCAGGGCCGTGGTGGCAACGCCACCGAAGGTATTCCCGGTAACGTCGACCCGGAAGGAAGCGGCCACATTGCTGTTGTTGATCAGCGAGGGGTTTGCTGCCGGGGAGAGGCTGTAGTTGTAGCCGAAGGAGTTTCCAGCGATGACGTGCGAGCCCAAGGTCGGGACGGTGCCACCGAAGCTCAGGTAGGTGCCGTCGTTCCGGAAGGTATTGCCCGTGACCGAAACCGCGGAATTGAAGTCATCCAGATTGATGGCAGAGCGGCAGTTCTCGATCGTGTTGTTGGTGATCGTGCCGCTGCCGTTCGAGTAGATGCCGCTGTTCCAGGTCTTATGGGTGCCGAAAAGACCGTTCGAAGCATCACCCGTGATGAGGTTTCCGCTAATCGTGATTGCCGTTCCGCTCGTGGTAACGATTGCTCGCGAACCGGCTCCGGTCGTTACCCCTTCCCGCTTGATGATGGAGTTCTGCAGGGTCGAGCCCGGGTAGAGCAGGACCGCATTGCTGGCGTCGTTGGTTTGGAAAACCTCAATGCCGTCCAAGGTGGCGGCAGCCGTCACCGTCAGCGTCGTATTGCTGAGACGTGACTCCGCGGAACGGGTGCCGGTGCCGATGACTCCTGCGTTGGGCCCCTTGATGGTGACCGCCTTGGAGATGGTCAGCGCGGATTCCGAATAGGTGCCCGCATCGACTTCGATCACATCGCCTGCATCCGTGGATGTCGCAGCGAGAGCCGCGCTGATGGTGGCGAAGTAGGTGTTGTCGGTGACGTTGTGGACCGGACCGTCGAGGGTGGTGAGCTCCTCGTCCGTGTAGTACGGGACAGTCGCGATATTGCCGGTGAAGTCGGAGGGGGAAGACGGCATCGACGCATCACCCCAGAAGTTGTGGGTGGCGCTCAGCGCGGAGGCGGAGACGTTCCAGACCTTGGTGCCAGCGAAGGCTCCGCTGAAAACATTGCCTGTCACCGTGCTGGTGGCGGCGGTATCCACGGAAGCGGTGCCGACGATCAGCGCGACATCCGCGGTGCCGCCGAAGGTATTGCCTTCCACGGTGGTGTTCGTGCCACGGACGCGCAGGAGCGATTGTCCCGGCTTGGTACCCGTGTTGCTGAGGAACTCGTTGTCCTCAACCGTCACGCCGTTGCCGTCGAGGTTCACCGCGAGGTTTCCGTTCACGGAATCCCCGGTGGTAGTGGTGACGATGTTACCGCTGAAGACGATGCCGGTGTGAGTAAAGGGCGAGGACCCGCTGCTCATGTAGATCGCGGGGCGTGGCCAGTTCGGCTCCGTAAACTGTCCGCCGGGGCCCGAGCCGGTGCCCGGAGGGTTGAAGGTGGCACCGTTAATGAGGTTGCCGGTGATGACGATGCCGGAGTTAACCGCGCCATACTCGGTGAGAATCGCACCGTCGCCGTTCGCGGTGATGGTGTTTCCCGTGATGGTTGCACCCGCATGCGTGCCTTGGAAGTAGAGGGCCGCCTTTTCGAGAGCGGGCGTACCATCGATGCCGATGATCTCCAGTCCTTGGATCACGGTGCCATCCGCTCCGGAGGCAATCAGAACCGTGCCGAGGGCTCCGCCGGGGGCAGAGGCTTCGATCCGGGGCCGGGTCGGCTGACCGGCCTTGGCTTTGATCGTGAGATTGTCCTTATTGACCAGCACGGTACCGTCGTAGGTGCCGGACTTGATCTCGATGACATTGCCGGCCACCGCGCCGTCGATCGCGGCTTGGACCGCAGCGTAGCCGTTGCCCGTGGTGCTGTTCACCACATTCGCGGTGGCGTAGGCGAGGTTGTCCCAGTAAGCGGCGTAGTCTTCGCTGCTGATCTGAGTGGGAGCCAAGGAAGGATCGTTGAAATTGTAGCCTTGGATCATCGCATCCTTGAAGCGGTTTGCGCCGGAAGGAGCGGCCACCGTGGCTACCACGGATCCATTGATCGTGTAGATGACAGAGCCGCCTTCCAAGGAGATGCCGAAGGTGTACCAAGTATCGCCGGTGACGGGGGCCGCAGTCGTGACCCAGCCGGTGGTGAGATCCCAGTAGCGGATGACCGGGGTGCCATCAACGTTCGCGACGCCGATGATCGGGTAGAAGGTGCCACCACCCGCGGCATCCACGCCAGTCACCCAGAGATCCGAGCGACGGCGTGCCGACGGCGCGACCCAATCGTTGGGCACATACACATCGGCCTTCACGGCATACGCGCCACCGGGGAGGTCGAGCTTGCGGCCGTGCGTATTGTAGAAAGTGGAATTATAGGGAGCACCGCGGCCGACGACGCCGTTGTCACCGTCGATGCTCAGGCGCAAGCGATCATTACCACCGAGAGAGAAGCGATCGAAACCAGCCGGGGCGTAGCGATCGGGATACCAAGCACCAGGTGTCTGGGACGCAGCCAACACGGGATCCGTGTCGAAGGTGATGGTGTCATCGTAGTCGATGGCGTGGCTTGCCGAGGTGATCCCGGCAACAAGTGCGGTCGCGAGAAGCGTCGACCTTGTAAATACAACTCGATTCATGGGTCTCTTGGGGAGGTTAGGGGGTGAAGGGCCCGAGATAGGCCGCTTGAGAGGGTGTTCACCTACCCAGTGCTCATGTATTCCCGAAGTTGAATCGCTGATATGGTCGGATTCCTTTGTGAGCGGTCTGGAAGGGGAATTGAGCGGTAATGATAGAACCCCCTAAAAATAGGGGGGGCAATCTGACTGAAAACTAAGATAGAGCGGCCGGATAAGAGTCGTAACGCGCGACCCTTTAAGATACCCTGGGGTAAGAAACGGGTAGCCTCTCCCATTCCGCGATTGTGCCATACGGAGCGAATTGACGACCGATGAAAAATCTTCATTGTTTGCGTGCTCCTACGGGTCTCCCCCCTTAATGCCCCCCTCGAAATCCATCGGCTGGAAAGCCGCGGCCCTAGCCGTGCTCTCGGTTGCACTCGCGTGCGAACTGGGCCTTTGGTTTCTGCAGTTATCCGGACAGCGGGTATCGCTGATCTGGCCCTCCGCAGGCATTTGCGTGGCGCTTATCTATTTCCATGGACCAAGGATCTGTCCTTGGCTGGCAGTGGGACATCTCTGGATCGGGGTGAGATTCGGATTCAACCCTGCCGTGGCCCTGACTCCGCTACTCTATGTCGGAGAAGCATGGCTGGCATGGCTTCTCTCCTTCAAAAGCCGTATCCTCCAGTCCGCCGACCGCGTATCCATCATTCGGACGCTATGGCAGATCCTGCCGGCACCGTGGCTGGCAGCGATCCCCGCCGCGATTCTGATGACCTTGGCCGCCACCTTCTCGGGACGTTTCGGCGAGGACGAGTTTGTCATGACGACAGCACGGGTCTCGGCGGCGCATGTCCACGGGATGGTCGCGCTGGCACCTCTCTTCATCCACCTGTTTGCGCGGGACTTCCAGTTGCTCTCGCCGGATGACCATTGGATCGGCTTCGCCGCGCTTACGACCGCCTTCGTGCTGATGGCGATGGCCTTCACGAATGTCTTCCGGGACGTGATGGGAATGACCTCCGCGGCCTACCTCCCCTTCCCCATGTTGATGGTCGCGGCGGTATCGCTGCGGCCGCCGGTGATCTCGCTCGCGCTGGCCCTCTGGTGTCTGGCCAGCACTACCATGACAAGCATGGGCATGGGGCCTTTCGGAGCCCTGCGGCAGGTGCAACCGCTCGAACTGGCCCTCTACAATCTGTTAGTCTGCTACACGACCTACCTGATCTCCGTGGGCACGACCCGCCTGATCCACCAGTTGGAACGCAGCCAACTCACCCTCGAAGTCGCGGGAGTGGAGACTTGGGAATGGAGCCACAAGAGCGGGTTCCGCTCGATGCGCGGGGAGAAGCTCAAGAGCGAGATCTTCCATGGAATGAGCAAGCCGCCGAGGACCGAGAATCTCACCCGGCTGGCAGGATCGGATGCGGCCACCAAGGGGCAGGTGCCGGACGAATGGAAGGAGCGGCTGGAAACCAGTGACGCGAAGGAACTGCTGCTTTCCACCGGCAAGGTCACCTCACGCGGACGAGACGGCAACGCCTTGGGCGCGATCGGATTGCTTCAGGACCTCTCCGCGGTCCGCAAGGCGGAGGATGCATTGATCGCGCTGGGACATCAGCGGGCGATCCTGAAGAGCCTGCAAACGCGGCTCAACCCGCACTTCCTTTTCAACGCGCTCAACGCGATCCGCGCGCTGGTTTATATCGATCCGAACCAAGCCTCGGATGCGATCAACACCCTCTCCCGGCTGCTGCGCAGCAACCTCCGCAATGTGGAGCGCCCGCTGATCCGGCTGGACGAGGAAATCCGGCTGGTGAGCGACCTTCTGTCGATCTCCAGCATTCGCTTCGGCGACCGGATGAGCACCCGGATCGAGATCCCGAAGTCCGCCTCCTCCGCCTTGGTCCCGCCGATGGCGATCTACAATCTGGCGGAGAATGCGATCGTCCACGGCATCGAGAAGAACGCCGGTAATGGGACCATCTCGATTAGCGCGCGGATCGAGGGCGAGCGACTACACGTGTGCATCACGAGTCCCGGACAACTCGGAACGAAGCCTTCTCCCGGAGTGGGCACCAAGGATGTCCTCCAACGCTTCGAGCTTCTCTACGCTGGCATGGCGGAATTCGAACTCAGCCAGGCTTCCGAGAACGAGGTACAGGCCCGCATCTCCCTTCCCTTCCAAGATCATGAATCTGCTGATTGTTGATGACGAGCCGCTGGCGCGGGCGGAACTGCTGAGACTTTGCGGAGAACTCCTGCCAGGTTTTCGCAGCACGGAGGCATCCAATCTGGCAGAGGCGAGATCCGCCCTGCTAAGGGAGAGCTTCGATGGAGTGCTGCTGGATATGGAGCTGGGAGGCTATAGCGGGCTCGATCTCATCCCGGACGCGAAGGCCAGCGGAACCCCCGTGGTGATCAGTACCGCACACGAACGGTTCGCGGTGGACGCCTACGATGCGGACGTGGTCGACTACCTGCTGAAGCCGGTCGAGGTGCCGCGTCTGTTCCGGGCGATCACCAAGCTCTCCAAAATGCAGAAGCAACAAGGCGACGAGCTGGTGCTGCTGAGCGACCAGTGCAACTGCTGGCCGGTGAAGCCTTCCTCCATCCTGCTGGTGGAGGCGGAGGGAAGCTACTGCAAGGTCCTCTTCACCGACCGCAAAGAGCTCACGGTAAGCCGGAGCCTGAAGGAGATGGAGCAGATGCTGGCGACCCATTCCTTTATCCGGGCGAACCGTGGCCAAATGGTGAACCTGAACCTGATCAAGGTGATCCACCGCCAGAGCAGCGGTCGGCTGGTCGCGGAGCTGGAGGGACACGAGGATATCGAATTCTCCCGTCGGCAGGCCCAGGCATTCCGCTCGAAGTTCTCGCTGTAGAAAGAAAAACAGCCGCCCGGTTTCCCGGACGGCTGCTTGAAGATTCGGCTATGGCTCCGGATCTCAGGGAAGCGGAACTTCCGAGATCGTCTTGAGCACGCGGCTCGCGATCTGGTACGGGTCGCCCTGCGAGTTCGGACGGCGGTCTTCAAGGTAGCCCTTGTAGCCGGCGTTGATGAAGCTGTGCGGGACACGCACCGAGGAACCGCGATCGGCGATGCCATAGGTGAACTTGTCGATCGACTGGGTCTCGTGGAGACCGGTGAGGCGCATGTGGTTGTCCGGACCGTAGACAGCGATGTGCTCGTCGAGGTTCTTGCCGAACTGGGCCATGAGCGCTTCGAAGTACTCCTTGCCGCCGGTTTCGCGCATGTACTTCGTGGAGAAGTTGCAGTGCATGCCGGAGCCGTTCCAATCGAGCTCGGAGCCGAGCGGCTTGCAGTGATAGTTCACGTCCACGCCGTAGCTTTCGCAGAGGCGGTTGAGGATGTAGCGGGCGACCCAGATCTGGTCGGCGCAGGTCTTCGAGCCCTTGCCGAAGATCTGGAATTCCCACTGGCCCTTGGCCACTTCGGCGTTGATGCCTTCGTGGTTGATGCCGGCCTCAAGGCAGAGCTCGAGGTGCTCCTCGACGATCTGGCGGGCAACGTCGCCGACGTTGCTGAAGCCGACGCCGCAGTAGTACGGGCCTTGCGGACCGGGGTAACCGTTCTTCGGGAAACCGAGGGGAGCGCCGTCTTCCCAGAGGAAGTACTCCTGCTCGAAGCCGAACCAGGTGTCCTCGTCGTCGAGGATGGTGGCGCGGTTGTTCGACGGGTGCGGGGTGACGCCGTCGGGCATCATGACTTCGCACATCACCAGGATGCCGTTGTTGCGGCTGCCATCGGGGTAGAGGGCGACCGGCTTCAGCACGCAATCCGAGCTACGGCCCTCGGCCTGCTGGGTGGAAGAACCGTCGAAGCCCCAGTTCGGAAGCTGCTCGAGGGTCGGGAAGGAGTCGAAATCCTTCAGTTGAGTCTTGCTACGGAGGTTCGGGACGGGGGTGTAGCCGTCGAGCCAGATGTACTCCAATTTGAACTTGGGCATCGTATTCTTAGGTTGTTGTTCGGATCGCGAGGATTCGTGCGGATGATCGAGGGGCGTGCAAGCCCCCAGTGCGTGCATATGCCAGCACCGCCCCCGTGAAAGCAGTAGACAGGCCAAGCTACAAGGACTGTCACGATTTTTTGTTTTTGCCGCCACCCCGGCGAACACTCAGATTCGCGCACGAAACGTGACCCAAGACGCGCCCGAAAATCCAGATTACCCGCTCCAAATCAATTGGTCCGGCATGACCCACGTGGGTCGTTTCCGGACCAACAACGAGGATGCTTTCCTTGCCTTGACCTTCGATGCGAGGGAGATCCGCTACCTCGGTAAAACCGGCGGCGGGAGTATGGGGGAATCCGACTTCGTCTTCGCGGTGAGCGACGGCATGGGCGGCGCAAAATCCGGGGAATTCGCGAGTAAGATCGCGGTGGAAAAGATCACGCGCCTCCTGCCGCCCAGCTTCGGAATGGCAGCCCAGCATTTGGAGGCGGGCTTCAGCGATGTATTGCGGGAACTCTTCGAGCGCATTCACCTTTCCATCAGTGACTTGGGACGCTACTATCCGGAGTGCCATGGCATGGGGGCCACGCTCAGCCTGTGCTGGTTCATGCCGGGCTGGATGTGCTTTTCCCACATCGGTGACAGCCGGATCTATTACCTGCCGAAGGAGGGGGAAATGCTCCAACTCACCCACGATCACTCGCACGTGGGCTGGCTGCGGAGATCCGGCAAGATCAACGAGCGCGAAGCGCGGGCCCATCCCGGCAAAAGTTCCCTCTCGCAGGCCTTGGGCGGAGGCAACCAGAAAATCGATCCCCACATCGGGCGTGTCAGTTGCCAGCCCGGCGACCGCTTCCTGATCTGCTCGGACGGTCTGGTGGACGGCCTTTGGGACAAGCGGCTCAACGAGCTGGCGCGAAAGGATTTGTGCGCGGAGAGCCTGGTGCTCGCCGCTGTGGCGGATTCCGGGCGCGACAATACCACTGCGGTCGTGATCGAAGTCGGTTGACCCGACCCCGGCCCCGGATCCTGATGGCAGCGTGAGCAACAAGTATCCCGCGCCGGGCTCGGTGATCGTGCATGTCGTGGACCCTGCCAAGGTTCGGGGCGCTCGCTTGAATCGCGCCGAGGAAGAACTGGCCGGGCGCTTCTGCTTCGAGAAAGACGCGGCGCGTTGGCGGGCGTGCCGGTCGGCACTCAGGATGATTTTGGGCGAGATCTTGGAAGGCCCTCCCGAGGAACTGGTTCTCGAAACCGGAGAATACGGAAAGCCCGCCCTGGCGAAGCCGCACCAAGGCCTGCATTTCAATCTCTCGCACTGCGATGATCTCGCTTTGATCGCACTCTCCATGGAGGGCGAAATCGGCGTGGATATCGAGCCCGCAGACCGGGGCACCAGCTTGCTGGGCTGCGAAGCGAGTTTTTGTCACCCCGAGGAGATTGCCGGGCTGCCGCTTGAGAAAGACCGGAGGGCGCTAGCCCTGATCGATCTATGGACGAGGAAGGAAGCGCTGCTGAAAGCGCTGGGAACCGGCATGTCACTCGCCCCGGAGACGGTTTCGCTCGCGGACCCTACGGCGCCTCATCCACGCCTGTTAGGCTTCGGGGTGAGGCGGCTACATCACCCCGCACTGGAACGTCACATCGCACACTTGGCGGCACCGCACGCCTGCACGGAGGCAGAGATCCGCATTTTCCAAGGCTGAGCATATTCGACAGAACGCCGGATCCATGGCAGAGAGGGGTTGCGCGATTCCTTGATGGCCGACGTGATCCAATTCCACTGCCCGATTTGCGGGATCGCCTTGAGCGTGCCGCTGTCGGCAGAGGCTTTCAGCGGGCCTTGCCCGAGATGCGCCTGTGAGATCGTCGGTCCCGATCTCATCCGGGGCTTGGCGGCGCGGCCCTTGAAGGACCTCACCACGGCGGAGCCGGCGGCCATTGCCCGGGCGGAGGCACACTACGCTGCCACGCGCGCGAGCGATCCCTTCAATCCTTTTGTCAGACCGGTCCCTGCCCCCGAGCCGGTCCTTGCCCCCGAGCCGGTCCCTGCCCCCGAGCCGGTCCTGCCACCCGAACCGGTCTTGCCTCCCGAACCGGTCCTGCCACCCGAACCGGTCCTGCCACCCGAACCGGTCCTGCCACCCGAACCGGTCCTGCCACCCGAACCGGTCTTGCCTCCCGAGCCGGTCTTGCCACCCGAACCGGTCCTGCCACCCGAACCGGTCCTGCCACCCGAGCCGGTCTTGCCACCCGAGCCTTTATTTCCCGTCAGGCCGCCTACCCCTTTCCCCGCGGAGGAGCCGGAACCGGCGTTCGTCGTTTCACCGCTCACGCCGCCGGCAGCGCGGGAACGACCAGCTCCCTTCTCGGAGCCTTTCCGTGCCCTGCCGCGGACACCGATCGAAGCCCCGCCGCTGGCGCCCCCGCCGGCGAGGAGGTCATCCGCCGTGTGGCTGCTTTCCATTTTGCTCGCGGCCTTGAGCGGATTGATCGGCGGCTACTTGCTCGGATGGTTTGTCGGACGCCAGGAGGCCGGAGAGCCGACGCCGGCCCCGGGCACTCTAACACTTCCGGAAGCGAAGAAATCTCCCGATGTCCCGCCGGCCTCACCGGAAGCGGAGAACTCATCCGAAGCGGTCCGCAAGCCAGAGCCACAGCCGCCCTCCGGGAACAATGCGGAAGCGCCCATCAAAATCATCGCCGCGCCTGAGGCTGCCCTGAAGGCCTTCCTCTCCGCGCCAACCTGGCAGGAGCGGGCGAAGCATTCCCTGCTCTCGGAAAACACGGCGAACCAGATGAAGTCCTACTATTCACAGATGCCGGACGGCGCGGTGAAGGTGATGCGGATAAAGCTGAATGACTCCCATGGAGAAGAAGGCGAGGAGCCGACATTCTATAGCTACTTGGTCTCCACTGAGACGCATGCGGAAGGTTTTCCGGTGGCAGTGGTCCGAACACAGGAAGGATGGCGTGTGGATTGGGGAAGCTTCGTGGAGTTTGAAGATGATCACTTCAGCCGCTTCGCAGGCGGGCGGGGTGGTGATACGGGCAAGTTCCACCTGCTCGTCCGTATGACGAACTTTGCGGCCCCCGCGATCAAAGGCTATTCCGGCTTCCGGATTGATCCGCCAATGCCTGGCAGGGACCGATATGCTTTCGCGCCCACGGATTCGGATCTGGAACGGATCCTACGCGCGGCCGCTACGCCAGGCCATCCGGCATCCGCGGTATTGGAGCTGAAGAGGCACTCCGTGGAAGGCGGCAAGAACTGGCTGGAGATCACATCGATCGTGGCTCCGAACTGGTGGCCCGAGAGCGAGTGAAACACTCCCATACCTCGGGGGTATCGACATCCCAAGCGGCGTCGGGAAAGGAAATCATGGCCGTGGCCTCGGGGTGGCGGGCCGCGATCGCCTTCGCCCCTTGATCCCCCTCCAACTTCATCAAGGCCGGGAAGTGCTCGCGGCGAAAAAATGCCGGGGGCCCGCTGGCGGCTCCGTGATCGCAGAGGATGATGGATGCATCGCTCCCCAGATAGCGGAGGAGAAGCGCGGCGGTGACAAGCGGCTGATCCGGCAGAAGGATGAAGATACCGGCGAGCTCCGGATCAAGTTCGAGAAGGCGGGTGACGCCTGCAGCAATGGAACTGCCCATGCCATCCTGCCAAGCGGAGTGGGTCAGGGTTTGGACACCGGCAGGGTACGGTGCCTCTAGTATTTGATCGGCATGCGCCCCCAGGATACGAAGCACCGGACGACACCCGGCCTCCAAGGCGGTGCCACAGGCACGGTCGATCAAGCTGCGCCCTTCCCACTGCAGGAGCTGCTTGGGGGAACCGAAGCGGCTGGCCCGACCAGCAGCGAGCACGAGGGCGGCGATCTTCACGCCGGGAGAGGCTCGGAATGAATCGTACCGCTACGATCCCGGAGAAAGCCACCGGAGGCCCCGGCAAGCACCGCCTGGATCTCCGCGACGATGGCGAGAGCGATGGTCGCCGGGTGGTGGCCGCCGAGATCGAGACCTACGGGGGCGTGGAAGCGATCCGTGATCGATGGATCCTCCAGAAGCCCAAGCGAGCCAAGCTCGGCGAGAAGGGTTTCGCGGCGACGGCGCGAGCCGAGAAGGCCAAGATAACCGTAGCCCGCCGGCAGGATCTCGCGCAGGAAGGCCAGATCGGTGGCGAGATGATGGGTCATCACCAGCACCGCGGTGAGCGGGTCGGGACGAAAACTGCGCGCGAAGTCCTCCGAAGCGAGCGAGACCACCGACTCGCCCGCAATGCTGGGCGTCTCCGGAAGCATGCGATCATCGCGGAGAACACGATGCCGTTCCCAGCCGAGGGAAGACGCGAAGGCGAGGACGGGATCGATGTCAGGAGTCCAGCCCACCACCACCAGGCGAGGCGGCGGCGCAACCTTCTCCAGCAGTTCGCCGGAGTCCGCCCTGCCATCGAAGCGAGTCCCGCAGGGCCCGGTCACCAAAGTCAGGGATCTGCGCTCGCGCAACGTGGACGCGATGCGGGCGGGAAGAGTTGGATCGATGGCCTCAATAAGGATGTGGAGCTTGCCCGGGCAGCCGAAATGCGGGCGCGTGTCGATCACGATGCGCTCCGGTGTCCCGTTCTCCAACACCCGGCGGGCCGTGCGGGCGATGCCCTCCTCGATACAACCGCCGCTGAGGGAGCCAGTGAAGGAGCCGTCCGCGGCGATGAGCATGCGGGCGCCGGGCTGACGATAGCTAGACCCTTCCCGCGCCACAAGAGTCGCCAAGGCCAGGCGGTCATTTTGATGACGTCGGGCGAAGTCGAAGAGGAAGGGCCAGTCGGACATGAGGCGAGATCAGCTCCAGCTTAGATCCTGTTTGGCCAAGGGCAAGGTACGGACGCGCTTGCCGGTCGCGGCGAAGATGGCGTTGGTGATCGCGGGCGCGGTGGGAGGGAGAGCCGGTTCACCGAGGCCTGTGGGCGGGAAGTCGGATTTGGCGAAATGAACTTCGACTCGTGGCGCATCCTTCATGGTAAGGAGGGGATACTCGTGGAAGTTGGTCTGCTGAACGGCTCCGTTCTCCACGAGGATCTCTTGGAACCATGCAGCGCTGAGGCCATCGATCATCGAGCCTTGGACCTGGTTCTCCGCACCGCTGAGGTTCATGATGGGACCGACATCGCAAGCTGCGGTGAGCTTGTTGACCTTGAGCACGCCCTCCTTGCTGACGGTGACATCGGCGACCACGGCGACATAGCCAAGATGGCTGAAGTGGAATGCGATTCCCCTGCCCCGCCCGGGTTCAAGCTTCTCGCCCCAGCCCGATTTCTCCGCGGCAAGCCGGAGGACGCCTTTCATGCGGGTGGCATTGTAGGGGACACCGCGGCCACCGCTGGCGGGCACTTCGCGATCCTCGCCCAAAAGCTCCAGGCGGAAGTCGAGCGGATCCTTCTTCGCGGCATGCGCCATCTCATCGATGAAGCCTTGGATCGCCCACGCGAGCGCGCAGGAACCGGGAGCGCGCCACCAACCGAGGGGCGTATTGCTGGAAAGAATGGTCCGCTCCAGAAGCAGGTTCGGAACGAAGCGACTGGGGAACTCGTCGCCACCCAGGTCGGCACCGTTGCCGGTGCGTTCGTCGCTATTGAGGCCGAAGGTCACGAAGTGATCGGCCCAAGTGGCGAGCTTTCCGGAATCATCGAGACGACCGCGGAAGTGATGCCAACCACCGGCACGATAGTAATCGTGCGCGAGATCCTGATCGCGGGTCCAAGTGACCTTTACCGGCGTGCCTTCTAGCTTCTGCGCGATGGCGGCGCACTCAATCATGAAGTCACCCATCAAGCGGCGGCCGAAGCCACCGCCGATGCGCGTCATGTGGATCGTCACCTTCTCCTTGGGGATGCCGAGCGCCTTCGCGATGCCATCGAAGCCGGGACCGGGATTCTGGGTCGGAGCCCAGACCTCCACGGCCCCGTCCTTGAAGACCGCGGTGCAGTTCTGAGGTTCCAGATTCGCGTGCGAGAGGTGCGGGTAATGGTAGCTGCCCGAGATGGTCTTTCCATCATCGGGGAACTCCGGACTGCCGCTGCGGCGAATTTCGTTCGCGGCCTTGCCTTCCTTCATCAGTTCCGCAGCTTTGGCAGCATGGGCCGCGAAGCTCTCCTTCGTATCTGAGTCCCAAGTCACTTTGAGCGCCTTCCGCGCCTGGAAGGTGGACCAGGTATCGATCCCAATGATGGCGATGCCGGGCAGCAGGCCGTAGTGGTCGGCAGTGCCCTCGATGACGAATGCATCCGTGATCCCCGGCAGCTTCTTGATCTCGTCGAGGTTCGCCTCCTTTACCTTGCCGGTGAAAACGGGGCAGCGGACATAGCAGGCGTACTTGAGACCGGGCTGCTTCTGATCGATGCCGAACAAGGGCTGGCCGGTGACGATCTTCGGATTGTCCACCCCGCCGATCCGCTTCCCCAGAAGTTTGAAATCCGCGACTTTCTTCAGCGGCACGGAGTTTTGATCAGGGATGGGAAGCTTCGAAGCCGCGGTGGCAAGCGCGCCATAGCCGAGCTTCTTGCCGCTGGACTTGTGCACCACTTCCCCGGCGATCGCCTCGCACTCGGAGGCTGGCACGCCCCACTCCTTGGCCGCGGCCTCGACCAGCATCACCCGGGCGATGGCACCCATTTTACGATGGGTATCGTAATTCGTGGGCGTGGACATGCTTCCTCCGGCAACCTGGCGTCCGTAGGACTTCTCGTTTACCGGCGCCTGCTCGACCGTTACCTTTTCCCAAGGGATTTCGAGTTCTTCCGCGATGATCATGGGCAGGGAGGTCTTGATCCCCTGCCCCACCTCCGGGTTCTTGGAGAAAATGGTCACCGCACCCTCCGGCGTGATGCGGACGTAAGCATTCGGCGAGAACGCTTCGGGCGAGGAATCGGCAGCCTGAGCTGAGAAGGAGCCGAGGAAGAATCCTCCGCCAGCCAGCGCGCTGATGCGGAAGAACCCGCGACGGTCGAGAGCGGGAAGGGCGGAGTTCATTGGGCGGCGGCGGTGTGAATGGCTTGGCGGATGCGGGTGTAGGTGGCGCAGCGGCAGAGGTTCCCGGACATCGCCGCATCGATCTCGGCATCAGTGGGCTTCGGTTTCTCGGCGAGCAGGGCGGTGGCACACATGATCTGCCCGGCCTGGCAATAGCCGCACTGCGCGACATCGTGATCGCACCAGGCCTTCTGAAGCGCGGTGAGCTTGCCGTCTTGGGCAAGGCCTTCGATCGTCGTGACCTTCTTGTCACCGACCTGCGAGACCGGCAGCACACAGGCACGGACCGCCTGTCCATCGACATGCACGGTACAGGCCCCGCAAAGCGCCATGCCGCAACCGAACTTGGTGCCGACCAGATCAAGATGGTCCC
The DNA here is from genome assembly GCF_025950095.1 of Luteolibacter rhizosphaerae. NCBI lineage: Bacteria > Pseudomonadati > Verrucomicrobiota > Verrucomicrobiia > Verrucomicrobiales > Verrucomicrobiaceae > Neoluteolibacter > Neoluteolibacter rhizosphaerae. Next base: position 259,024 of record NZ_JAPDDR010000006.1, on the reverse strand, counting down.
GGAGAACCCAGAGAAGCGGTGTGTCGTCGGCCGCCTCCGCCTGGCGGGTCTGACCGTTGACGTTGAGGGTGAAAGTTTTCATGGCGTACGAAATGAGAGAGTAACCATTTCCCGTGATGAGGCAGGAAAAAAATAACGGCGACGAAGAAGCCAAGGATTAGGAGCAGAAGACGCCTGCCTTCTTCCAGATTTCTTCCGTCTCTCGCGAGGCCATCTCACGAGCGCCATACGCTGGCCATCATTGAAGCGCCCGCCACGTCGCGGGAGTTGGCCTCAAGCGCCTTGGACGCTAGGCCTTTTCGCCGGCTTCTTGGACTTCTCGCGGAGAACGAGGCCGAGCAGCCCAGGGAAGCGCTTCTCAAGTTCTTCCTCCCGCACGGTATTGAGGCAGCGCGTGCCCTCGGTACGGGTGAGAACCAGCCCCGCCTCGCGGAGGACGGCGAAGTGGTGGGAAACGGTTGCCTTCGAGATATCGAGCGGGATGTCACCACAGGCGAGCTCGCCCGCATCCATGAGGGAGCGCAGGATCTCGATCCGGCACGGATCGGAAAGGGCCTGCATGACCGCCGGCAGGGAGACATCGCCGAGCGCGGGGTGGGTGTAGGGTTTCATTGCGCGGGAAGGTAGCACGGGTGTATTGTTCGACAATGATCGAATTATCGTTTGACGCCGCAGAAAGCGGCATTATCGATTGTTCGACGCTCATCGAACGAACCACTACCCCACCATGGAATACCGATATTTAGGAGGCTCCGGGCTGAAGGTCCCGGTTTTAACGCTCGGCACTGGCACCTTCGGCGGCAAGGGCCCGCTCTTCGAGGCCTGGGGCAACAGCGGCGTGGAAGAAGCCAAGCGCTTGGTCGACGTGAGCTTGGAAGCCGGGCTCACGATGTTCGATAGCGCGGACGTTTACTCTGCCGGACATGCCGAGGAAATCCTTGGGAAAGCCATCCAGGGCCGCCGTGACCAAGTGCTGATCTCGACCAAGGCCACCTTCCGCACCGGCGAGGGCCCGAACGACATCGGATCCTCCCGGCACCACCTGACCGAAGCCATCAACGCGAGCCTGAAGCGACTCGGAACGGATTACATCGATCTCTTCCAACTCCACGGCTTCGACGCCCAGACCCCGATCGAGGAGACGCTCTCCACATTGGATGACCTCATCCGCGCCGGAAAGATCCGCTACATCGGCGTGTCGAACTTCTCCGGCTGGCATCTGATGAAGTCCTTGGCCATCGCAGAGAAGTATGGCTGGGCGCGCTACGTGGCACACCAAGCTTACTACTCCTTGATCGGCCGCAGCTACGAATGGGAGCTGATGCCGCTGGGAATCGATCAGAAGATCGGCGCCGTCGTCTGGAGCCCGCTCGGCTGGGCGCGCCTGACCGGCAAGATCCGCCGCGGCACCCCGCTGCCGAAGGACAGCCGCCTGCAATCCCAGCTCAACGTGGACGTGGGCCCCCCAGTGGATGAAGAGTATCTCTACAGGGTCGTCGACGCGCTTGACGAAATCGCCGCCGAAACCGGCAAGACCATCCCGCAAATCGCGCTCAACTGGCTGCTGCAGCGCCCGACCGTCTCCACCATTGTCATCGGCGCACGCAACGAGGAGCAACTGAAGCAGAACCTCGGCGCGGTGGGCTGGAACCTTACAAAAGAGCAGGTGGCCAAACTCGACGCGGCGAGCGATACACCAAAGGCGTATCCCTATTTCCACCAAGCCAACTTCGAGCGGAATCCCTCCCCCGTCGCCTGAACCCCTCAACCTCCCACCACCATGGACCTTCAACTCACCGGCAAACTCGCCCTCGTCACCGGCTCGACCGCCGGCATCGGCCTCGCCATCGCCAAGACCCTCGCAGCGGAGGGTGCCCGCGTCATCATCAACGGCCGCACGCAGGCCCGTGTCGATGAAGCCATCGCCGCTATCCGGCAGGATGTGCCCGATGCATCCCTCGAAAGCTTCGCCGGCGATCTCGGCAAGGTGGAAGAGAGCGATCGGATCGCCACCGAATTCCCCGATGTGGAAGTCCTCGTCAACAATCTCGGCATCTTCGAGCCGAAGCCCTTTGAGGAAATCCCCGATGCCGATTGGTATCGCTTCTTCGAGACCAACTTCATGAGCGGCATGCGCCTGAGCCGCACCTACCTGGCGAAGATGAAGTCGCGCAACTGGGGCCGCATCATCTTCATCTCCAGCGAGTCCTCCTCCGACGTGCCGGCGGAAATGATCCACTACGGCGTGACGAAGACCATGCAGGTCTCGCTCGCCCGTGGCCTCGCCGGGCTCACCACCGGCACTGGCGTCACGGTGAATACCATCATGCCTGGTCCGACATGGTCGGAAGGTGTGGAGCAATTCGTGAAGGATCTCGCCCGCGACCAGAACAAGCCCTCAGAGCAAGTGGAGAAGGAGTTCTTCACCACCATGCGCCCCAATTCGCTGCTGCGTCGCTTCATCCAGACGGATGAGATCGCCTCCTTTGTCGCCTACGTCGCCAGCCCGCGCTCCGCGGCCACCAATGGTGCGGCCCTCCGCGCCGAGGGCGGTCTGCTTCACAGTCTCTTCTAGTCCAAAAACCACGCACCCGCCCCGTCTCCCCTACCCATCATGAGCACCAAAGCCTACGCGGCCCAGTCCGCCACCGCCGCCCTCGCCCCGTTCAGCATCGATCGCCGTGAGCCGGGCCCGACCGACATCCACATCGAGATCCTCTACTGCGGCGTCTGCCACTCCGACCTCCACCAGGCCCGCAACGAGTGGCACAACACGGTCTACCCCTGCGTTCCAGGCCACGAAATCGTCGGCCGCGTCACCAAGACCGGTGACAAGGTGAGCAAGTTCAAGATCGGTGATCTCGCCGCCGTCGGCTGCATGGTTGACTCCTGCCGCGAATGCGACAATTGCAAGGCAGGCTTGGAGCAATATTGCCTCAGCTTCCCCACCTTCACTTACAACGGCGAGGACAAGATCTCGGGCGGCATCACTTTCGGCGGTTACTCGGACGCCATCGTGGTCGATGAGGCCTTCAGTCTCCGAATCCCGGACGGACTTGATCCCGCTGCCGCCGCGCCACTGCTCTGCGCGGGGATCACCACCTACTCGCCCCTGCGCCACTGGAAGGTCGGCCCGGGCAAGAAGGTGGGCATCGTCGGGCTCGGCGGCCTCGGTCACATGGGGGTGAAGTTCGCCCACGCGATGGGCGCGCACACCGTGCTCTTCACGACCTCTCCCTCCAAGGTGGAGGACGGCCTGAAGCTGGGTGCGGACGAAGTCGTGATCTCGAAGGACGCGAACGCGATGCAAAAGCACGCCGCGAGTTTCGACTTTATCCTCGATGCCGTCTCCGCGGATCACGACATCAATGCCTATCTCTCGCTGCTCAAGCTGGACGGCAATTTGACGCTGGTCGGCGCGCCGGAGAATCCGCTGCCGGTGGCCGCCTTCAATCTCCTGCTGCCCCGCCGCAGCTTCTCCGGCTCCGCCATCGGCGGCATCGCGGAAACGCAGGAGATGCTCGACTTCTGTGCCAAGCAGGGGATCGCGAGCGAGATCGAAATGATCGACATCCAACAGGTCAACGAAGCCTACGACCGTCTGCTTAAGGGCGATGTGAAGTACCGCTTCGTCATCGACATGGCCTCTCTCAAGAACTGAACCGCAAAATACGAATCGCATGTCTCTGCTGCATCAACCCGTGAAGATCGGCGCCTGGGAGCTGCCGAACCGCATCGTCATGGCACCGCTCACGCGCTGCCGCTCCAGCGAAGGCCGCGTGCCGAACGCCCTGATGGCGGAGTACTATCGCCAGCGTGCTAGCGCCGGCCTGATCCTGTCCGAGGCCACCTCCATCTCGCCGATGGGCGTGGGCTATCCCGATACTCCCGGCCTCTGGTCGCAGGAGCAGGTGGAAGGGTGGAAGCTGGTGACGAAGGCCGTGCATGAAGCCGGTGGCCGGATCATCGCGCAGCTCTGGCACGTGGGCCGCATTTCCGACCCACACTATCTGGGTGGCGCACAGCCGGTTTCCTCCAGCGCCCTCGCACAACCGGGCCATGTGAGCCTGCTGCGCCCGCAGAAGCCCTACGAGGTGCCGCGCGCCTTGGAGCTCCAGGAGATCCCCGGGATCATCGAGGAATATCGCAAGGCGGCGCAGAACGCGCTGGAAGCGGGATTCGACGGCGTGGAGATCCATGGTGCGAACGGCTACCTGCCGCACCAGTTCCTCAACGACGAAACCAACAAGCGCACCGACTCTTACGGTGGCAGCATCGAGAACCGCGCGCGCTTCATGCTGGAAGCAGTGGATGCCGCAATCTCCGTGTGGGGGGCGGACCGTGTGGGTCTCCACCTCTCCCCCTCTCTGCCGGAGAATGGCAATGGCGATTCCGATCCCGCCGCCACCTACGGCCACGTGGCCCGCGAGTGCAGTGCCCGCGGCATCGCCTTCATCTTCGTCCGGGAGGCTCTGGATTCCCCGCGCTTCAGCAAGGGCATCCGCAAGGCCTTCACCGGCGCCTTCATCGCCAATCAGGAATTGAGCGGCGAGCAGGGCGAGGATCTCCTGAAGAAGGACGAAGCCGATGCGATCTCCTATGGCCGCCTCTACATCGCCAATCCGGATCTGCCGGAACGCCTTGAGGCAGGTGCGCCGCTGAACAAGCCGAACGCTGCCACCTTCTACGCACAAGGGGCGGAAGGATACACCGACTACCCGACCTTGGACGAGATCGCGCAGTTGGCTTGATCCCACCCGTTTGCGTTCCCGCCAACCTGCATTTCCTTACCACGACCATGAAGACTCTCCGCGACATCCGGCTCTCGGTTCTCGATCTATCACCGATCACCGAGGGTGGGACCGTGGCGGAGAGCTTCCGCAACAGCGTGGATCTGGCGCAGCACGTGGAGGCGCTGGGCTACACCCGCTTCTGGCTGGCGGAGCACCACAATATCCCGGGCATCGCCAGCGCGGCGACCTCTGTTCTCATCGGCCATGTCGCCGCGGCTACCAAGACGATCCGCGTGGGATCAGGCGGGATCATGCTGCCGAACCACGCGCCGCTGGTGATCGCCGAACAGTTCGGCACCTTGGAGGCGCTCTACCCCGGACGCATCGATCTCGGCTTGGGCCGCGCACCCGGAACCGATCAAACCACCTCGCGCGCCCTACGCCGCGATCCGAGCGCTGCGGATGATTTCCCGGCTCAAGTGCAGGAGCTCATCGCCCTGCTCGGCAGGCCCAATCCCGCACAGCGGGTGAAGGCAATTCCCGGAGCGAACTCGAACGTGCCGGTATGGCTGCTGGGCTCCAGCACCTTCAGCGCGCGGCTGGCTGGTTTTCTCGGCCTGCCCTTTGCCTTCGCCGCCCACTTCGCGCCGCGGCTTCTCTTCGAAGCGTTGGAGATCTACCGCGACAGCTTCCAGCCTACAGAGCGCTGGCCGGAACCCTACGCGATGGTCGGCGTGCCCGTGATCGCCGCGGAGACCGATGAGGAAGCGCGCTATCTCTCCACCTCAGCACAGCAGCAGATCCTCAATCTGATCCGGCATGCCCCCACGCCTGTGCCGCCACCCATCCCCACCATGGACGGACGCTGGAGTCCGGCGGAAAAGGCGGCCGTCCACGACTTCCTCGGCGCGGCCGTCATCGGCGGCCCGGATACAATCCGTGAGAAGCTGGAGAAACTGGTGGAAGCCACCCAAGCCGACGAACTGATTGTCCACTCGGGCTTCTACCGCCATGAGGACCGCAAGAAGAGCTACCAGATCGTCTCGGAGGTCTGGCGCTCGGAGGCGACTACTCTTCAATCCGCGTGACCTTGTAGCCCCTCCGTTCCAGCCGCGCCCGCACGCTTTCCTTCCCCGTATAGTGCGCGGCTCCGGCGGCAAAGAAGTGAACTTGGGCAGGAGACTTCTTCAGCGTGGCATCGATGTAGTCCGTCATGATCGCATCGCGATCGGTCAGGATGCTCTTGAGAAGCCGCTCGCCGAGCGCCTTGTCCTCACCGTGGAAGGTCTCTTCGATCGACTTCGTCGCCTGCGCATCAATCCGCTCGATATCCCCACTGATGTAGGCAGTCACCAGTTCGGCCATCGGATCCTTCCGCTCCACGCGATACTTCTTCATCATCGCCAGCGTATTCTTCAGGAGGGTCGTCTGCTCCTCCTCGGTCAACTCCTCGAAGCCGATCGCCTGCTCCTCGGGAGTCTGCATGCCCGAGGTCTTCTTTTTAGCCTTCTCCGCCCGATCCCATAGCGCCATGTCGAGCGGCTTCGCGCCATCGAGCATGTAGGGAAGCATGGGCAACATGTAGGCTACATACCAAGTCTTCACGGTCTGGAAGGGCGTGGAGTCCAGCTCATCGTTGATGTGCTTCAGTTCCTCCGCCACCCGCTTGGAGAGATCCGGCCCGATCGATTCCGCCAGTTCCTTGCCATCCGTGCGCGTGAGCATCCCGATCGACGCGGTCTGCGTGGCCGGGTCGAAGGGTGCCTCCGTGTGGAGCACCGTCGCTTGCTTGAAGGCCTTGTCCGCCGCCGGGTGGAGCTTGGCCGCGGCCGTTTTGCCAATGTGAATGGTACCGAACAGATAGGCGGGCTTCTCGACTCCGGGGCCCTCCACCTTCCATAGCAGCGGCTTCACCGGATGCTCCGGCTCCGCGTGCAGAGTAGCGGGAAGAAGGCAAGCCGCCACGACAAGGAAGACACGAAGGAGGGATGCGGCGCAGGCCATGGCACCAAGATGGCCCGGTTCCGGGGAAGGAGCGAGCCTTAGTTCCGGGCGGAAGTCCGGGTCTCAATCGCCGTCGAGCGGATCCGGACAGCGGTCGCGGAGACGGCAGCGCCCGCAGAACTCCCCGATGAAAAGCTCGTCAACCCAAGCCATCAGCTTGCCGAGGTCCGCCGGCTCGTCGGTGAGGAATCCAGCTTCGAAGTTCCGCTTGTCGCGGTGCTTCGCCCCCATCCCCGCACCGGTCAGATTCGGCGAGCCGACAAAGGCGCTCTTGCCATCCGCGATCACCGCCTTGGTGTGGACCCGGGGACAAAGGACACGCTCGAAAAGGTCGCTTTCGACAAGCACGGGATAGCGATCGAAATCCGCCCGAAAGCGAGGCCCCGGCTCCTTGGCATGAATCAGCCGCACGCCCACTCCCTGCTCCACCAGATCCGCCAGCACCTTGAGAAAAGGAACCGCCCGCTTCCCCGTGGGCACGTGGAGATCCTTGATATCCGCCGTGACGATCCAGAGGAAGCGGCGCGCCTGTGGCACCAGGTCCACAATCACCCGGTCGTAGATCTCCTCGTTCAGGATCAGCTCGCGCACGCGGACGAGTGAAACCTAGGAACCGGCAGGAGTCTATGGCGGGAAAGAGAAGCGGACGAAGAAACGCGTGGCGCTCACCGGAGGAACGATCCGGAAGGTCAGCATGTCCCGGGCCGGACTGCCCGGCAGGCGCTCGTTCGAGAGGAACTCATACCCGGCGGCAGTGGCCCAGGTGGAGAGATTCCCCGACGACTGGGGAACCACCGAGGCATTCTCCGCCGAGACCCTCCGCGTCACCGACATCTGGAAGGATCCGTCGGGATCGATCGCCACCAGAGGCGCCAGATCCGGCTCGGCGATTCCAGGATTGCCGCCGAGGAAGTACTCCAGCCGGTTGCTGATCCCGTCGCCATCGGTGTCTTCATTGTCCGGCAGATTGCCGTTCGCGGCTTTCCAAGAGACGTAGCTCTCGGTATCGGCGGCGCCAGGGGAGCCGCCCGCCACGGCACTGGCACGCCAGCTCATCGGGTCGCTGTGATTCGGGGCGGCCGAGGGATTGACCAAGACCAGCGAGTAGCCGTCCCCATCCGCCTCGACCGGCCACGGCGGAGCGGTGAGATAGGTGAAGCTGTGGAGGATGTTGCCGTTCGCGCGGCGCAGGATCAGTTGCTCCCCGGAGTTGTCCAAGCTGTTCGAGAAGGTGCCGCCGATCGGCTTACCGGCACCGAAGGCGGCATTGAAGGCCGCGATGTTCTTCACGAAGAGAATACGCCCGCCGGGAGGGAGCGTGGTACCACCGGGGAAAGAGCAGGTGATCCCCGTGTTGAAATTCACGTTGCTCAGGTCGAGCGTGAAGGTCGGCGAGACGTTCATGAGCTCCACATACTCGGTATCCTCCACGCTACCCGGCGGGTTGTAGTAGATCTCGGAAACCACGAGGGTGGTGGGCGATGGCACCTGGATGCCGCCGGTATTGTTCACCGTGATGCTGTCCGTGCCGACGACGTTGCCCGCAAAGTCGAGAGCCTCCAACGAGATGACGTTCGAGCCGAAGCTCAAGGGAACGGCGACCTGCCATGCCGAGGCCGATGTCCAGGTTACTTGAAGCGGCACCGTGGCTCCGGCGAGACGGATGTTCCGGACGTCAACCCAACCGGTCCCGGCCAAGTTCACCGGGCTGGTGGCGGTGGAGAAGTTTGCCCCGCCATTGGTCGTGATGGCGAAGCTGATGGGAGCGATCTCCTCATTGACCCGCGAGAGGATATAGTTCGAGCGGGTATTGATGTAGCTGAGGTGCGCGCCGAAGTTCTCACCCGGCAACAGGCTGCCGTAGTGATTCGTCCACGCCTGCATGTAGCTCTGATTGAAAACGCGGGTGCAGATGTCGTAGAGGTGGCCCAGGTAGAGGCGCTTGCGAAGCGGATCCGCCATGAGCTTCTGGAGCTCATTGTTCTGGAAAATATCCCGCGTCGAGCTGAAGGAGAAATCCATGTCGTGCGGGAAGTAGAGCACCCTGCCGTCCGGACGAGCGTAGAAGATTCCGTTGTGGTTCGAGTTATCGAAGAATGAATCTCCCGCGCCGGTGGCACAGGCGCAGGCCAGGGCGCGCAGCCATTGATCGACATCGATGATGTCGCCCAAGCCAGCCTCGAAAGCGGTGCCGGATTTTCCGAACTGCTGACACATCGCGATGATGCGCGAGTAGTCGTCCACGTCCTCGTTGTTCTCGAGCAGGAAGTTCCAGCGGTAGTTCTCCTTGCTGGCTCCGAGATTCACCAAATCCGTACCCACCACGCTATCCGGCTGAGGAAGCTTGAACCCATTGGCATCGGTAGTGAGCGGATAGTAGATCAGCTCATACTCGTAGCTTGTTCCGTCACTTCCGGAATCAAACTGCGAGTCGAGAAAGACGTCGCCATAGCGGGCCAACTGCATGATGGCGGAACTGGTGTGGGCGGGATTCGGCGCGATCACCTTGCAGAGATCGTTGTATTCCGCGGGTACACTACCGCTGGCATACATCATGTGGTCGAAAAGGATCTCCTGACACCCCGGCACCTGTCCTTCCGAGCGATCGATCGACACGGTGCGATGAACGCCCCGGAAAAGCTGGTCGCGGTTGAAGCCGAGATTGAATCCCACGCGCGATGCCTCCGGCCGCCCGCGCTGGCTGCTCTTCAGACGCACGCCGACATCATAGTACACCTCGTGCTCGTTGTAGATGACCGTGCATCCGAGGCGCTCGTTGCTCATCAGATTGTTGGTCTGATAGAGCAAGGCCTCGTCGTCCGGAGCCATGATGATGCGCAGGTTGTGCCTGCCATTGGTGGCGGCCAAACCGTCATCCACCTGATAGAGAGCGTGGGAATCTGCGCCATCGGCAGGGAAATAGGAAACCGCCGGAGTCAGGGCTCCATCGGTGGCTGCCACGTGGAAACGCACCACCGAAGCCGCCGCTTGCCCGGGGATGGAGGCCGTATAGGTCACCCCGTCGCTACCAAGGCTCATGGGAACCGGGACGCTCGTCCCGCCCTCCACGGAGTAGTGGAGCGTGAAGATGCCGAGCCCGTCGGGATCTTTCGCTCGTGCGCTCACGATGACGGCTTCACCGGGATCCGGTACCACCGGCGTGTGGGAGAAGCTGGTGAAGGTCGGACCCGCATTGGCAAGCGCCGTGGAGTTGATACTGCCGGGAGTTCCCGGGTTATCCGTTCGGTCCAGCACGGTGGTATTCGCCACGCGGTTGAAGTAGAGACGCGTGTTGAGGCGATTCGACCCGCCGAGCCAGCGGGCTCGGAACGAGACCTCGTAGACGCGTCCGTTCACGACCGAGCGCCCCGCGGCCAGGGTGGTTTCCACATGGTTGTGCATGTGCTCGGTCGCACCTTTGGCGCTGAGACGGAGCACCGTATTCCCGGTGCTGGAAGGGTCCGACACGAGCTGTGCGTGCCGGTGGTTGCCTAGGAAGCGCCAGCCACTCAGACCCGATTCGAAGTCGCCTCCGGAGATCATCGCGACCGGTGCCGTGTCCGGAGCTTCGGTGACCGTGATGTCATCGAGAAGGACATCGCCGCTATCCAGAAGGCCGAAGACGAACTCGCGCCACTGCCCGTCCGGACCCACGCTGCTGGCAGCGGCAGTCATCCGGTAGGTGTAGGTCTTCCAAGCCCGGCGAGCACTCTCATTGCTGGCCGCCCAAGCCTCGGGCAGCGAGTTGTCGGAGCGGGGATCCCTGAGCTCCAGGGTCGAACCTTCCGCATCCGCGGCACCCGGCCACCGACCGCCATCGATGTAGCCGACCTCATCGACCGGGTTGCCCAGGGCATCGACCAGCAGGACCCGCTCGCCGCTTCCCGCAAGACTGGAATCGTAGGGACCGACGACATTGATTCCCGGGAAGGCGCTCAACAGCGTGGCCGGTTCCTTGGCCACGACCAGATAGCCGCCCGCCGGGATGCTCGTGTTCCCGAAGACGTAGCTGATGCCCGACCCGAAGCTCCAGCCGTTCAGATTCACCGGCGTGACACCGCGGTTGTAGAGCTCCAGCCATTGCTTGTTCTCGCTCGCGGCCGTGAGGTCCGGTGGATTGTAGCAGATCTCGTTGATCACGATGTTCTGCTGCAGATTGAAGGCATTCGCCGATCCGGCAGTGGCGGACGAAGGGAAAAGCCAGCGTCCCGGCCAAAGCTCCGACAGACCGCGCAAGGAGGACTCCGCCCCCCGGACATCCGCGAGGGCTCCTCCCGGCGCGCGGAGGATCACCTTGTCCCCCGCTGCAGGACGGAAGCCGAGCTGGGTGTGCGTGTAGGATATCAAACCTCCGGCCGGAACCGTGGCGACCGGCAGGGGAAAGCTTCCGGAAACCGATCCGACGACCTCCAGGGAAAAGCCCGCCGTGGAGCTCGGGCCGGTCCCAGGATTCTTGATCTCCACGAAGAAAGGGGACGCCGTGGCTGCGGACATCTCGTTCAGCAACAAGGCCGGAGGTTGGTCCGGATCCAGCGGCGTCTCGCTTCCCTGCAGTGAAGCACTGAAGTAAGCGGTATCATCACCCGCGCCGGTATGAAGCGAGACGGCGAGAACGTTCGTGCCCGCGACCAAAGCGCTGGAAGGCACGGTTTGCAGACCGCTAGCCGAAGGAGCGCTCACATCCGACAAGGCCGGGGTGGCATGCCCCACGGCACCCGCGGGCATGTTTGCCCGGGAGATCTCCTGCCCATTCAGATAGAAGACCGCCCCGTCTGCCACCGCATGATCGAGCTTCAGCACGGTTCGCGAGGGGTCGCCATTGAAATTGAAACTACGCCGATAGTAGGACGTGGATGCCGTTTCCGAGATCGGAGTCGTTACGCTCGAATCCGGGAAGGCCGTGCTGAGGCCGTACTTCCTCTCCAGATAGGTGCCGACCCGCTGGAAATCCAATGCGGATAGTTCGTCGCGATAGATCAGCAGCTCGGCGATCTCCCCGTTGAATCCCGAGGTCGAGGAATTGCTGTGGCGGCCGATCACGATCGGCTGGGGGCTAAGTGCGCCACCGCTATCGCCCGTGCTCGCTTCCATGACCCCGTCCACCCAGACCTCGAACTGGCCCATGGAAAGATTCCGGCGCACCGCCACGATCTGGAACTGGGTCGAGGAGATCGGCGTGGTGGAGACGGTGCCTCCGAGGCCGCTCCCGTCATTGTAGCGCTTCTGGAAACCATAGCACCCGTTGACCGCTTTGAGAGAGTTCAGCGGCTCATCGAAATTGTTGCTATCCCGATCGAAGAGGTAGGCACCGGAGCCATCGTTCAGTCCCCCGCTCTGCGGAACTCCGGACGCCTTGCAGACAATGAAGTACACGAATCCCGAGGTGGAGGGGATCCCGGGATCCAAGGCAGCCCGGAATTCATCGTTGCCGTCGAAGCTGACCGCAGGCTCTCCGCTGGGAGTGGCGTTCGTTTCGAAGCGGGGATCGCTTCCCTCGGTGGTATCTTGAGCCGTGCCATCGCCGAGGGCGGTGTCGGGCCAGGTGGTGAACTCGGCGCCATCGGCCAGTCCTGTGAGGGCTCCGGCCCGGTAGCGGCTGGTAAGATCAGCCAAAACCGAGAGATCGGCCCCGACCGTTGGCGACCCGAAGGCAGGAGTTCCTTCCTGCCAGCCGCTGTCATTGTAGGCCGCCGTATTCCACGCGGCCGCAGGAGCACTACTAGCATCGTAGTAGCGCCAAGTGGAGCTAGCGCCAGCCAGTGAGTGGAGAATCGGCTGGTCGGGATTGGAGAAATTAAGGCCCGCAGGAGTTCCACCGACATTCAAGCTGGCCCGCCAGTTCGCGGGATTCTCCGCCGCGAGGCCCGGTGCCCGCTTCGCCAAGGTGGCACCGGCACCGTCGGCAGCCGCCGGCCAATCGCCGGTATCGCCAAACTCAAGGCGATCCATCAGGCGCCCGCTGGGGCTGAGGAGATCGATCGTCTCACCGGAGTTCGAGAGATTCCCGGTGAAGGGCCCCAGCACGCCGGGTATCCCCGTGAGCGATGCATGGCCCGGCAGCTTCGCAACCACCCGATACCCGCCGCCCGGGATGACCGTCCCCGCCGGGAAGACATAAGACACCCCGGCACCTAGGGACCACCCCGAGATGTCGACATTCACCGCCATCTGGTTGTGAAGCTCGATCCACTCGGCATCCTGCGTCAAAGGCGGATTGTAGTGGATCTCGTTGAATGTCACCACCGCGTCCGGCGTGTCGCCGAAGCAGGGCGAAACGAGGAGCGAAGCGAGGGCGCAAAGCCGGAGCGACAAGGGGCGGGTGCTCATGGGCGGATTCAAAATCGGCTCCGCAAGAGCCATCACAGGCGCTCGCGGAGCCGGGAACAATTCAGAACGTGAAGCTGCTCCTCACGGAGTCGATAGATAGGAGATGCGGTAGAAGGCCCTGCCTGCCGGAGGATCGGGATCGGTGATCTCCACAAGCCCGGCAGGGGAAGCGTTCACCGTGTCGACATCGATCCATCCGCCAAGGGTGGTGGACCGCTGCAGGGTATATTCGCCACCCGGAGTTCCGGTGAAGGAGGCGACGATATCGCCACCAACAAGGTTCAAGGCGAGGGCCACCGGAGGATCCACCGAGGGATTCCCCACCGTGATCGAGACGGTGCCCGGCGCAGAGACACCGCCCCACACCCCGTCGTTCACCGTGTAGGTGAAAGTGTCGATCCCGACGAAGCCCGCGGGAGGCGTGTAGGTCAGCAGGTCATCGTTCAGAACCACCGAGCCCCCCGCAGTCGTGGTCGCGGAGAAGCCTTGCAGGGCGAGGATATCGCCATCGGCATCGGTATCGTTCGGAAGCAGGTCGAACCCGGGAACGATCTCCAGCGGCGTGTCAGGATCCGCGGCGAGGGCATCGCTTACCACCACGGGCACCGCGTTGTTTACGGTCACGGTAGCGAAGTTGCTCTCCGCAAAGCCCGCACTGTTAGTAACGCGAACCTTGTAGTTACCGGCGGCTGAGAAGTCATCGACCGGGAGCGAGAGCACAGCGGTGGTTTCTCCCGCGATAAGCGTGGTGCCCTTATACCATTGATAAGTGAAGGGTGCGGAGCCACTGGCACCCACCGCGAGGACTGCGGAAGCACCGTGAACGCCGGTCACCGATGCCGGCTGGATCGCGATGTAGGGAGCAGTGCCCGGCGCGACATAGCCAATCGCGGCGAAGTCCTCGACGAACAGGCCGGTGTAACCCACCGAGAGATTCTCCACCACGAAGTCGATCGTGTTGTTACCGGTGGTGAGCAAGCCGGGGAAGGCGCTGTTGTTGATCGAGAAGGGAACAAGGGTCGCGAAGGTGTTGCCCGTGGTATTCGGGAAGCCCACCGAGGTGCCGTTCACACGGATCTCGACACCGTTGTTATCCGAGGACCATTTGCCCGTGATCTCCACGGTATCCGGATCGAAGGTGGTGAGATCCAGGGTGGTGCGATAGACATAGATCCCCGGAGCTTCCCCACCATCGGCGGTCGGAGCACCGGCAGCCCCCGTCGTGTTCTCGCGCGGCCCGATCCACTTCGCGGTTGCCGAATTGGCAATCCACGCGCCGGGATTGCCGGACTGGACGATCGCATCCTGAACGCCGGGAGCATCCGGATTCACGATGATCTTGAAAGTCGGATCAATCTGTCCGGCCAGGAGCGGCAGGCCATCGACGCCCATACCGGTGTTGACATACCCGGGCACCACGCCCTGCACCGTGAGCTCGGCGGTGTCGCTCGTGACGCTGCCGTCGCTATTGGTCACCACGACCGAGTAGAGACCGGAATCCGCGGAGGTGACATCGAACAACTCCAGCACGGGACTGGTCGCCCCCGGGATGTTCGCCGCGCCCTTCTTCCATTGATAGCTGAGGGTGGCGCTTCCGATCGCACCCACCCGGACCACAAAGTCGTCTCCGATACCGACGATACCACCCTCCGGCTGGAAGGTGATCTCCGGCTCCTTGTCGACGAAGGCATCGGCTTCACGATTACTGATCCCGTACTGGTGGATCGACTTCGTCGCGCCTGAAAGAACAGTTTGACCGTAAACCGAGATCGACGCGTTCCCGTTCGCGTCCGCCACATACTGCGTCTCGAAGCGCAGTCCTTGGTTATCTCCGAACTGATCCTGGTTCAGGACCGTCAGCGCACCGCCATTCGGCGCACTGAAGACCCCTTCGCGCAGGCCGTCATTCCAACCCACCGAGTAAATGGTGAACACGTAGCTCTTCCCGGGGGTAAGCCCCGTTAGATTGTGGACAGCCGGGAAGCCATTATAGATGAAATCCTTGGCCAAGGGAGAACCGAAGCCGGTGACCGCGTTCACGTCATTGGTATAAAGCGAGCTCAGGCCGGAGGAGCTGTAATCGAATCCCACCGGATTGATTCCCGCGATGCCGATGAAGTTGATGCCGTTGACATTGAAGTTACCGGCGGCACCGAAGCTGAAGGCATGGGTGTAGAAATGGTTCGGGCTGAGGCCCGAGGTTTCGTCATCGGTCCAAGGGCTCACCGTCCATTGCGTCGGAGCACTGGCGATGGCTTCGCGATTGCTGAAGCCGCTGGTGTGGAAGCTACCGGCAACCGTCGAGAGACGCGGGTAGGAGATCGTGACCGGCGTGCCCAGGGCATCCGTCGTATACTTGTAATTCACGATCATCCCCTTGCCCCGGCCTGCGGGAGCTACCGCGGCGCGCTGATTCAGGTTCACCGTGTATCTCTCACCACCGAGGCTGCTGCCGAAGGTGGTGGTGCGGTAGGTCGTGCCGCTGCCCGGCGTATCCCAACCGACACCATAGATGCTGAAGACATACTGGGTGTTCGGCTTCAGGTTCTGAAGCGTGATCGAAGGATCTCCGTCGAAACGGAAGCTCCCCGCCATGATCCCGCTGTTTCCCGTCACCTTGAGGTCGGCGGCAGGCATGGTCAGCGCCCCGGTCAAGCCGGTCATGGTAAAACGCCCCGGCACCGCGGCATTGGTTCCCAGGAAGGGCACGCCGTTGATGGTGACGCTCGCACCGTTGAAGTTATACGCGTGAGTGTAGGCATAGGACGAGTCGATCCCGGAAGTGGCATCATCATCCCAGTTCGAGATCGTGGACCACGCATTGGTAGAAGCCGCCACGGTCACATCATCGATGACAACCGTATGATCGCCGGCCGACTTGTTGTTCGTGAAGGTAAGGACCTGACTCGTCCCGGTAGCGACGAAATCATAGCCAACGTAGCGATACGGCTGAAGCGGTGTCTGCGAAGTGGGTTGGACGCGTTGGATCTCCGCGCCTACCGACGGTTCGGAGGTGTTGGTCGAGAAGACGAGATTCGGATAGTTACCCGCGGTCAGGGTGGTAGAGGTGGTGTTGCTGCGCGCATTCGCCCGTGCGGAGACATGATACTTGGTACCGGGCGTCAGCCCCGTCACGGTGGTTTCGAGGAAAGCCGTCCCCGAGGCCCCTGCCTGAATGAACGCCACCTTGGTTCCATTGGGAATCTGCCCGTTATCCGCGAAGGGCGACGCCGTGGGAGCGGGATTCAAACCCACGCGGTTGGTCGGGCTGCCCGTCCATCCGGTAATCGCCGTGTTCCCCGACACATAGCCCGGGGCAGCGGTGAAGGAGTTCGCTTCGAAGCTGCCGTTCGTCAGCGTTTGCCCGGAGACGGACAGGGAGGGCAGGAGCAATGCAGCCAGGATGGATCCCGGCACGGCACCCGCGAATATCGGGGATGATTTCATGTTGCTTGGGTTTGTGATGAAGCCGCGATCCCTCGGGGGAGACCGCGACTGGCGGGATTCCATTCGGCACAACGCGGGATAGGGTTAAGCGTCCTGCAGAACGACCGGGCCACGACCGGTATCAGCTTGCTTTTCTATTCCACCGCGAGCCCGTGGCGACGGAATTGGATTCCAACTGGATGCCAAAATCAGAGATGTCTCCGCCTTTTGCGCAAAAGGCTCCGCGACCTTGGTCGCGGAGCCCCGTGAATGCCGATGCGGCTCAACCGAAGAATCAGTCTTCGACCCGATAGAACTCCCGTGCCTCGCTCGCTTCAGCTGCCGGCACCGTGACTTGGCCCAAGCCCGAGCCATCCGTGGTCACCGTGAGCGGCGGGACAAGCGGAACGAACGTATCCGACAAGTTGGCCGACTTGGTCACCTGATATTCGGTGTTGGCAGCCCCGAGGAAGTTGATCTCCACCGCACCCGAACCTTGGCGTACCACCGATGTCACGGCGAGGACCGCCGGAGCTCCGGACAAGCCTTCATTCGTCAGCCCGTAGAGGTGGAAGGAGCCGCTCGCAACGATCGAACTGGCGTGAGGGCTGGCCTCGATTACCAGTTGGTTCGTCTCCGCTACGTAGTTGTAGACGAGGCAATAGGCGTGATCATCGTTGCCGGTGCTCAAGACGGTTCCGGGACGGTCCTCAAGCAGACCTTGGAAGGGCGTCACTTCGGTCGAGCCGTTGATAAACGTCAGGTCGTTCGGGCGACCGGTAGCTTCGGTATCCCACTTCCGGATGAAGAGCCGCAGTTGATAGCTCTCGCCCGGGATCAAGCCGCTCAGCGTGTAGGTTTGCACCACACCCGGGTCTCCGTTGTTCGCGTAAGTGAAGCCACCGAGCATGGTCAGCAGGCCTCCGCCGGTCACTTCACCCGCCACCGGGTTCCAGTCACCGTTGTTCACCGGAGCAATCGCGCCCGCGCCCCCGCTCGAAATGCTCCAGCTGAAGTTGGGCGGGAAATTGCCCATCGTCATCCCTTGCAATTCCACATCGTTGATCGTGGCCGCTCCACCACCGCTAATCTTGTGCGTGTAGTACTTCGAGACATCGATCCCCGTGCTCAGATCATCCGTCACCCGCACCACCGCAAATCCGGCAGGCAGGGCCGGACGCGAGCTGGCCATGCAAGGATCAGTACCTTGGTCCACTTCGAATCCATCGCGCGCGCCATCCAGATCGGTATCGGGGTCGATCGGATTGGAACCCGTATCCGTCGGGCTGGTGTAGGCCGTGAGGCTGGTTTCAACGAGATCGCTGAGGCCGTCCTTGTCCGTATCGGCCAAGGTCGGATTCGTGGGAGGACGCAGTCCGGCCCCGGCGATCTCTTCATTGTCCTTCAAGGTATCGCCATCGGTATCGGCAAGGACCGGATTGATATCCGGAAACGCGCCGTTGCTATACTCGAACTCCTCAAGGTCCGAAATGCCGTCGTTGTCGAAGTCGCCGCTACCCGCTCCGGGGCCAGGGCCCGTAGCCAGTCCGTTCAGATCGGTGAGATTGCCGGCAAACTCCAGCTCCCAGTCATCCACGAGCCCGTCGGCGTCGTCGTCATTGATCAAGGTCAGCACCAGTGCCACCTGCGCGGTTCCACCCGTGACGGTGCCCGTTCCTTGCACCCGGATGTTGTAGGTGGCGCCATTCGAATCGCCGGTGAAGTCGTATGCGCCCCGCTCGATACTCTGGCCATCGATCACGAACTTGCCGTTGTCGGCGTCTCCTTCTCCCGCCACGAAAGTGAAAGTCGAAGGCTCGTCACCTTTCGCAAAGGTCGTGCCGATCAAGTTGGACACCAATTCTCCCGGATCGAGGCCCGAGATGAACGATCCGCTCGCAAGCTGTACCGAATACTCCACCGGCACCGTCGACACCGTGTAATTGTCGATTAGTTGCCCGGCCTCGTTCGTGCCCAGTTCCATGAACAGGCCGCCGGCATTGTTCGCCCAGGTGAAGAGCTCGTACGGGCGCAACACTCCTTCGATCGTGCTGGTCGTGACCACGGTGCCGTTCACCGAGGCCCGCACCTTCACAGTGGAGGAATCATTGAAATCCGGAAACACATAATCGATCACCACGTGGCGGTTGGTCAGCACATTGGTGAAGCTCCCACCCGGCCCCTTGTTCGTGCCGTTGTCGAAGCGCTCGGTGGCGCCGTTATGGCGGAACAGGATACCGTAATCCGTTTCGGGATGGTTAACCCGCGGGTTGGGCTCTCCCGATCCAGAAGAAAAGCCGACATCGAATGAGATCCAGTTCGTGCTGGTGTTGTTGACCGGGATCCAGTCGAAGCTGACCCGGACTCCACCCGCAGTGGTGATCGGGGCCAAGGAAGCTCCGGTTGCCCAGTTGTACCAGCCACTGGAATTTTGGAAGCGCACGCGGCCGCCACCGGCGAAGCGGAGCTGGTTGTCTTGGATGTGCTGCTGCACTAAGGCCGAACGGACAAAGACCTCCTCCGAGAGCAGGCCTGTGCGACGGCCGGTCAATGCCGCAGCATCGAAGTTAGTCGTGTTCGCGACAGTGAAATTATCACTGAACAGGGTGGTTTGTGCAGACGCCACGGGCGTTGCCAGACTTGCCAATAGGATGGCCTGGAGACGGGATTTCATTGGGTTTGGGGTATCTTGGGCTCAGGATAACGGATGTTCTGGGTTCATCCGCACCGGGGGAGGATTCCTAGGAATCGATCAGCATCATCTGTGACACATTCGTCACGGCGACACCGCGAAATAAGGTTCCAAGATCGTGCCAATTTTCGGCCCTGCCGAAAGGAACCGAACCCTAGGCAAACATGGAATCGACGGAGCGCCCCTTGCCATCTTCCGTGGCATAGAAGGGACGCTTCTCGACATCGTAAACTGTCTTCGGGCTGATGCCCATGGCGGTAAAGATCGTAGCGTGAAGATCGGTGATGCTGACGGGATCCTTCACCGCGATCAGCGGGCGCTCGTCGGCGGTGGCACCGTGCACGTAACCCTTCTTCGTTCCGCCGCCGAACATGACTACCGAAGAGCCGCCGGTGAAATGGCGGTGCAGGCCGTAGTGGGTCATGTTCTCCAGCGTCTCGGACTTCACGCGCGCCTGGTCCTTCGCTTCGGATCCCGGTACGCCCTCGATCATCATGTCGCGGCTGAACTCGCTCGCGATAATGACAAGGGTGCGGTCGAGCATCCGCCGTTCTTCGAGATCGCGGATCAGTCGCGCGATCGGACGGTCGATCTCCTGCTTGAGCTTGGCGACCGTCTCATGACCGTTCTCATGCGTGTCCCAGTGAATGAACGGAATGTACTCCGTGGTCACCTCGATGAAGCGCGCACCGGACTCGGCGAGACGGCGGGCAAGCAGGCAGCCGCGGCCGAACCGGCCTTGGCCATATGCTTCCAGCACTTCCTTCGGCTCGCGGGTCAGGTCGAAGGCTTCCTTCTCCTTCGAGCCTAGCAGGCGATGCGCATTCTCCAGCGATCGGAGCATGGACTCCTGCTGGTAGTCGCTCATGAAGTCGCGGTCCGGATGGGCATCCACCAGCTTGCGGTAGAGCTTGTAGCGATTGCCGAATCGCCCCGGATCCATCCCCTCCGGCGGCCGCACGGAGCGCGCCGCTTCATCGGGATAAGGCAAATTGAAGGGCCCGAACTCCGCTCCGAAGAAACCGGCAGTGGTGAATGCCTTGAGCTCCTCGCTCTCGCCGATGCCCTCCAGGCGCTGGCCGATATTGATGAAAGCCGGCATCACCGGATTTCGCGGACCCAAGGTGCGCGCCATCCATGCCCCGATATGCGGCGCGGCCACGGTCTGGGGCGGGACATAGCCGGTATGCCAATGGTATTGGTGCCGCGAGTGCAGGATACTTCCCAGATCCGGTTGGACATGCGAACGGATCAGGGTGGCCCGGTCCATCAGCTTGGCGATCTCCTCCAGTCCTTCGCTGATCTTCACTCCATCCAGCGTGGTATCGATCGCGGGGAAGGTACTGAGGATCTTATCCACCGGCGCGCCCTTCCGGAAAGGGAGGTAGGCCTTGGGATCGAAGGTCTCCGGTGCCGCCATTCCTCCCGCCATCCATAGCAGGATGCAGCAGTCGGCCTTGGCTGCGGGGTGAACGATCTTCTCTTCCGACGCCAAGGCGCGCGCACCGCCCGACATCAGGGCCGCCAGGCTGGAAGCGGACATCGCTTTCAGGAACGCGCGGCGCCTGGCGCCTTCGGAGAGGAAAGGATCATTCATGACCGAATCAGCGGACAAATTGGAACTCGGGAAGCAGCAGCACCATCCAGAGCAGGTCTTCGATCGCTTGGCGGGACGGGCGGACACCCATGTCCTTCACCAGCACCTGCTTCTCCGGAGCCGTGGGCCGGCGACCCAAGGCACGCATGTAAACGGAATCGACCAGCTTCTCGGGCGGCATCGCCTTGCGATCCAGACCGTCCGCCCCCTGTTTGAGCAGGGCGGCAAGCACCTCACCATTGGCGAGGTCGATCGCTTCGAGCGTGGTGATATTGTCCGGGCGCATGCTCACGATCTGCTCGCGGTTGGGCCGTCCCAGCGCACGCATCAGGAGATCGGAGTTTACCAGCGAAGCACGGACCATCGGACTTCCGCTTTCGCCATCCAGACCGGCGGCAAGACCGGTGACGAAGCGATCCCACACTCCTGCCGAGGCAGCCTCGGCAGCCGGTTGCCAATCGCGCGGCGCCTTGCTGAAGCGGCCCTGCGAATCAGGCAGGCTGGAAGTCCACTTCCATGAGTCGCCCGTGGCGATCACGGTCTTGCTGCCATTCGCCAGCAACGCGTGGGCTTCGAAGATGAAGCCAGCGGGATTCGGACCTTCACCGCCGTTGCGAACGACGACGATCAGGGAGTTCCTGCCGCTGCGGAAATTAGTCAAATCCACACTCCGGGCCCGTGGTCCCTCCGGCGGATTCTTCTCGGAGGCCACCAGCTTCCCGTTCACGAAGATGTCCGCTTCGTTGTCGGCGATGAAGACGGCGCGCACGGAAATCGGATCCGCCGCCAGTAGAACTTCGGTGCCGAGCGAAATCATGTCGCCCGCAGGCATCGCGGAGGAAGCTGACGGCGTGGACCAGACCCACTTGGCATTCAGTTCCCCTCCCCCGCCCGGAACTTCACGCGGGATTCCCGGGACCGTCTTGTCAGGTGCGGTCCCCGTCAGCATCCAGACCGCATCCACGAATTGCTCGGCACTCATCCGCTTGGGCAGCGGGCCGCGGAAGACCGCCGGGTCGTCGCCTTGTGCTATGGTGATGCTCTGCGCCTGATAAGCTTGGGAGGAAACGATGACCGCGAGGGCCTTCTTGAGATCGTAGCCATCTTCGGCGAAACGCACGGCCAGATAGTCGAGCAGATCCTCGCTCCACGGCGGCGTGTCCATGGCATCCACCGGGTGCACGATGCCGCGCCCCATGAGCCGGTGCCACAGACGGTTCACGATCGTGCGCGTGAAGCGACCGTTGTCCGGATGCGTCATCAGGTTGGCGAGCTGCTTCAGCCGCTCGGGCTGCGGAGCATTCGCATCCACCTCGCCGAGTTCCGGGAAGATCCAGCCGGGCTTGGCCATGCGTCCGGTCGGCTTGTCGCAACGGGCAATCTCGATCGGTGCCTGGGAATAGATCGCGGCGAGACCGTAGGCCTCGTCCAGCTTCCAGCGGTCCACGAAGCTATCGTGGCAGGAAGCGCACTTCATGTTCAGACCTAGGAAAGTCTGGGAGATGGATTGCGAGAACTGGACCTCACGGGTTTGGCTCGCATTCACACTGCCACGCCATTGGATCCCGTCGATGAATCCGCGCGACTCGTCATTCGGCGGCGCCAGCAGCTCCCTCGCGAAGACGTCGTAGGGTTTGTTGGTGACGAGCGATTGGTAGAGCCACTTGGTGATCTGCTTGCGACCGCCATCGATGTAGCCGGTTCCCTGATAGTCGTTCCGCAGAAGATCGTTCCAAAAGCTGAGCCAATGTTCCGCGTAGTCCGTGTCGCGTGAAAGGATCTCGGTGATCGCGCGGTCGCGTTTGCCCGGCGACTTGTCCGCCACGAAGGCATCCACCTGCTCCGGCGCGGGCAGTAGCCCGGTGAGGTCCAGGGTCAACCGGCGGATGAATGCGGCATCGTCCAGAGCTCCGGGGCGGGTGATCTTGTTCTGCTGGAAATAGGCGTCGATGATCCGGTCGACGGGATGATTCCGTCCGCCGACGACCGGGGGCAGTTCCGGGCGGCGGGGCTTGAGCGGTGGCTCGTAGGCGTCTTTCCCGAAGGTGAAGCCCGGCTCCCATGCCAAGCCGCCGTCGATCCACTCGCGCAGGACATCGATCTGATCCTCCGGCACGCGCGCCCCCTTCGGCGGCATGCGGTCGCTCTTGTCGTCCGACTCGAGGACTTCAATGAAGAGGCTGTCCCCGGCCTTGCCCGGCTCGAGGACGGCTCCGTTCTCCGATCCCGCGAGCAAAGCCTCGCGGGTGTTCATCGAGAAGCCGCCCTTCTTCGCATCGCCCATGTGGCATTTGCCACAGTGCTCGCGCAGGACCGGGACCACTTGGTGGGCGAAGTCCACGGCCCCGGCGAGCGGGGCCGTAGCCATGAGGATGGAAAGGAGAGGCGTCCGGGCCCGGAGAACCCGGGGACGCGCTTCCGCCGCTCCTGTCACAACCGCTTTCATCGCATCAATCTGGCGCAGTCTTACTTACCCAGCAGGTAAGCCAGCAGGTCTTTCAATTCATCCGGGTTCAGCCGGTTCACCAACGCCGCCGGCATCGGCGAGATCGGGGAGGGCTTGATGTCCTTGATCTGGTTGCGCTCGATTTCCATCGTGGCGCTGAAGTCGAAGGGACTGGTGGCAACGATCCAGTGTTCATCCTTTTCCTCGATCAACTTGCCGACCACCTGTGAGCCGTCGTGCTTGATGATCGTGTCAAAGGCGTATTGGTCGGACACCACCTTGCTCGGTTCCAAGATCGCTTCCGCGAGATCGCGCACACTGAAGCGACCGCCCACCGCGGTGAGGTCCGGACCGGCGGAGCCACCCTCGCCACCAAAACGGTGACAGGCGGCGCAGAGCGAAGCCTGATACATCTTGCGGCCGTTCTCCTTGTCACGACCGGCCAAGCCTTCGTTCGCCAGCTTCTCGATCTCGTTGATCGTCCACTCGCGGCCCGGGCCCTTTACGGGTGGCAGATTGGCCAGCGGATGCGGGATCACCGCCGGAGACAGCTTCTCGATCCATGCACGCTCTTCCGAGGTGCTGGTGGCGAGCGCCTGGTTGCGGAGATCCTTGATGAATCCGGCATAGCTTTCACCACCGCTCTTCTCGAGCAGACGGTCGAACCATGCGAAGTAGCGCTTCCGCTCGTCCTCGGGCCAAGGGCCCTTCACCACACGCAGGCAGTTGATGTAATGGATGATCTGGGCGGGCGGCAAGTTGGAGACCATGCGCTCCACGGTGGCACCGTAGTTGGTGTTCCGCTTCGCGACAGCCAGCCAATCCGGAGCCGGGGCGGGACCGGTGGTATCCATCAGCGCCAGCGTGCGGCCGACGATGCCCGGTGCTTGGAGATAGCCGAGCATCCGGCACAGCTCGCGGTTCAACTCGGCATCATTCGCCGGGAAGGACGAATCGATCTTGCCCAGCACGGCGGAACGCTCCGGATCGGAGGGCTGACCGTGACGGGCAAAAACAAGGCCAACGGCGCGCAGCCAGTTGAGTTGCTGCTGCTTGTCGAGCTTGGCCCAGTCGAGCCCGCCCAAGGTATCCAGGATCAGCTTGCGCTGTGAGGAGGTTCCGGTGCGGGCGAGAGCCAGAGATCCTTGGATCACGCGCCACGGATCGCTCTCGCGGGCGAGTTCCTTGGCGATGACCGAGGCTCCCGCGGCTTCCACCGCGAGGCGGGATTCATAGCGGGTCAAGCGGTCCGGCGCGCCCATGCCTTCCCAAGCCCCGGCCTTGTCAGCCAGTTCAAGCGGCTTGGCTTCGAAGGTCACGGGAGCGGTGGACTCGCTGCCATCGTAGGTCACGCGCCAGAGCGAGGATGCCGTGCGGCGGCCGCCGGTCAGGAAATACATCGCGCCATCCTTGCCGATCACGCCATCCGTGACGGGCAAACCGCTGCCGGCCACGAAGTCTTCGCGCTCCGCCTTGTAGCCAGCACCGTCCGGCGTGAGGTGGATCGCGTGGATGGTGGCGTAAGTCCAGTCGAAGGCGTAGATGGCCTTCTGATACTTCTCAGGGAATTTCGCGCCCTTTCCGGAAAGAACTCCGGTCGGAGATCCCGGACCCATGTCGATCTGGGAGCTCATACTATCTTCATAGTAGTCGGGCCAGACACCGCTGCCGTTGCGCCAGCCGAACTCGGCACCCGGAACCACATGGCAGATCCGGGTCGGGCGATACCACGGCATGCCCAAGTCCCACTCCATGTCCGAATCGTAGGCGAAGAGATCGCCCTTCCAGTTGAAGCCGATGTCGTAGGCGTTCCGGAAGCCCATGGCGAAGAGCTGCCACTTCGAAGTTTCCAGGTTCATCCGGGCAACCCAGCCGCCGGGGGCCATGCGGTCATGCGCGTGGCCCTTCGCATCCGGACGGCGCGGCAGGAGTTGGTCTTCCTGCCAGACCTTCGCCGGCAGGGAGGAATCCATCTCGGGAAGATCGGTGAAGTTACCGGCGACGAAGTAGAGCCACTTGCCATCGGGCGAGGGCACCAGACCGTGCGGTCCGTGCTCGCCGCGACCGTTTACGGCCAGAAGCTGCTCGGCCTTGTCCGGCTCGCCGTCGCGGTCGGTATCGGTGACGCGATAGACACCGGCACTGTCGCCGCCTTCGTTCACCGTGACGTAGAGCACTCCGTTGTGCCAGAGCAGGCCATGCGCGCCGCTCAAGGGAATTGCGGTCGGGGTGACAACCGTGGACTCGTCCGGCCCGGACGGCGGCACCACGCGGTAGATCTTTCCATACTGGTCGGAGCATAGCAGGCGGCCTTTGTCATCCATGGTCATGGCGACCCATGAACCTTGCACGCCGGGAACCTTGTAGAGGCGCTCGACACGGAAACCATCGGCCAAGGTGAACTCCGAGCTCATGTCGGTTGCTCCACCGTTGTCGCTGCCTTCCGGCTCCATCACCGCACCCCAGGGCGGACCACCCATGGTGCCCACGCTGACGGCAGGTGTCCAATTGCGCGCCGTGAAGCGCTCCTCCTGCCAGCCGCGCGCACCTTCCAAGCTCGTCAGCCACTTGTCGTCGGACACCAGGAAGATCTTCCGGCCGTCCTTCAGCGTGGCGCTGAAACGCAGGGCCATGCCGGCACTGCCATCCTGATTGCGGCCTTCCACCGCGATCACATTCCTCGCGCCCGGGCGGATCAGCTTGGCCACATCGTGGCTCGCTGGCACGCCCCATTCGCTGGTCCAGCCCAGATCCTTGCCATTCACCCAGGTCCGCTGCCAGTTGTCGCAGCTCACCGTGACAGTGGCGGACACGATGTCGCGCGGTAGTTCAAACTCACGGCGGAAAAAGGCCTTCTGGTCGTTGCCCGGCTTGTCGCTTTGCCAGATCCACTTGACCGTCGGCTCCGGCGTCTTCGCGGCGGCAGCGGCCGTCTTCTTGCCGGGAGCGGCGGCACGGATGCGGATGTCCTTGAACTCCGCCTTCATCGCCGGTCCGGCGTGAAGCTGCAGCGCGATCACACCCTTCTTCGCGGCGCGGGCGGCATCGGTATCGTGAATCTCGGCGATCTGCTTGCCATTGACGAAGTGCTGCAGCGTATCACCCACCGCGATCACCTTGTAGGTGTTCCAATCGGAAAGCGTGGTCGCCGGACGTTGGAACTGGCCCACGACTTGCGGCGTCGCGGCGAGCTCGACCTTCTGCCCGCTCTCGCACGCGATCCCGCGACCTTGCTCTTCATAGAGCATGCCGAGGTACTTCGCATCGGGATGGAGATCCATCTGGTAGCCGCCGACCTTCCATTGCCCGGCATCCATCACCTTGCTGCGGTACTGGAGCCCGGAGTTGTTCTGTCCGGTCACGCGGGCCTTGTACTCGATCTCGAAGTCCGCGGGCTCGCCGCCCTTCCAGATCAGGAAAGTATTGGCACCCACCTTGCGGGCGCCGTCATCGGTTTCACCCACCAGCGTGTCGCCTTCGACGCGCCACAGCCGGGTATCACCTGACCAACCGGAGAGATCCTTGCCATTGAAAAGAGGTTTCCACTCCTGCGCACCGGCTACGGCCGCGCCGGAAACGAGGAGGAGAGAAGAGACGATAGGTGGAACGAGGGCGTGCATTTGATAGTGGCAACAGAACGAACAGCATTACGGATTCTTTCCCTCGGCTTGCTTCCCGTCGGAAGGATTGTCCGGAAAGGCGAAGATACGGGGAATGGGAACGCCGGGTTCGTTCACGACGAACAGAACGGTGCGGGCCCGCGGATCATGCTGCCAGCGGGTCTCGCAGATCGGTTGGGCGGTGTTGTTCGCACCGCGGTAGGAGAGCTTCACGTTGTAGTCCTCCGCAGCAGTCGCAGGCGGATCGATGGTCACTTTCGAGCGTGCCTTCACCGCCAGCTTCTGTGTTCCCACGTCACCACCGACATCGGTTGCGGTGAGGTTGTACCAAAGCATCTGCCCTGCTTTGAAACGATCGGCGCTGGCATCGATCACCTGCATGCGCACCGGCGTCACCTTGTTCGAGGGATCGGCAGTGACCAAGAGGTAGAAGGAACCGATGCCCTCTGCCACTGCGGCCGAGGGAGCTGCCGGATTGACCGGCTGGCCCTCCGCCGGAGGTGCCGTGAGCATGCGCAGTGTCAGCGCCCCCGCAGGCATCTCGTAGGGCGTCGAGAGATTCATGCGCGGCGTCTCCACCTGACGGGCGGTCTTGCCATCGTGGAGGTAGAGCGGTTCGGGAACGGTTCCCCGCTCGCCTAGCATTAGCAGGCGGCAAGTCCGCCGCGCGGTATCCTGGGCGTTGGATGCAAGAGGAAGGAGGCCGATCAAAAACAGAAGAATCACTCGCATGAAGGTAACATGTCAGATCTCCGACGGACTAAGCCAGCGGAAGCTTGTAATTTCGAACCGGCGGCCGAAGACCTTGTTCACCGGGGATGTCGGCAGCGTGGTGATGTCCGGATTGTCCAAGGGATCGACGAAATCCCGGGTCCGGCTCACCACCGCCTCGCACACGGCACGCGCCAGAACCCTGCCGTCTTCATCCCGCGCATCGCCGTGCGCACGGATCACGAAGGTATCGTCCCGCGCCGAGAGGATCGGCGCGATGGGACGGAGCAGGTCCGCCTGACGGATCCAACCGGGCAGGCCGAATGCACTCTCCCCTGCTGCCGCAGCCGGGAAACGGTATTCCGCTTCGGAAGCATTCGCGGGCAAGCTCGGTGCATCCTTCGACAAGCTCTGGATCGCCGAGTAAGGATTGCCCGCCCCGCTCTCCGCCATCCGGTTCAATGCGGTTTGCACCGCACCGGCCAACGCAAGATCGCCGGAGGAAAGCTGCCGGTTGATGAACTCGGAAAGCGAGAGGAAGGGGCCGCGGACGCGGACCTGATTCACAATCTCCTTCGCCAGATTCTCGATCTGGGCATCGCTCAGCACCCGGTAGCCGGTGAACTCGGAAGCACCTGCAAACGCTCCGGATGAACCCGGCTTGCCCGCCTCCACATCGCCCGCGATGCTGAAGCGGCTGACATTGTGATCGGTGTCTCCCGAGGTATCCACGCTCCATGCCGTGCCCGACTCCTGGATGTGCGCGACCTTCTGCTTCCGGGCATGGCCGAGAAGGGCCTGCCAAGCGACCACTGAAGTCGAGTTGACGTTGAACATCCCCTCCACCTCCAGGCGCGAAGCAATCGTCTTCCATGCATTCGAGCTTCTCACATGATCGTTGAAGAGCTCCGTGGCATTCGCGGTCTTGCCGGCGGCATAGAAGGCATCCTCCGCGATCGGCCGGTAAGCACGGTTGCCCAAGGGCAGCCCCTCGCTCACGAAGTCGGTATAGTTCTGCTGCATGCTCTTCCCGGAGGTCCCGTAAGCCGTGGGATTCGGGGCGATCGACGAAACAAACCAATCATCGAACAGGATGTGGTTCGCGCAGTAGGAATCATCGTGCTGCAAGTTGTCACCCAGGCTCGCGTTGGAAGGATCGACCACCGCACTGGCGGGTACCAGCGGCGAGGCATCGCTGTTCCCGATCAGGTTGAAGGCGAACGGCGGCACCGGATTCTCGTAGCGCATGTCCCAACCCTGCAACTCGCACAAGGACTGCACCGGACGCACCGGGATGTCTGCGATCACGCAGCGCGAAAGCCCGTCGCCTGCCAGGAAGCCGGTCACGATGTAGCCGCGCTGCGAGGTATTGCTCGCATTCGGCAAGTAGCTGTCACCACCCGCGGAGTGCTCCACGAAGCTATAGTCGAACGGCGAATTCACCGGATGGCGCGTGCCGAGATAGTGGCGACGGATCGTGTCTTCCACGATGTCCTTCGTACCCATCGCCGTGTAGTTCACCAGCGGACTCGACTGCACAAAACCCTTCGCCGGAATGTGCGTGCGGCTCGCCATGCGCGCACCGAAGATCGCGGACATGAAAGGCACCGGGTTGCTCGCCGCGGTGCTAAGGGAGCCCGAAGCCAGGTTCGGCAGCGCGGGATACACCACCGATGCCATCTGCGGCGTGTAGGTCATCCGGTAGGCCAAGTGCGGCGAGGTCGAACCGTTCACGAACATGTCCATGAAGATCCCCACCCCGAGCGAGATCCGCCCGTCCACGCTATCATCATAAGTCGTGTCGAACTTCGCGTCCGCCTTGATCGTCGATCCCGGCGAAACCGCGATCGGCTTCCCTGCACCGTCCACGAGAGGCACATAGTGCCCGCCCTTGTTGCCGCGATAGCCGGCCTGCAGCGGCAGCACCGCGTCCGCCGCCTGATACGAGTTGCTGCCCGGGCTGAAGATCCGGGTTTCCCCCGGCTTGAAGGAACCGGGCGATGCGATCTGGTAGCGCATCTGCGTCGCCGTGCTCATCGGCGGCTGATTGTTCGTGCTGCCCGCGAAAAGGCTGTTGTAAGTCGCGCCCGTCGTCCCGTTGACCGTGTAGCGCAGCGCCGCAGGGATCGGCTTGTTCAGGGTGAAGGTCACCGCCGGCCCTTGGACCTCGACGCTATACGGGTTCCACAGGGTGATTACCGGAGTCAGCAGCAGACGAGGCTGCACATAGCCGGCCGGAGGCGCCGGCGTCATCCCGGTCGGCGGGCCTGCGTAGTGGGAGAAGACCCACTGCACCCGTGCCACCACTGGCAGAACCCGTACCTTGTGGATGAAGTTGTAAGCATCCCCGTCGATCGCGAAGGAGCTCGCGGCGATACGGTTCCGCCCGCTCGATGTGGCAGTGATCCGCTTGTAAGCCGTGGCCCAATCCTTGAGATTCTCCCACGAGCTCACCGCCCCGTGGCGATAGATCGGGATCTGATTGCTACCCCGATAGCTGGACCAAGGATACAGCATCGACTTCGCCGGGTAGGCATTGCTGCCCGTCGGCTTCGTGAACATGATGTCCCGATCCGGCTTCTGACGGAAGAAGGGCAGGTTCGAGTTCGCCACCGAGCTCCAGTTCTCCGTCAGCAACGAGAAGTCCTTGCGCCAGCCGCCGGTCGCCGTGTTGGTCAGCAGGCCCACCGAGGAAGTGGACAGATCGTGGAAGAACTCCTTCGAGACCGCGAGGTCCTGCTTCTCCCCCACGAAGTCGCCCAGCTGATGCGTCACTACCTTGTTCGCGAGGGTCGGCTCGCTGATCAGGCTCTCCATCCGGAACATCTTGGGATCCGCAATCGAGTGCGACTTGGCCAGCGCCGACCAACCCGCCGCGCTGTCGTTCTCCGGCCGGAATGGCTTGGGCAGACGCGCCTTCTGGTTCTCGCCGCCAATCCACCATGCGATGGCACCGTCGTTCATGCCTTCGTCGATCTCCACCGGCTCCAGGTGAATCTCATAGTCCGAGCGCCCCGATCCGCTGCCCACGGTTTCCGGGCCGACCAGTGCCACACTACCCTTGCGCGCGGAGGTATCCGGCAGCGTCTCCTGGTTTCCGGAGATCATCCATGCTTGGAAACGGCCTTCCTTCGCCGACTCATAATTGCCCGGCGAGATCGGGCGTCCCTGGTTGTCATGGTCCGCACCCTCCCAGCTCTTCCAGACGCCGAGCACCGGCGGATTGCCATCGTCGAGGATGTCGGCACGTGCGGTCACGCGGGTGTCCAGCCCGGCCTGCCGCTGCAGATTCCCCAGCGCCAAGGCCAGCGACATCCGCGCATTCGCCCTCGCGCGGGCCGCTGCGTCATCGCGCGATCCGGTCCGCAGCGAGACCGACGAGAGCCCGAGCAGGCCCACGGAGAGCAACGTGATCAACACCATCAAGGACAGTGTGATGATCAAAGCGAAGCCACGTTGAAAGAGCCGGGCACCGCGCGGAAAACCCGACCGCGCGGCGCCCGCTCCTGCCCTGATGGCGGGGCGCGGAGAATGATTGGCTCGGCTAACTTGAGGATTCTTCATTGTTTGGGTTTGGGTGAAGAACCGCTCAGGCGCTACGAGCGCAGTTGCGTTGGAAGGAGTCCTTCCATTGCCCGGGCGTCAGCCCGAAGTGTTCTTTGAAAAGTCGGCAGAGATTCTTCGCATTGCGCAGTCCCGTCTCCATGGCCACGGGCTCCAGCTTGATGTCGTCCTCGCGCAGCATGTCCGCAGCCGCCTCGATCCGGCGGTTCAGCAGGTCACGCCCCACCGTGTTCCCCGTCACCGCGCGGTAGGCCCGGTGCAGCGAGCGCACGGACATCCCGCACTCGCGCGCCAGCGTTGTCACCGAGAGCGGACGGGAATACTCCTCGCGGATGGTCCGGATCACCTTGGCGATTCCCGGGAAATCTTCTTCATCCGCCAGCGGGCACATGGCGTCCGGCTCGATCGGCAGCACGGCATCCGGGCAGTCCGGGACCGATGCTTCGTGGTAGCACGTGTCGTATGTCTGGAGTTTCATGGGCTTTCTCCCCCGGTACTTTCCGGCGGATGCTGAACCCTTATCGAATCACGTGGGGAATGGATACCTATGTGTACCTATAGGAACCGATGAAAGCACTCAAAATGAGCGACTTACAGATCACCCCAATTTGGAAGATTTCGCGAAATATCGCGTCTCTTTGGGATTAAGAAAAAGCGGGTTTGGGTTAGATCCGCGATTTCCGGGTAACTTATACCGCCCGGAGCGCCCCTCCGACCTCCCTTATCTTACTCGTCCCCAGGCCCCAGGAAGATCTCCGGCTGCATCTCACCCTCGATCAATTTCCGGTTCCGGTAGAAGCGGACCATTTCCCCCTCTTCATCCACCACCGGGGAAAGCCCGCAGGTCAGGGAGGTGTATCGTACCGGCCCGATCGGGTGTTCCTCCGTCGTGAACCAGTCGTCGATTTTGCTCTCTTCCTTGAACTCTTCGAAGTCCTTGCCGGGAGCGATCCCGAGCAGCCCCAGCTCCTCCATCACCTTCGCCGGCCGCTTGCCCGAGTAGATCACCGCGTTGACCCGCTCGGACATCAGCGAGCGATACGGATCGAGCTGCTCGGGCTCCTTCTTCTCCTTCTCGCCCGTTCCGCAAGCGGAGAGAACCGCCACGCAGATCACCGGAGCTAACAGGTGTAGCCTCATTCTCAAACGATCTTCACGGAGGCGGGATCCCAGTCCGGCTTCGGGTAATCCATCCGCAGCCCCCGCAGCGTATCCACCATGATCCGCGCCACCACCAGGTTGCGGTACCACTTCCGGTCGCCCGGGATGATGTACCACGGCGCTTGGTCCGTGCTCGTCTTCTCGATCAGATCCTCATACGCCTTCTGGAATTCACTCCAGCGCGCGCGGTCGGACATGTCGTCCGGGTTGAGCTTCCAGTGCTTCGCCGGATTCGCCAGCCGGGATTCCAGCCGGCGCTTCTGCTCGTCCTTCGAGATCTGCAGGAACATCTTGATGATCGTCGTCCCCTCCTCCGCCAGCATCCGCTCGAAGTCCGTCACGTGCCGGTAACGCCGCTTCCACACCTCGTCGCCGAAGAGCTTCTTCACCCGCACCGCCAGGATGTCCTCGTAGTGGCTGCGGTTGAAGATCACGATCTGGCCGTTCCCCGGCACATGCGGATGCACCCGCCACAGGAAATCGTGGGCCAGCTCCTCCTCGCTCGGCTTCTTGAAGGCCTTCACGTTCACCCCCTGCGGATCCACCCGGGAGAAGACATGCTTCACGCACCCGTCCTTGCCGCCGGTGTCCATCGCCTGCAGCACGATCAGCACGCGGTGCTTGTTCTGCGCATAGAGCACCTTCTGCAGCGCCTGCAACTCGTCCCGCAGCTCGTCGAAAACCGTCTGGGACTCGATCTTGCCACCGCTGAAAAGCGAGCAATCGCCGGCATCCCACGCGGCGAGGTCCACCTTGTCTCCGGGTTTCACCCGGTACCGCTTGATGGATTCGCCGATTTTCATCGCGGCCCATGGTCATCCGCAGGCCCTCGTCATGGCAAGCATGGACTCCCGTGTTCTTTCACCGTCACACATTCGTCATTGAAAGGCCGCTGCTCCCGCGCTGTCTTTGGCCGATGTCTTCCGCCTCGACTGCCGACGCCACCGGATCGCTCGTCACCGCGATTCACGTCGGGGCCAGTTCCGTCTCTCTGCTCGTCGCGGAGGTCCTGCCGAATGGCTCCCACCGCGCCGTGGATTTCCTCGAGCAGCCCGCCCCCTTGGCCCGCGATGTCTTCCGCCACGGCAAGGTCAGCGCGGAGACCACCGAGCGCATCGTCTCCATCCTCGAGGACTATCAGGACGCCCTCGCCGAATACGGCGCGGATGGACATAACATTACCCGCGCCGTCGCCACCAATATCCTGATCGAGGCGACCAACTACGACGTCTTCCTCAACCGCATCCGCATCGCCTGCGGCCTCTCGATCAACCCGATCGATGACGGCGAGATGACCCGCCTGATCTATCTGAAGACCCGCCGCCGCCTGAAAGACACCCCGGCCATGAAGCGCCGCTGCACCTTGGTTGTCCACGTCGGCCCCGGGAATACCCGCGCCCTGCTCTTCCAGGAGGGTGCCATCACCCGCTACACCAGCTACCGTCTCGGCACCCACCGCACCCGCGAGGCCACCGATGGCACGCACGCGGAGGGCGCCGCCATGCTCCGCGTCATCCGCGAGCACACCAGCGGTAATCTCGCCCAGATGAAGTTCGACTATCATGACGTCGAACTCGATGCCCTGGTCGTGATCGGCTACGAGATCCAACAGATCGCCCGCTATCTCTCGAAGGGCGCCGGCGCCCACTCGCTCAAGTCGCTCAAGAAGACCACGCTGGAAGCCGCCCAGATGAGCGATCTCGATCTGGTCACCCGCTATCAGATCGATTACCAGACCGCGGAGGCCCTCCTCCCCGCGCTGGAGACGAATCTCGCCATCGCCGAGAACTTCGGCCTGAAGGAAGTCCACATCCCCTCCAGCGATTACGAGCAGGGCATCCTGCAGGACCTGCTCGTATCCGGCAGCCTCGTCGGCACCCTCGATCAGGAGGTGCTCCGCTCCGCCCGCATCCTCGCGCTCCGCTACCAATCGGATCCGCGCCACGGTGAGCACGTCGCGAAGATCTGCCAGCACCTCTTTTCCGAGCTGCAGCAGCTCCACGGCATGACCAAGCACGATGCCATGCTGCTGCAGGTCGCCGCCATCCTGCATGAGGTCGGCACCTTCGTCAGCCCGCGCGCCCACCACAAGCACTCGGAGTACATCATCCTGAATAGCGAGATCTTCGGGCTTGATCGCCAGGACATCACCATGGTCGCCATGATCTCGCGCTACCACCGCCACTCCGGCCCGCGCATCGATCACCCGAACTACCGCGATCTCGATACCGTGGACCGCATCCGCGTCTCGAAGCTCTCCGCCCTGCTCCGCGTGGCGGATGCCCTCGAGCGCACCCACGACCAGCGCGTCCACGAAATCGTCATCCGCCGTGACGATCGCCGCTTGCGCCTCGTCCTCCCCGGCGTGACGGATGCCGCCGTCGAACGCCTCGCCATGGCCTCGAAGGGCGACCTCTTCGAGCAAGTCTTCGGCCTCGAGGTCGTCATCGACGACGCCGGCTAAGTCCGTCTCCTCAAGCCCCTCGCTACTCGCTACTCGCTACCTGCTACTCCATCTTCTTCCATGCCTCTTCCCTTCATCAACCGCGAGCTGTCCTGGCTGGAGTTCAACCAGCGCGTGCTGAATGAAGCCCTGCGCGCGGATCTCCCCCTCCTGGAGCGGGTGAAGTTCCTCGCCATCACGGCATCGAATCTCGACGAGTTCTTCCAAGTCCGGGTCGGCAGCCTCATGCTGCTTTCCCGCAGCGGCCGCAAGGCAGCAGATCCCTCCGGCATGACGCCGAACCAGCAGCTCACCGCCATCCGCAAGCGCGTGCAGCAGATGGTGGAGAGCCAGTATGAACTCTTCCGGGACACCCTTGTCCCCGCCCTCAACTCCGCCGGCATCCGCTTCCTGAATACGAAGGGCCTGACCGCCACCCAGTCGGACCAAGTGGCCGCCGCCTTCCACGATGCCATCTCGCCGCTGCTCACCCCGCTCGGCGTGGTCCCGGGCGAGGACCCGCCCGCAGTTCCGGCCCTGCAACTGATCGTGGCCTGCCGCGTCTCCGATCCCGAGACCTCCACCGTCCGCCACGCCATGGTGCCGATCCCCGAGGGCATCCCGCGCCGCTTCCCGGTGAGCGATGTCGGCGATAGCTCGGCTTTCCTCCTCGTGGAGGACATCGTCGCCCTGCATGCCCACGAACTCTTCCCCGGTGAGGAAGTCGAGGCCACCGCCTGCTTCCGCGTCACCCGGAATGGCGATATCGCCGTGCAGGAAGAAGACGCCTCGGACCTTGCCGGCGAGATGGAAGAAGTCCTCGCCGCCCGCAAGCTCTCGGACACCGTCCGCTTGGAACTCCCCGTCAGTCTGCCCCGCGATCTCGCGAAGGTGATCCAGGAAGTTTGCCGCGCTTCCAGCAATGAGATCATGCGGATCAATGGCCCGCTCGCTCTCTCCCAGTTCATGGACCTCGCCTTCCTGCCCGGCATGGAGGCGTTGCGGGATGAGGACTGGCCCTCACAGCCCTCCCCGGACCTCGCTCCGGGCGAATCGATCTTCGAGGCCATCGGCCGCCGCGATCTGCTACTACATCACCCGTACGAAAGCTTCGAGCCGGTCATGCGCCTCGTGGAAGAAGCCGCGGATGACCCGCAGGTCGTGTCCATCAAGCAGGTCCTCTACCGCACCGCCCGCCAGTCCCGCATCATCGATGCCCTCATCCGCGCCGCGGAGAATGGCAAGACCGTCACCGTGCTCGTCGAGCTCAAGGCCCGCTTCGATGAAGCGCGCAATCTGCTCCGCGCGGAAGAACTCCAGCGCGCCGGTGCCCAGATCGTCTACGGCGTGAAGGGGCTCAAGACCCACGCCAAGATCTGCCTCGTTGTCCGCCGCGAGGATGGCCGCCTGCGCCGCTACGTCCACCTCGGCACCGGCAATTACAACGAGAGCACCGCCAAGCTCTACACCGATATCTCGCTGCTGAGCTGCCGCCCCGAGTACGGAGCCGATGCCTCGCTCTTCTTCAATGCCGTCACCGGTCGCTCGAAGCTCCTCCGCTTCCAGCGCCTCGTCCCCGCGCCCACCGCGATGAAGCCGCGCCTGCTCGACCTCATCGCCTCCGAGGCCGAGCGCGCCCGCCAGGGCGAGCCCGCCCGCATCCTCGCGAAGGTCAACTCGCTCCAGGACCCGGACATCATCGCCGCCCTCTATCAGGCCTCCAAGGCCGGCGTGGAGATCAACCTCAACGTCCGCGGCATCTGCTGCCTCAAGACCGGCGATGCCAAGCACTCGAAGCACATCCGCGTCGTCTCCATCATCGACCGCTTCCTCGAGCACGCCCGCATCTTCTACTTCCACCAGGGCGGCGACCCCGGCATCTTCATCGCCTCCGCCGACTGGATGGGCCGCAACCTCGACCGCCGCGTCGAGCTCATGATTCCCGTCGAGGACAGCCGCGCCCGCCGCCGCCTCCTCCGCATCCTCGAAGCCTTCTTCCAGGACAATGCCCAAGCCTCCAAGATCCTCCCCGACGGCTCCTCCGAACGCCTCAGGCCCGCCCAAGGCGAAAAGAAATTCCGCGCCCAGGAATTCTTCTTCAAGGAAGCCCGCAAAGCCGCCAAAGCCCGCGAGCACGAACGCGCCATGACCTTCGAGCCCCACGTCCCGAAGTAGCCTCCGGGAGCGCGGACTTTAGTCCGCTCGAACCGATCTCGCTGCCCCGCTCACCTCAGGCCTCTAGAGCCCCAAAGGGGCGGCAATGAGAAAGCCCAGGGTAAGGAGCAACGCGACGCAACCCTGGGTATACCGCCAAAAGTGATTGGTGCCCTGAAGGGGCACAAGGGGGCCGCCAAGTGATTCCGGTATCCCTACCGAAGGGCATCGACATTCTTTCCTCGCGTTTGGTCTCATACCAAATCTCCCGATAAAGGAGACCTCTTCAAAGAGGGCGGCAGGGACCACGGATTTACGGATTCAAAGGCCTCCTGGAGTCCTTGCGGAACAAGCACTTCCCCATCCCTGAATCCGTAGAAATCAGTCGTTGCTGCCGCTCCCTTCAAAGAGTCACCTTATCTCTTTGATTTGGTCTCAGAGCCCAATGCGTACCCGAACCTCCCTCCCCCGCTTCGCTCCGTGTCTCGCTCCGTGTCTCGCTTCGAAGTGAGCCCCCGGACACCCCCGGACCCTGCCTGAAGAATCAGGGCCTTAGACTTGCGGGCAAACGGCAAGCGCCTCGACTCCCCCGTGAACGGCAACGTCGTTCCCTCCTATAGCCCAAGGGTGACGCGACGCAGGAGCGGCTCCCTTGGGTTGGCATCGGAAACAAAACGAACATCAAAGAGCTTCCTTCGTGCTGGATCGCAAAGCCGCCAAAGCCCGCGAGCACCAATGAGCCATGGCTTCGATTCCCACGTGCCAAAGTGAATCCTAAAAAACTTTGCATTCGCTCGGCCTCAATTCGCTTTCTCGGAAGCTTCTTTATGCGTGATGTCCATAGTAGTCCTGAGCCAATAAGCGATCTCCATGATGCCTTCCTCGGGCAACACTTCGGTGCAAGGCCAATGTATATTCTCCTGTTCGATAGGATGAATTCTGATGAAGTGCGGACCCACGAATCTTTCCTTGATCTCGCTGATCAACTCAGCTTCTGAGGAGCTGAAAGCAAAAACCACAAGGTCCTCATGCGTGAAGGTTGTTTGCTGATAGAACGTGTGAGCCCCGGCTTGATTGATCCCTTGATTATGGTCGAGTGTAGCGGATGGGATCAGACATCCTCCCGTGTGAATGTGCCGAAGGGGCCGGAAATGGGGACTGGAATTTCTGCCGATGTAGATCGCCCAATTCGGCAGAGGCGCTTTTGATCTAAAGACTGCCTCGCGATCTTTTGGAGGAACTGCGGCAGTGAACGGGTCCAATTGCTCCGCCATTATGGTGGAATTCGTGAATTTCAAAGCAAGCCAGTGCTGAGATTCGCGGTCGAGAGTGATGGGCTCACTCCTCATTAATGACTCGATAAGCGGCTTGGTCTTTTCCACGATCCTGTTCATCCAGCCTCCATTGCATGTGCGGCACACGATGTGGAGACGCTGCTGAAGCATGTTGCCCTTCCTTACAATGTTCCGGCCCCGATCCGTGACCACGATGTGCTTTGCTTTGAAATCATGGGTCCATGATACAATCCCGTTGCCGTGAGATTGCGTGGGAGGGAGAGCCTTCTTCATCCAATTTGCCCAAACGTGCTCGTGATTCAGTCCGAGCTCGTTGCAAAAGATGCATCGTCCCTGGCGTTGGCGGGGCTTTCTCTTCACGTCGATACTATGTTCTTTTGGTGAAGAAATAGAAAGCCACGGCCACCAGGCGCGGACGGGGCGTGATGACGAGAGCAGATCAGACTCTAGGCGGCGATGTTCATGCTGGGCCTCTCCTTTGTTGTCCCTTATAGACGGAGAGACAAGGTGACCATGACGCTACGCAGTCTCTCATATCTCTCCCCGAGAACACACTAATTACGAAAGCGGTATCCCTTGCCAGAGGGTTCCGGAACTTCCTGCTCGCGACGATGCCGACCGGCGACCTCGTCAGGGATCTCATCGAGATCATGAACCACGACCCCTTCGAGGAATCACTCGACTGCTGACGATCCCTCAAATCTCCTTCTTCTCCAAAAGATAATCGATCAAGGCCTGCCTTGTCGCCACAGGCACCTCGCGGCGGCGGCTCTCCGGCTTCATCAGGATCTCGTTCAGGCGCAGCAGCCGCTGCCCGCCCGATTGCCCGTCGTAGCTGTTGAAGCCGATGCGGTATCTCCGCGCCGGATCGACCGGCTGGCCTTGGAAGAGGAACTTCTTCGTCTCGCCGGAAGGGCTGAGCTCGATCTCGAAGGGCCAGAGCAAACGCTGGCCGCGGTCTTCCGAAACGATCGTGACCAGTTCGGCAGGCGTGAGCTCCGCCACCACCATGCCGTTCTCGTAGGGCAGCAGCTCCCAGCAATCGGCCACCGTCTTCTCCCCCGGCAGGATCGGATCCTTGCCGAAGGTGCCGTGGAAGACCCCCTCCACCGGCGATCCGGCCTTCTCCAGCGCGGTCGCGAAGGCCTGGCAGAAGAGCGGTGCCACACCGGCCGCCGGGATCTCCGCCTTCACCGTGCAGACCTTCCGCTTCATGTCCTGGTCCGCCTTCGCCAGCTCCGGCTTGGCGATCTCCATCACCTCCTTGTCGAGCTCGAAGCGGGAATCCATCAGCACCGTGAAGGCACGCCGCTCGATCAGCTTGCGGCTCTCCTTGTCGAAGGTGAGATCCACCCGCCCGCAATGGATGCCGAAATAATTCGCCTGCGTGCAGAGCACCCGCCCGGACATCCACGAAGGCTGGTCCTGGTGCGTGTGCCCGGCGAGGAGCACATCGACTCCCTCCACTTCCGTGAGCATCTGCCTCACGGGATTCGCGAAGTCGTCCTGGAAGCGGAAGCCGAGATGCCCGAGCACCACGATCGCATCCGGCTTCTCGGCCTTGATCTCCTCGAGGCTCTGCCGCAGCGACTCGACCGGATTGAGCACCTCCACCCCGCCCAAGGTATCGGGTGTGAGCCAGTACGGCAGCCCCGGCGTGACGATGCCGACGAGACCGATCCGGAAACCGCCGACTTCCTTCACGATCCACGGCTTCACCTTTTCCCACGGCCCGGGCGCGCTGCCGGACAGATTGCCATCGATGCTGATATTACCCGTCAGCACCGGGCTCTTCGAAGCCACCAGCACCTCTTCCAGGTTCGGACGGCCCCAGTCGAAGTCGTGGTTGCCTAGCGCCCAGGCATCGTACTCAAGCTTGTTAAAGAGCTCGATCATGATCTTGCCGCCGGTATTCAGTCCGACCGGCGTGCCCTGATAGACATCCCCGATGTCCACCAGCAGCGAGTCCGGGAACTCCTTCCGCCAGCGCTTGATCTGGGTGGCGCAGCGCGCGAAGCCGCCGACATCGCCCAGCCCTTCGTAGGTATGCGTCGGCAGGATGTGCCCGTGCAGGTCGGTGGTGTGGAAGATCGAAACGGTCTTGCCCCGGCGCTCGGCGGCCGCGCGACCGGCCAAGGTCGCCCCGAAAAAGGCTCCCCCGGCGGCAAGGAATCGGCGGCGGGAAACGGGGGCGAAACAACTGTCCTTCATTTGCCCACAAGGGGCCATGAATCGCCGGGCGCATCAATCCCCAATCCCCGGCTTCAGCGCTCCCCGGAGAGATATTCCTGGATCACCCCCGGGTTCCCGATCAACCGCGGCATCGAGTTCCCGCCGGACGAATCCATCGCATCCGTCTCCCCGAAAATCCGCCGGAACATCCGCCGCAGCATCTCCGTCCCGCCGCGGGATTCCGGAGACTTCTGGTGCAGCCGGTCCTTCTCCGCCCCCGCTTCGAAGGTCCAGGCAAAGGTCGGCCGCAGTGCCACCCCCCGTTCGTCCCACACCCGTCCCTCGCCGAATCTCAAATCCGCCAGCCAGATCCCCCCCGGCGCCTCCCGCGCGATCCACCAGCCCTTCGAGAACTCCCGGATCGTCTTCACCTCCCGCTCCTCCGCATATTTCGCCATCGCGGCTTCCCCCTTCGGCACGATCACCCAGCGCACCGGCAGCTTCGGATCGTCGAACACCGAGCGATACCCGATCCAGATCTCCCCCTGCCGCTCCACCGCCACCCGCCACAGCAGGATATTGAACGCACTCGGCCCTTCCATCCGCCGCTGCCAGCTCACCCCCCGCCGCGCCAGATCCCCCTCCACCTGCTTGCTCACCACATGCTTCGCCCAGAAGCTCAGGCCCACATAAAAACAACTGATCCCCAAACACCACCACGCCGAGCGGATCCCCTTCCCCTT
The DNA here is from genome assembly GCF_025950095.1 of Luteolibacter rhizosphaerae. Taxonomy (NCBI): domain Bacteria; kingdom Pseudomonadati; phylum Verrucomicrobiota; class Verrucomicrobiia; order Verrucomicrobiales; family Verrucomicrobiaceae; genus Neoluteolibacter; species Neoluteolibacter rhizosphaerae. Next base: position 217,936 of record NZ_JAPDDR010000006.1, on the reverse strand, counting down.
CTTCCAGTCCTTCGGCTGCACGAAAAGCCCGATCACGATCGCCACCAGCAGCGGCAGCGTGAAGATCGGATCGATGATGAACAGATTGTCCGTCGAAACCGGATAGCCCGAAAAGGGATCGAAGATCCGCGTCCCGTACACCGTGAAAACGTCGATCAGCACGTGAGTGCTCCACGCCAGGAAAACAAACAGCCCCGCCCGCTGCGGCGTCACCTTGTCCTTCTTCCAGCGCTTCGCCAGCGGCTTGGCCAGCCACCACGACACCAACACCATCAAGATCAACGAGTGGGAGATCCCCCGGTGCCAGCGCAACGTCCGCGCCGTATCCAGCAGCGGCGTGAAAATCACATCCAGATCCGGGATCGTCCCGAACAGCGCCCCCCAGCCCAGCGCCCGACGGCCGATCTGCCGCCCCAGCACCAGCTCCCCCACTACCGCCCCCAGTGCCGCCTGCGTGATCGAATCCACCCGCGCAGCAAACCGGGGACCCGCTCCGCCGGTCAAGCCCCGCCCTACTTTTACAGAATCCCCCGCCCCAACCCCCGAATTTTCAAATTTTGCCCGCAACAGGACGCTTTTGCCTTGCCAACCCGGGCCCTCCCCCTAGTTTCGCCGCCCCATGCCACGCGTCTCAGGAAAAGCAAAGACTCGAAAGGCTGTTGCCAAGCGTTTCAAGGTGACAGGAACCGGTAAGGTTCTGCGCCGGAAGCAAGGCGCCCGGCACTTGCTCCAGTGCAAGAACCGCAAGCGCAAACGGAATCTCACCCATTCCGCCCTTGTCTCCGACGCCGACATCAAGAACGTGAAGGAAAACCTTCCGTTCCATTAAGCGAAGCAACAATCCGCGCCCCCGTCCGCGCCTCGGACGGCCTCCATCTCAGCCTGACCCGTAAGGGTACTGCCGGACAAGCGAGACTGAGGGAGGTAACTAGAACCAACGGCCTGTCCGACCCAAAAAGAAAACATGCCACGCGCCACCAACAGCCCGGCTTCACGTGCCCGCCGCAAGCGGGTGCTGCTCCGCGCCAAAGGCTTCCGCGGTTTCCGCTCGAAGCTCTTCCGTTACGCCAAGGACGCCGTCCGCAAGGCGATGACCTATGAGTATCGTGACCGTAAGAAGCGCAAGGGCCAGTTCCGCCGCCTGTGGATCCAGCGTATCAGCGCTGCGACCCGCAACGAGGGCCTGACCTACTCCCGCTTCATCGAAGGTCTCAATGCTGCCGGCATCGAAGCCGACCGCAAGATCCTCGCCGATCTGGCAGTGAAGGACGCCGCCGCGTTCTCCGCCATCATCGCCCAGGCCAAGGCCGCTCTCGACAAGAAGTCGAAGGCTGCCGCCTGAGGATAGGCAAACGATCCTGAAAAGCCGTCCGGCCTCGTGCCGGGCGGCTTTTTTCGTTCCAAGAGGATCGCAAGAAAAACCGGAGCCGACCTTCTCAGCTCCGCACCCGGCTCACAGCTTCACCGCATACGACCTCATCCCTGCCACCGGCAGCTGTCGATACTCCGCCGGTCGCGAACGCCGGTGAATCCCGCACAACAGCCCGATCGCCCCCAGCGAGATCAGCAAGCTCGTGCCGCCGAAGCTCACAAACGGCAGCGGCAAGCCGTCATTCGGAAATGCCGCCGTCGTCACCGCGATGTTCACCATCGCCGGCACCACCACGATGCAAGTCAGCCCGATCGCCATGCAGCGGTCGAAAATGGTGGCGGCCTGCATCGCGATCGAACACCCGCACACCGCGATCACCACGTAGCAGAGCACCGTCCCCAGCGTGAAGGGCAGGCCTAGTTCCTCACCCACCACCGGGAAAATGAAGTCGCTGTAGGCGAAGGTCAGCGTGCCGAATTTCTCGCTGCCATTCCCCAGCCCCACGCCATCCGGGCCACCGTTGCCGAAGGCCAGCAGCGCACGCCATTGCTGCATGCCCTTGCCCAGCTGGTGCTGCTCCAGATCCAGCCAGGCCACGATCCGCGACCAACGGTTGTCGTTCGAGTGCACGAACCACACCGCCCCGCCGATCCCCGCCAGCGCCGTCGGCACCAGGTAGAAGAGCCGCGTCCCCACGCAAAAGAAAATCGCCCCCGCCGTCACCGACAGTGAAAGCGCCGAACCCACGTCCGTCTCGATCGCGATCAACCCGATCGGGATCGCGATGATCACACCCGGGATCACGAAGCCACGCCAGAAAGTCCCCGTCTCCGTCTGCCAGCGCGCAAACCATGCCGCCATCGCGATCACGATCACGATCTTCGCCAGCTCCGAGGGCTGGAACTGCCCCAGCAGCGGAATCTGGATCCAGCGGTTCGCACCGAACTCCGGCTTCGCGAAACCCGGGACGAAACAAAGGGCCAGCAGCACGCAAGTCGCCGCCAGGGCCACCGGCCACGCTTTCCTCATCCACATCGGGTTCACCCGCGATGCCACGCAGGCCCCGATCAAACCGACACCCACCATCACACCCTGCCGCACCAGCAGCTTGTATTCATACTCCACGTTCTTCACCCACGCACTCGTACTGGTCAGCATGACCAGACCGAGAACGACCAGTGCCGCGACGGCGGTGCAGAGAATGATAGAGGCGCTACGGTGCATGGGGGGTATCAGGGGAGGGTGAGCTGCATGCCCACCTTGAGCTTCTTCGGGTCGGAAATACGGTTGGCTTTCATGATCGCCGCCGGGGTCGTCTTGTTGGCGTTCGCGATCTTCCAGAAGGTATCGCCGGATTTCACGGTGTACTTCGTGGCGCTGCGTGCCGGAGGCGCTTCCTGCACCTCCGTATTCATCGTCGAGCGGGGCTCGAAGTTCGCGGCTTCGCTATTGCCCGTCGGGCGCGTCAGCGCAGGCTTCACCAGCACCGCTTGGCTCGCGGCGGCGGTCTCCACCATCGGCGGAGCCGTGCGCAGCGGATCGGCGTTCACCACTTCCGGCTCGTGCACCGCACTGCCATCTCCCAGGCGGCGCAGCTCGTCCGGCTCCACCGCCACGATGGTGCGTGCCGGCAGGCGCAGGATGCGGCTCGCGCGCAGCTCGATGTTGTCGTTCGCCTTGCGCAGATCTTCTTCCTTCACCCCGGCTGCAGCCGCGATGCTCGCGTAGGTATCACCCGCACGCACGATGTGGATGCCGTCATCCTCACCCACTTGCGGCAGCGGCGTGGACGAATCCGGCAGCGCCTTCGCCGGCTGGATCTCCGCCTTCGCCGCGGTCACGGCGGCTTCCTGCTCCGGCTCTTCGAACCAATGGCTGTGCGCGAAGATACCGGCGATCGCCACCACGTGGATCACGAGGATCACCACCAGTGCGCGGGCAATGCCCAGGTTCGGCACATCGCCATCCACTTCCGGCACCGGTGCGGCTGCGGTGGAGGCGCGGTGCTTCTTGCTGCGGACAATGTTCGCGAAGTAGGTGCGGAAGGCACCCTTCTTCACCGGGCGGCGCTTGACGGTCAGACTGGACAATTTCATGGGTGCGAATCAGCGAAGGTTGAGAACTAGTTCACGAAAGACATCTCCCCGTTGCTCATAGCCGGAGAATTGATCGAATGAGGAGGTACCCGGTGAAAGCAGGACGGTGCTACCCCGCGGAGCGAGCCGACGGGCGGCGGCCACCGCTTCCGCAAGAGTGACAGCACGCTCGACCGGCACCGCGGCGGAGAAGATCCCGGCCAGCGGCTCGCCGATCTGGCCGTAGGTCACCGCGGCCACCGCCTTCTTCTCCAGCAGCGGCACCACCGGTGCATAGTCCAGACCCTTCTCCTTGCCGCCCGCGATCAGGACCACAGGGCGGGTCTGCGAGCGCAGCGCGCTTTCCAGCGCATGCAGGTTGGTAGCCTTGGAATCGTTGAGATACTCCACCCCATCCAGCGTGCGCACCAGCTCGCAGCGGTGCAGTGGCGGAGCATAGCCGTTGAGCGCCTGGCGCGCCGCATCGAGCGAGATCCCGATGGCCTCGCAGGCGGCGATGGCCGCCATCGCGTTCTCCGCATTGTGCAGGCCCCGCATGCGCGTGGTCGATTCGAGATCGAAGACCGGCTCGCCCTTGCGGTAAAGCTGGCGGCCGTCGGAGAACCAATCTGCGGACGAATCCTCGGTCGAGAAGCTCACCCGCTTGGGCTTGATCGGCGGCAGTTTCTCACCTGTCCGCACCACCGCTGTCTCGGCTTCGCTCTGGTTCTCGAAAATCCGGAACTTCGCATCGAAGTAGGACTGCACCGTCGGGTAGCGGTCCATGTGATCGGGCGCGAAGTTCAGCCAGATCGAGACATCCGGGCGCAGCGTGCGGATCGTCTCGAGTTGGAAGGAGCTCAGCTCCAGCGCTACCGCCGTCGGCACCGGCTCGCGCAGCACCACCTCGCTAAAGGGCGTACCGTAGTTCCCGCAGGGCATCGAGTCGTAGCCGCCCGCCCGCAGGATGCGGTCGACCAGTTCCGTCGTCGTCGTCTTGCCGTTCGTACCGGTGATCCCGATGATACGACCCGTATAGTAGCGGGCCGCAAACTCGGTTTCCCCGATCACCTCGCTCGCCGATTCCGAATACGCCGCGACCAAGGGACCGAAAGTATCGATGCCCGGGCTCACCACCAGCAGATCGCAGGATGTCGCCCGGCCGGTTTCCTCCGTCGCATTCGGAGTCAGGCTCACGCCTTCCGGCATTCCATCAATCGACTTCGCATCGTGGACACGCACCTCCGCTCCCTCGCGCAGGGCCAGCGCCGCGGCAGCGCGACCGCTACGGCCGGCTCCGAGAATGACTACGGCTTTTCCTTTGAGGGACATCAGACGATCTTGAGAAGGGCCAGGCCGAAGAGGGCCAGCATGATGGACATGATCCAGAAGCGGATGATCACTTGGCTTTCGTGCCAGCCGCGCAGCTCGAAGTGATGGTGGATCGGCGCCATCGCGAAGATGCGCTTCTTCCGCAGCTTGAAGCTGCCCACCTGCAACATCACCGACATCGCCTCCATCACGAAGACACCGCCGATGATGACCAGCAGCAGTTCCTGCTTCACGCAGATCGCCGCCGTCCCCAGCGCGCCGCCGATGGCCAGCGAGCCGGTATCACCCATGAAGACTTTTGCCGGGTGGCAGTTGAACCACAGGAAGCCGAATCCCGCCCCGGCCAATGAGAGTAGCAGCACCGCGAGCTCACCCACATAGCGGTTGTAGGGGATCACCAGGTAATCGGTGGCCATGTAGAAATGGCCCGCCAGATAGGCCAGGATGCCGTAGGCCAGCGCCACCGTGATCGTGCAGCCCGTGGCCAGTCCATCCAGACCATCGGTCAGGTTCACCGCATTCGAGCACCCGATGATGACCGCGGCGAAGAAGGGGATGATCAGGATCCCCAGATCGATGATGCTGCTCTTGCCCCCCTCGGTCTTGTAGAGCGGGAAGCAGACCTCTCCGATCCCGAGGAAATCCTTGCCCAGGCTGAAGCCGGCCAGGTTCTTCTGGATTTCCTCCGGACTCGCGCCGAAGCCCGAGATCTCCTTCTTGAAATAGATGAAGCTCGCCGCAACCACCGCCACCACCAGCTGCCAGAAAAGCTTGGTCCGCGCGCTCACGCCGTCGGACTTCTTCTGCTTCACCTTCTTGTAGTCGTCGCAGAAGCCCAGCAAACCCAGCGCGGCCATCGTGCAGGAGCAGACGGCCACGAAGGGATTCAAGGGACGCGCACAGACGAAGACCGAGATCAGGACCGAACCGAGGATTAGCACGCCGCCCATCGTCGGCGTGCCCACCTTGCCGCCATGCAGTTCGGCCAGCTTGTGCACCTCGTCCGCCGTGCGGATCGGCTGGCCCACCTTCAGCGAGATCAGCCGGCGGATCACCCGCGGGCCCACGATGATGCTCAGCACGAAGGCCAGCAAGCAACCCAGCGCCGCACGGAAGGTGATGTAGCTGAGCAGGTTCAGGAAAGAGAAGGTATGAGCCCACTCTTGCACACCGGCCAGCTTCTCGGCCTCGAAGGCCGCTTTCCACCATTCGTAAATCGCGTACAGCATGAAATTAGTCTCGGGAAGGGAATGCCTGGTTCATCACGCGCTCGATGGCAGCACTCCGGCTCGCCTTGAAGAGAACGACATCACCCGGCTTGGCATGGCCGGCCAGCCAAGCAGCTGCCGCTTCACCATCGGCGAAGTGTTCGGCAGCACCCGCGCCTTCCGCGATGCCCTGCGAACCTTCACCCACCGTCACCACTTGCAGGCCTCGCTCGGCCGCCAGACGCCCCACCCGCAGATGGGCTTCCGGCGCATGCGGACCGAGCTCGCCCATCCGGCCGAGCACCGCGATGCGGCGGCCGCTTGCCTCGCTTAGAGGAGTCTCCGCCAGCGTGTCGATCGCCGCGGCCATGGACTCCGGGTTCGCATTGTAGGTGTCGTCGAAGATCGTGATCCCGCCCGAAACGAAGCGCCGCAGACGCCCGCTCGTCAGCACGGTGGAGGATAGCCCCGCGGCGATCTGCTCGCTGGACATGCCCAGGAACCAGCCCGCGCCCGCAGCCAGCAGGGCGTTCGTGATCATGTGCTTCCCGGTAACCGGCAGCTCCACCCGTGCCGGGGATTGGCCATCGATCACCAGCGTGAAGTGGCTGCGACCCTCGGCTTGGGAGACTTCTTCGGCACGGATCACACCGCGACCGTTCCCCACCGCGATCACCTTCGCCTTGGTACGACGCTTGAAGTAGTCGTGAAAATCACAGCCCGCGGGAATGAACAGCGCTCCATCCTCCGGCAGGGAGCGGGCCAGCGCCCCCTTCTCCTCCGCGATCGATTCGCGGCTTCCCATGTGTTCGATATGGGCGGTGCCGATGTTGGTGATGATCCCCAGCCTCGGCCGCGCGATCTCGCACAGCGGGGCGATCTCGCCCGGATGGTTCATGCCCATCTCGAAGACCGCCGCGGTATGCGTCGCCTCGAGCGAAAGCACGCTCAGAGGCACGCCGATGTGATTGTTCAGGTTGCCGCGGGTCGCACAGACCTCGAAGGCCTGTGCCAGCGCAGCGGCCGTGAAGTCCTTCGTGCTCGTCTTGCCATTGGAACCGGTGATCCCGATCACCGGGATCGCCAGTTGGCGGCGATACCAGGCTGCGAAGCGCTGTAGCGCCGCCAGGCTATCGCCCACGCGGACCACCGCGGCATTCGCGGGTGCTTCACCTTCCCAGCGCTCGACCACCACGATCGAAGCGCCGGCGGCGATTGCTTGCGCGGCGAAGTCGTTCGCATCGAAGCGTTCGCCACGCAGGGCGAAAAATACTGAGCCAGCCGGAATCGTGCGGGTGTCGGTCGAAACCGAATTCGCAAGCACGTCACCCCGTCCGGCGGCGAGCTCGCCTCCGGCATGTCGGGCTAGGGTGCTGGCGTCGATCGGGATCATCGCTTGCGGGGTTCTTCAGGACGTTCGGCAAGCGCGCGGCGCGCCTCGCGGCGGTCGTCGAAGTCGATCGTGCGGTCGGCGAATTGCTGGTAGGGCTCGTGACCCTTGCCCGCGATCAGGACGATGTCGCCCTTCCCCGCAGCGTGGATCGCGATGCGGATCGCCTCAGCGCGGTCCACCACCGAACGGTAGCGGGCGCTGCCCATCCCTGCCTCGATCTCCTTGAGGATCGCCTCGGGATCTTCGCTGCGCGGGTTGTCGGAAGTCAGGATGCAAGCATCGCTGTAGGTCGCGGCGGCGTGGCCCATCAGCGGGCGCTTGCCGCGGTCGCGGTCGCCACCGCAGCCGAAGACCGTGATCAGGCGGGAAGGATTCAATTCCTTCAGCGTGCGGCAGGCATTCTCCAGCGCGTCCGGGGTGTGGGCGTAGTCCACGAAGACGCTCACGCCATCGCGGGTCCCGCAGTGTTCCATCCGGCCCGGCACTTGCGGAGCCTCGGCCATCGCCGCCACCGCTTCGCGCAGCGGCACCTTCACCGCACTCGCCCCGGCCAATGCGGCCAGCGTGTTGTAAACGTTGAAGCGTCCGATCAACGGCGAGCGCACCAGATAGGATTTGCCCTTCGCCGTCAGTTCGAACTCCATCCCGCGGGCGCTCTGCTTGAAGTTGTTCGCGCGGAAGTCGCAGTGAACGTTGAAGCCGTAGCGGATCATCGGCAGCTTGTCGCCCAGCAGGGCCACCAGTTTCTCGCCGTAGCCGTCGTCCGTGTTGATCACCGCCACCGGCTTCTTGCCGAGCGGATCCGCGGCGAGCGATTCGAACCAGGAAAACTTCGTGGCCGCATAGGCATCCAGCGTGCCGTGGTAGTCCAGATGGTCCTGCGTGAGATTGCTGAAGATCGCGGCATCGAAGGCGATCCCGTGGACGCGCAGTTGATCGATGCCGTGCGAGGACACTTCCATGGCGGCACCGCGGCAACCGTGGTCCGCCATGCGGGCGAGGAAACCATTCAGCTCCACCGGGCCCGGCGTCGTGAAGTTCGCGGGCGTCGCTTCTTCACCGTCGTCCACCAGCACGGTGCCCAGCAGTCCGGCACGGTGCCAGCTGCGCTTCATCAGGTGATGGATCAGGAATGCGGTGGTGGTCTTGCCGTTGGTGCCGGTCACGCCGACCAGCTTGAGCTTCTTCGATGGCTCGCCGGCCACGGCCGCGGCGGCGACTGCCAGCGCGCGACGGGTATCGTTGACATGGACATACGCCACCTCCTCCGGATGCCCGGTCTCGGAAGCGGAATCGGCGACGATCGCCACCGCCCCGTTCTCCAAGGCTGTCGGGATGAACATGCGCCCGTCCCGGCTCTCGCCGCGCACGGCTACGAATACGGTCCCCGGTCCTACCAGGCGTGAGTCCGAGGTGACGGCGGAAACTTCGACGTCGAGATTGCCCGTGGCGAGCGGGCGGTCAAACAGGGCGATGAGGTCGCGTAGGATCACTGGTCTTTGGTTCCGGCAAGCTTGTCTTTTCCCTCACCCACCGGCTCGGTGGGCGTGAGGTTCATGTGCGCCGCCACACGGCGGCCGATATTGGCAAAAATCGGAGCGGCCACGAGACCGCCATAGGGGTTCCCCCCGGTGGTGAGCTTCGGATCATCGATCACCACCACGCACACGAAGGCAGGATCATTCGCGGGCATCATGCCAGCGAAGGAGGCCACGTAGTTGTGCATCTGGTATTTCCCGTCCTTGATCCGTCGCGCGGTGCCGGTCTTGCCGCACACCAGGTATCCTGGCACCCGGGCCAGCTTGGCGGTGCCGCCTTCGCCGGTCACTTTCTCCAGCGCCTTGCGCATCGCCTTCGCGGTTTCGGGACGCAGCACGGTTGCCGTGGTTTCCGGTTCGAACTTCTGCACCACGGTACCGTCGTTCGCAATGATCGAGCGGACGATCTGCGGCTTGCGCAGCTTGCCATCGCCCGCCACCACGCAGTAGGCGGATGCCACTTGCAGCGGCGTTACCGCCAGCGCATAGCCATAGGCGGCGCGGGAGAAGTCGGTCGGGTTGCCGGTATTCCGGATCACGCCGCGGCTCTCGCCGCTCAGCAGGATGCCGGTCTTCTTCCCGTATCCCCACTTGCCCATGTAGTCGTAGAAGCGGCCCATGCCGAGCTGCTGCGCCAGCTTGTAGGAGCCGATGTTGCTCGACTTCTGGAGGATGCCTTCGACCGTCAGATAGCCGTAAGGGTGGTCGCGGTCCTCCACCAGCACGGAGCCCTGCTTGTAGTAACCGTTGTGGCAGAAGATCGAAGTCTGCGGGGCCACCAGTTTTTCGTTCAGCGCCGCACCGGCAGCCACGATCTTGATGGTACTACCCGGCTCGTAGATCGCCTGCAGCGCGAAGTTCGAGCCCGCCACATCGAGGTTGTCGAGGCGGTTGAGATTGAAGTGGGGACGGCTCGCCATGCCGAGGATCTCGCCGGTGTCCGGGTCCATCACGATCGCGCAGCCGCGCTCGCTCTTGAACTGGGTCAAGCCCGCATCAAGCTCCTCCTCCACGATCGCCTGGATTCCCATGTCCAGCGTGAGCTGGATATTGAGCCCCGGACGCGGCGGCGTTACCGACTGGGATTCACCCGGGATCCGCATGCCGCTCGGATCGCGGCGCTCGATGCGCACGCCATCCCGCCCGGCCATGTATTCCTCCATGGACGATTCGATCCCGAATTTGCCGATCTGGCGGTACGAAGGCCGGCCCGTCGGGCCTTTCTCCTCCACCTCGCCGGTGTAACCCACGATGTGGGTCGCCATGTTCTCCGAAGTATACCAGCGGCGGTGCCCGTATCGCAGGAACACTCCTTCAAGCCAATGCTGGTCGATCGTCTCCTGGACCAACCGCGCCACGTCGTCCGGAAGATTCTTTGCAATGGCGAACTCGCCCTTGGTCTTCTTTCCGATACCCTCGATCAGCGCCTTGCGCAGATCCTCGCGACGCATCCCTAGCGGTCGCGCCAGCAGGCTTACGATTCGCGCCAGCGCTGCTTCCCGGATGGAATCCTTGATCGCTTGCGACTCTTCGTCATCGGCGGCAGCCAGGGTCCCGAGAATCTCGCTACGCTCGGCACTCACCCGTCGGCGGCGTTTCTCGCCATCCAGTTGGTCCCAGCCCGGCAGCTGGCTCACCCGCTCGAACGCAATCACGGTGGCCATCTCCTTGGGGCCGGTGAGATGCATGATGTCCGCATACACCGAGCCCACCGGCATGCTCTTCGCCAGCACCTCCTCGTTGCGGTCCACGATCTTCCCCCGCAAGCCGGGCAGCACCTCGGCCTGGTCGAATGGATTGCTCTTTCCGACCACCTGTTTGCGATCCCAGACCTGGATCTGGAACAGCCGCACCGAAAGCAAACTGAGCCCGGCCACAATGACCGAGCACAGCGCGAGGCAGCGGGATTGGAAAGCGCGTGTCTTCATGCCTAATCGCGGATCGCCGCGACCTCTTGTTCGCTCGCGGCTTTTTCAACCACTTCGATGTCGGAAGGCGTGGCATCCACCAAAGCGGAGCCGGAGAATTTCAGCCGCTCCCGCATCTCGTAGCGGTCCAGCAGCTTGTCCATCCGCACGTCCACCATGCGGATCTTCACCTGGGTTTGCTCCATCCGTTTCTCGGCCTCGTCGATCAGGCGCACCGTGCGCACCTGCTTGTTCTTGTAGACCGCGTGGAGAATGCCGCCGCCCACCATCACCAGTGCGGCGAGGAAGAGCGTGATGAAAACGGAGATGTGGGTCTTCGGTTCGGAGCGGAGTCGGTTCATCGGGGTGAGGAGCTGGGATCCAGAAGCTCGGCGACCCGCAGTTTGGCACTGCGGGCCCGGGTGTTGATTCGGAGTTCTTTCTCGCCGGCGGCGATGGCTTTTCTAACAGGCAGCCGGAAGCACCAGTCGGGATTCGGCCGCGGTTCCGGCCAGTCGGGCCGGTCGATGAAGGGCTTCGCGCGGTGCTGCATGAACTGCTTCACCATGCGGTCCTCCAGGCTATGGAAAGTGATGACCAGAAGCCGGCCGCCCGGCTTCAGGAGATGGATCGAATTCTCAAGCGCACGCTGCAGTGAACCGAGCTCGTCGTTCACCACCATGCGGATTGCTTGGAAGGTTTTGGTAGCAGGGTGGATCCGGCCGTGGCGCCCGATTTCCTTCTCGATGCACTCGGCCAGGTCCGTGGTGGTTTCGAAGTTGCGGTTGGCGCGGCGCTTCACGATCGCGGCGGCGATCCGGCGCGCCTGGGGTTCTTCGCCCAGCTCGCGGAAGATCTTCACCAGCTCCGCTTCCGCCCAAGTGTTCACCACGTGTGCGGCATCGAAGGGACAGGAAGGCCCCATCCTCATGTCCAGCGGTCCGGCGCCGCGGAACGAGAAACCCCGTTCCGCGGCGTCGAGTTGCCGGGAGGATACCCCGAGGTCCAAAAGCAGGCCATTGGCTCTGCTATCCCCCCGGACCTCGGGGATGTCCCGGAGATCTGCGAAGTTGCCCTGCCAGGTGCGGAAACGATCGCCATACTTCGCCAGCCGCTTGCTCGCGAAGGCCAGCGCCTCCGGATCGCGGTCGACGCCGAGCACCTGAGCGCCAGCCTTCAGGAAGGCCTCGCTATGCCCGCCGCCGCCGAGCGTGCCGTCGATGATGTGCATCCCCTCCCCGGCCTGCATCCACTCGTTCACTTCCTCGGGAAGCACGGAGAGATGGTAGGCGGAGGGTTCCGCCGCTTCGTTCTGGTCTTGGAAATCTACCAACGGCCGCCGCTCCGCCAACCAGCCAAGGAACGCGGAACGGACAGCCGTTTGGGAAATGGACGAAAAGGCGCGCTGTCCCGAGTACGCCGGTTCGTCCGCATGGAAAGTGTCGGGGGTTCGCGCAGACAACCAGCCAGAAGCTGCGCGAACCGCCGAGTTGAAAAGCGAAAGGGGTACTGTCCCGAGAAACCCCTTCCGCCCAGCCAGGAAAGTCTCCGGCCGCCGCTCCGCCAACCAGCCATGGAATGCGGAACGGACAGCCGTATGGAAGTGGACGGAAGAGCGCGCTGTCCCGAGTGCGCTGGTCCGTCCGCATGGAAATTGTTGCTGAAAGTCACCGGCGACCCGCGCGGACAACCAGCCAGAAGCCGCGCGGATCACCGGTTCAAGAAGCGAAAAGGGTCCTGTCCCGAGAAACCCTTTCCGCCCAGCCAGGAAAGTCTCCGGCCGCCGCCCTGCCAACCAGCCATGGAATGCAGGTCGGACGGCCGTATGGATAGGAACGAAGAGGCGCGCTGTCCCGAGTGCGCCGGTCCGTCCCGATGGGAAAATGAAGCCCAACCCCGGCACCCGGCTGCATCCCGCGATGGGTGTCGCGGGCCCGCCTTGTGCGGATGCCGGGGTTGGATGGGCGAACAGCATGTTGTCGCTTTGTCTTTGGGGTGGGTGAAAGTCGTGGGGAAACTGTCTTAGAGGACTCCGAGGTCGCCGTCGTCCATACCGAGCTCGATGTCCGTGATCCGGTCGAAGGTCTCCTGCGTGCAAAGCATGTAGAAGGGGCCGCGGCCGGCGAGGATCACCGGACCGTCCGCCTTCAGCCCGATCTTCTCGCTCCAGTCCTTCGGGACGGTGAGTTTGCCTTGGCTGCTGACGGTGGCCTTCTTCGACATCATCCGCAGATGACCGACGATCTGTTGCTTCTTGGCAGGGGTCAGATCGCTCTTCTCCACCGCCTCGAACTTCTTATCGAACTCCACTTCGCTGAAGACCTTGATCACCGGCAGCTCGTGTTCTTTCGAGAGCTGCAAGCGGATCGCCGTCTCCTCCGTCTCCGGGCGCCAATCGACTGGGATGGAAACCCGGAACTTGGGGTCCATCTTGTAGTCGAAGTGACTCTCGTGGAGGGCGGAGGACATTCAGGAAGCGAAAGTGTCGCTGAAGTGCCGCCAACTACACCAAAGTACACTCTGACCGTCAATTTAAAATCCAACAGCTCCGAATAAAATTTTAAAGTGCTTATTTTCAAAGATTTGGGCCATTTTAAAACGCACTTCAAAACACCCATTGCGGCGAAATTCTCAAAATTCCGACCACGAAGGTAGCCGAAATGCCCCTTGAAAATCAAGCAAAAGGGACCCGCCACGCAAAAAGTGGGTACGTGGTGTACTGGGAGCCAGCTTTGTGTGCTCCGGTGTACTGAGCTACTTCAACTGCACGCTCAGCCGCCCCTTCCCCTCCGGATCCTTCGCCGGATCATGCCTCCACCCCAGGGTAAAACCCTCGTATAAAGCACCCTCACCACGGTTCCAAAACTCGAATACCCCGCTCGTACCCGCCACCAGTTCGATCTTGTGACCCCCATATCCCGCCATTTCCACCCGCGCCTCCACGATCCCCGTCCCGTTCGTCTCCTTGCCTTCCGCATCCAGCGGCGTGTTCACATCCAGCTTCAGCTTCTTGCCATCCGCCCGCACCAGATCGATCCGATCCTTCTTGCTCTTCTCCAACCGCTTCTTCTCGTCCCGGTCGTACTGATAAACATTCGGAACTTGGGCCCGGATCACGAACCGCGGATTTTTCAGCGATCCCTTCTCCAAAAGCCGTCCCCCCGCCGCGATCTTCCCCCCGTCGATCTCGATATTCACCTCGAAGGTCGCTCCACCGGAACTCGTGCCGCGGTAGGTCACCTTCTTCGGATTCTCCGCCGCGGGCGTCACCGCCTCCCAGCCGGTCTCCGGAACAAACTTCCCCACCACCTTGCCATCGGGCAGCACCTCCTCAATCAGCGGCACCAGCTTGATCGAATAGCGGTCGTTGATGAAATCCCCGCCCTTCTTCGAAGGAGTGATCAGCGCCTCGCCGCCCCTCTTGACCACGAAGCGGAAGTCCCGGGTATCCAGACCGACATACTGCCCCAGATACGGCTTCGCGGTCAGTTGCGGTAGCTCTCCGGCCGAGAGGGACGAGGCGGTGAGAAGAAAAAGGAAGGTCCGGGCTTTCATGACAGGCTTGAAAAAAGGGGTTAAAGAGGCGATTTGCGAGGCGTTTCATTCCCATGGAAGCTGAAAATCTTGCCAAATCCGCCACCGAAGACAGCAACCCGCCTGCCGGGTTGCCGGAAGAATTGAGAGTCCTCTGGCTCGCACGGGCTGGCCGTTGGGATCAGGCGCACGATGCCTGCCAAGATCTCCCGGATCCCGCCGGAGCTTGGATCCACGCTTGGCTGCATCGCGAGGAAGGTGACCTCGGCAATGCCGCTTACTGGTATGCCCGCGCCCGCAAACCGGTGCCTCCGAAGGGACTTTCGCTGGCCGACGAGTGGATGGAGATCGCCAAGGCTCTTGCCCGATAGCCCATGATCCTGCTGCGGTTGCTCTTCTTGGCCGGGATCGCGCTGAGCGCCTGGCTCCTGACGCAAAAGGTCACGGGTGAGATCAGCTACCTCGCAGGCTGTGGTGCCGGATCCGCTTGTGCAAACGTTCTCGGCTCGAAGTGGTCGCAGTGGTTTCTGATCCCGGTCAGCGCCCTCTCTCTGCTACTCTACGCTGCCCTCCTTTTCTTCACCTTCAAGCCATCGAGAAGCGCGCTTCTGGGTTTGGGAACTGCTCTAGCAGCAGCCGCGCTCTGGTTCGGCATCGTGCAGGCGTTCATCCTACGCAGCTTCTGTCCTTGGTGCCTGTCGGCCCATGCGATCGGGCTCGGGTGTGCTCTTCTGATTTTCCGACTTCACCGCCGTGAGATTTCAGCAGGTCCGCTTGTAGCTGGCATCCTGGGCACCGTTATCCTTGCGGCAGGACAGGTGTTGGGACCTGCACCCAAAACCCATCAGGAATCCCAAGCCATCGTCGAATCTTCGGGGCCGGTTCATTCCCGGGGAGGAGGTCGCAAGGAAACCTTTTTGGGGAACAAGGAGTACAACGTTACGGGGCTGCCGCATGTGGGAAATCCCAACTCGCGGCGGGTGGTGGTGGATTACTTCGATTACACCTGCGATGCGTGCAGGAATCTCCATGTGTATCTAAACGAGTTCATGGTGAAGCATCCGGGGGAGCTGTGCGTGGTGGTGCTGCCCTGCCCGCTGGAGCGCCATTGCAATCCGGCCCTGCCGGAGAATGTCAGCGACCATCCGCGTGCCTGCGAGCTGGCGAGGCTGGCATTGGCGTGCTGGAGGGTGGCTCCGGAGAAGTTTTCCGCGGTGCATCAGTTGCTCTTCGAGAGACCGGCGATCGATCGGGGGGCGATCGAGAAGCTAGTGGGAACGCCATTGAAAGAGGATGCCTGGATCGACGAGATCCTAGCGGCAAACGTGGAAGATTACCGCAAGATCTGCGCGGCGAACCGGCATCTGGAAGCACCGCACGTATTGCCGAAGCTCTTGGTAAGAGGAACGAAGATGATGCACGGCAGCACGGGCAGCCGCGAGCAGTTCTTCCGCGCCTTGGAGCAGGAGTTCATGCTGAAGTGAGGCGGCTTGTTTCGACATTTTCGCCCCCCTACCCGTCCCGGTAGGCGGTTTTCGCCACTCCATGCAGATCAAGGGCGAACGACGACGACCAAGTAGCGCGAGCAAGACAGCCTCGTCTCCGAAGATCATTTATTGTCGCTATATTTCATTTTTCTTGCGGTATTTTGAGATCTAAGGGCCAATGTTAGCGCCTTAAACCTCCCGTTCCGGCGTTCCCAAGACGCCCGCGGACCCTCCCCGTAAACCCGATTCCGGAGGGTTGTGGTTTAAAACCCGAAAAACCCATGAAACCCAATTATCGGAACCGCTTTCTGGCGGCGCTGCATCGAACCTCCGTGTCGTCGAGCCTTGCGGCCGGCTTCATGAGCATCACGGTCCTTCCCTCCCAATCCGCCACCCTGACCTGGGACATTTCTCCGGGCGCGGTGGGCGTCGGCAACGGCAGCATCACGGGGGGCACGGGAACCTGGGACACGACTCCTTCGCTCGGTAACTGGACCGCCGACGGCGGCGCCAACAACGTGGCGTGGGTAAACAACGCCACGCCGGACGGAGCCATCTTCGGAGGAACCGGTGGCACGGTTACCCAGGCCGGGGTGTCGGTGAACAACATCACCTTCAACAGCACCGGCTACACCGTGACGGGAGGCACGCTGTCGATGGCAGGCACCGGTCCCAAGATCACCACCAATTCCGACGCCACGGTGTCCTCCGTACTCGCGGGAAGCACCGGCCTAACAAAGGACGGCAGCGGCGTTCTGAGCATTCCGACGAAGGCGACCTACACCGGCAGCACGATCGTGAACGCGGGCGTGCTGAATCTTTCCGGCGGGGGTGGGGCCAGCGGCACGATCCGCGAAACGGCGACGGTGAACAACGGTGCGATCCTGCGGATCAGCACCGGCGATGCCACGGGCTACGGCACCGCCACGGATCGCCTGGCCACTATCAATATCAACCAAGGGAGCACGCTCAACATCAACACCACCGCCAACCAGACCTTGGGCAATGCGGTGGTGAACCTGAGCGGCGGCGCAATCACCGGTGTGAGCGGGAGCAACCTGGACTTCTTCCAAACCACTTCCGGGCTCAACTCGCTGGCTTCACCGGTGACTTCCACCTCCAGCGGCACGCGTCTTTCGATCCGCCAGGCGGCAGGTCTCACGATCAACACGGCGGTCGGCAGCACGCCCTCGGGAATCGATCTGGACGTCAACTCCGTGATCGCAAGCAACGGCAGCTTCACCACCGCGCCGCTGGTGAAGGCCGGCAACGGGACGCTGCGCTTGAATGCAGCCAACACCCATACCGGCCCGACCAACATCAACGCCGGCACACTGATCCTGGGAGCAGCGGGCACGGCCGCGACTTCCGACTTCACGGTCAACAACGCCGGTTCGGTCCTGCGCCTCAACACCACGGGCAAGACTTTGAAATCGCTGACCCTGAACACGGGCAGCATCCTGGAAGCGGCGGCTAACAAGACGGCGACCACCACGATCACCAACGCGCTGACCAGCGCCGGAAGCGTGACGATCAAGCCGCTCTTCACCGACGTGCCCGGGACCGGCGAGGTCTACAACTTCGCCACCGCGACCACGGCGGCAAGCGGTGCGACCTACACCGTCAACACCACCGGCTTCGGCTCCACCCGCGTGAGTGCCACGGCGGCGATGAGCGGGAACATCCTGCAGCTCACGGTGGGCACGGGTGCCGCAAACCTGATCTGGAACAACGCCGCAGCCAGCGGTTTGTGGAACCTGAACGCTGCTGCCAACTTCAACAACGGCGGCAGCGCGGATGTCTTCAAGAGCTACGACGGCGTCACCTTCGACGGCACGGCACCCGGCACGGTTTCGCTGGTCGGCGCGCTGGCACCGGGCTTGGTCACCGTCAATAGCAACGCGGGAAGCGACTACACCTTCTCCGGCACCGGTTCGCTGGTGAGCGGTGCGCTGGTGAAGTCCGGAACCTCCACGCTAACGGTGGCCACCTCCAACAGCCACGGAGGAACGACGGTGAACGGCGGGGTGCTGAATGCGACCGCAGCGAACGCCACCGGCAACGGCGTAACAACCGTGGCGGGAGGCACCCTGAATGCCAATGCCGCGGAATCCGCCGCGGGCGGTGCGCTGACCTTGGCGGGCGGCACGCTTAACATCGGCCACGCCACGGCCTTGGGATCGGCACCGCTGACCTTCAACAGCGGTAGCTTCGATAACACCAGCGGTGCGGCGATCAGCCTCGGCAACCCGCAAACCTGGAACGGCAGCTTCGCCTTCGCAGGCACCCAAAACCTGACCACCACGAACGGGGTCACGATGACGGGTAACTCTCAGGTGGGGGTGAATGCCAACACCTGGACTTCGAACGGAATCATCGGCGGAGCCTTCAACCTCACCAAGAGCGGTGCAGGCACCCTGCAGCTGAATGCGGCGAACAGCTACAGCGGCACCACCATCGTCAACGGCGGACGCTTGTGGATCTCCAACACCCTGCGCAACAGCTCCGCGCTGACGGTCAACACCGGGGCCACGCTGGAACTGGGCGCCACGAACATCTTCGTGGGCGGTCACGGCAACGCCCTGCCGAACGCGAAGGTGATCACGGCCAACGGCGGAACGCTGCTGATGAATAACCTTACCGACTTCCGTTTCGGCAACGTAACGCTGACGAACGGTGCCACTTGGACCTCGAACCGCGCGCTGGCGAACTACGACGCCCTGCTCGCGAACACCGATACCGGAGCGGCCACCGTCACCGTGGGCGGAACGGGTGCATCGACGATGAACGGAAGCGGCGGCATCCACCTGCAAGGAGTCCAGAACTTCGCGGTGGCGGACACGACCAGCAACGCCGACACCGACCTGAACGTCAGCATGATCCTCGCCGGCCCCGGAACCACGGGCGGTGCGGACGGCGGCGTGAACAAGACCGGCGCGGGAACGATGGCGCTCAACGGCATCAATACCTATGTGGGTGCCACCACCGTGAACGGCGGCACGCTGCGGATCGGAGCGACCGGCTCCGCCACGCTGTCGGACTTCACGGTCAACGCTTCCACGCTGCAGATCGATCAAACCGAGAAGACCCTCAAGTCGCTGACGGTGACCGGCGGTTCCACGCTGACCTTCGCCGCGCGCAAGCAGGAGTCCACGCGGGTGACGAACGCACTGACCACGTCCGGCGCGATCACGCTGAAGCCGCTTTTCACCGATTCCCCGGTGACCGGAGATGTCTATGACCTGATCGCCGCGAACTCCTTCACCGACGGGGCGACCTACACGGTGGACATGAGCTCGCGTGGAGCCACCCGTGTGACTGCAACGGCGGCGGCGGATCTGGGCCAGTACCTGACGCTGACGATCGGCACGGGTGCGGCGGATCTCGTGTGGACGAACGCGGCGGCAAACGGGCTGTGGAACCACAACACGAGCGTGAACTTCGACAACGAAGGGACGCCGGATGTCTTCAAGACCTATGACGCGGTGACCTTCGGCAACACTGCGGCGGGCACAGTAAACCTGGTGGGCACGCTCTATCCGGGAACGGTGACGGTGGATAGTTCCGCCGGCAGCAACTACACCTTCTCCGGCAGCGGTTCGCTGGGCGGGGGCACGCTGGTGAAGGCGGGCGATTCGACCCTGACGCTCAACACGGTGAACTCGCACGGGGCAACCGCCCTGAACGCGGGCACCCTGAGCGTGGCCAATGCCGGGGCGATGGGGAGCGGGACGCTCACGATCACCGGTGGCATCTTCCAAAATGGCACCGGAGCCGCGCTGGCGCTGACGAACCCGCAGGCGTGGGACGGCATCGTGACCTACACGGGTCCGGCGCTGAGCTTCAGCGGCGCGGTGAGCATCGCGAACACCACCGAAGTGAACGTGGGTCCGAACGACCTCACGATCGGCGGGCCGGTGAGCGCGGCGAACGGCGCGGGCTTCGTGAAGAAAGGCAGCGGCACGATGACGCTGACGGGAGCCACGGCAGGCAACATCACCGGCGGCATGCAGGTGGACCAAGGCACGCTGCTGGTAAACGCCGGAACCGGAGCCACGACCGCGACGGTGGGCACCGCAGGCAGCCCGGCAACCATGATCCTGGACGGCAACCAAGTGGTGAACCGGCTGGGCAACCTGGCGACGGTGCTGGTGGGATCCAACGGCACGGTGACGGTCAATGGCGTAAACACGCTGCCCAATCATGCCAACTCCGTGAGCTTCACGGTGGAAGCGGGTGGTCTGCTCAACTTCACCAGCGGTGAAAGCGCGGCGACCGGTGTGGGTGTGGGAAGCCACCACCACATGGGCAATTTGAACCTGAACGGCGGCACGATGTCCCTGCCCTACTCCGGAGCGGGCGGTTCGTATAACAACGAGAGCGTGCAACTGAACGGCAATGTGACCGTGGGCGGCACGGTGCCCTCGACGATCGCCTTCGGGGCCGGTGCCACCGCCGCCACCAGCGGTGTGGCGCTGAGCGGCGGGCTGGCCACGCACACCTTCACGGTGGCAGACGTGACCGGAACCGCGGCGGCCGACCTGACGGTGAGCGCCGAGCTGGAAGACTCCGACACGGCCGGTGGTTCACTAATCAAGGACGGTCCGGGCACACTGGCCTTCACGGGCGGCTTCGCCCATAGCTACACGGGCAGCACGACGGTCACCGCAGGCACCCTGCTGGCCGACGGCTCGGTGGCCGGACCGCTGACCGTGGATGCCGGTGGAACCCTCGCGCCAGGACCAAGTACGGCCACCTTCGGGGCCGGGCCGACGACGATCAATGGCACCTATGCCTGCGAGGTAAGCGGCTCCAACAGCGACAAGCTGGCGGTGAACGGCGACCTGAACGTGAGCGCCGGAACCCTGGCGATCTCCGGAACGCTGACGCAGCCAGTGTATGTGATCGCGAGCTACACGGGGGCGACGCCCGCACCCTTCGCCAGCGTCACCGGGCTGCCTTCCGGGTATGCGCTGAACTACGCCTATAACAACGGCACGACGAGCACGAACGTGGCGATCGTCTCGAGCACGGGCACGCCCTACGGCAACTGGGAGACGGCGAACGGTATTTCGGGAGCCGGAGCGGAGGCTGACTCCGATGGCGACGGCATCCCGAACGGGATCGAGTTCGTGATCGGCGGCGATCCTTCCGGGCCGAACTCCAACTCGAACGCGCTGCTGCCGACGATCACGACGGACGCGACCTACCTGAACTTCTCCTTCCGCCGGACGGACGAGTCGCTGGGATCGAACCCGACAGTGCAATATGGCAACGACCTGACGGGCTGGACGAACGCGGTGAACGGTCAGCCGGGAGCAAACCCGGTGGTCATCACCGTGACGAACGACCAGCACGGAGCCGGAATCGACGGGGTAGTGGTGAGAATCCCGCGGGCTCTGGCGCTGCCGGAGACGAGCTTCTTCGCCCGTCTGAAGGTGACCCCCTGAGAAGCAACCAAATGATCCAAGCCGCCCGGGGAAACCCGGGTGGCTTTTTCGTTTACGGGCATCGAAGGAGACGAAAAATGACCACTACTTTAGAAAAAGAGATCAATCCATCATACAAGACCACGGCGCAATTCCTCTGTATTCAGTATTTACACGGTTAATTGACCGTATATCGCCGTCACCCAAGAACAGCTTTACATCAAACTGCACATTTTAATTTAAAAAGTGTCCTATATGAGCATTTTAGGAGTCGACTTCGATCTCACTCCAAAAAAATGTTCCAAACTCGATCTTCGATCCTTCGAGCCGCGCTGATGACAGCGACGGCCTCCATCCTCCCCTCGCCTGCGGCGAACCTCTATTGGGACACCAACGGCGCCACCGCGGCATCGGGCAATGCCGCAGCGGGCACCTGGGATAGCGGAACCAACTGGTCAACGGACGCGGGCGGCGCGATCGCCACGGTAGGCTGGACCGACGGCAGCTCGGCGGTGTTCTCCGCCGGCACGGACGGCACCACGACCAAGGCCGTGACGATCGGCGGCACGGTAGCCACGCCCTCGATCCTGCTGGAAGAGGTCGGACTGGTGAACCTGACCGGCGGCTCGATCAACATCAGCGGAGGATCGGTGTTCAACACCTCGGCCCTGGGTGCGGCGACGAACCGCTCGCTGACCTGGACTTCCACCGTGACCGGGACCGGCAACCTGACGCTGGCGGTAAACGGCGATACCAGCGCGGGCGGCGGCGGATCGAACACCGTGTTCGCTCTGACCGGAACGAACGATTTCACTGGCGACGTGACCATCACCTCCGGTGTGGTGACCGCGGGCTCCTCGCTGGGCAATGCCGCGAACAAGGTGATCCTGAACGGCGGCGGTCTGGTCGATAACAACACGAACATCGCCTTCGCACGGAACCTCGAGATCGGAACCAACGGCGGCACGATCCGGAACTACGGCGCTACCGCGAACTTCCGCCTGCAGGGTACGCTGAGCGGCAGCGGCACGCTGAGCCGCACGGACGGCGGGACCACGATCCTGACCGGCAGCGGCACGGGATTCACCGGTGCGCTAAACCTGCTGCGCGGCACGACGCAGATCGGCGACGGCACGCAGACTTCCAACCTGGTCGCGAACACCAGCGGAGTCACCCTGGGCGATGCATCCGGTGCAGGAACCATCCGCTACAATCTCGACAGCTCCTTCACGCTGGCAACACCGGTGACCTTCGCGAACTCCGGCTCGACCTTCGTGTGGCAGGGCAAGGACGCTGGCGACGTGCTGACGGTAAATTCCGCACTGGGGCCGAACGCGACGACCGGCTCGATCCGCGTGAACTCCGGGACGCTTTCGGCCGCAGCCGGCGCGAACATCAAGGCGCTGAACCTGCAGCTGGCCTGCACTCCGAGCAACAGCGCGACGGCAGAGCAAGGGGTGCTGGCAATCGGCAGCGGTGCCAGCCTGACGACACGCTTCTTCGACATCGGCCAAGGCACGAACAACTCGGGCAAGGTGGAACAAAGCGGCGGCACGGTGACGATCGAAGCCGGAGGCACCGGTTTCCGCCTGGGCCACTGGACGAACGGCGCTTCTCCGGGGAACGTGTATAACCTGACCGGCGGCACGCTGGACGCCTCCGTGACCACGGTGAACGTGGGCTGGGACGGCGCGGCGGTGATGACGGTGGGCGGCGGTGCCGGCACGGCGACGCTGAAGGCGGGTGCAGTCCAGCTCGATGCGAGCGGCAGCAGCCCGACCCTGAACAACACCCTGACGCTGGCGAACAACGGCTTGATCGAAGTCTCCGGGAACGTGGCGGGCGCGAGCGTGGACGACAAACTGATCCTGAGCGGCGGCACGATGCGTGCGACCGGCAACGGGACCTGGTCCGCGGCAGCGGAGACGCTGGCCGCGACGAGCTCGATCTACGATATTCCTAGTGGACGCACGGTGACCGCGAGCGGCGCGATCAGCGGAGCGGGCACGCTGAACGTGAACGTGGCCGCGAATTCCGCGCTGACCCTGAGCAGTGCGATCTCCGGCTCGACGGCGCTCAACCTGAGCATCCCGGCCGATGCCAGCGTCACCGCGAGCGGCGCCATCACCACCAGCGGCGACATCGCCGTGACCGGTGCGGGTACCCTGTCCGTGACCGGACAAGCCAACACCTTCACCGGCAGCTTCACGCAGACAGGCGGAAGGCTGATCGGCAACGGCAAGGTCACCGGCACACCGACGATCAACGCAACGATCTCTCCCGGCACGACGGCGACCCCGACCGGGATCCTAGACTTCGGCAACGCGGGAACGACCAGCACGCTGAACGGCACGATGATGCTCGACCTGAAGGCCGAAGGCGACCCGCTGACCTCCGACCTGATCTCGGTCTACGAGAACGTGGCCTTCGGTGCGAACGCGCTGATCCAACCGGTCTTCACGGCGACTCCGCTGGAAGCGTCCCACCTGCTGGTATCCTACTTCGGAACGCGGACGGGCACGCCGGTGCTGGATCCGAACCTGAAGGTCCGCGGGATGAGCTTCGCGCTGGACACCACGGTGGACAACGAAGTGCGCCTGAACGTGACGGGCACCGCGACCCCGGGCAACCTGACCTGGGCCGGCGATGGCACGGGCAACAACTGGAACGTGGACTCCGCCGCCACCTGGGGTGGAGCGCAGAAGTTCTTCCAGTATGATAGCGTGACCTTCGATGACTCCGGCAACAACGCCGCGAACATCAACATCAGCGGCACCTTCGCCACGGGTGCGATCACGGTGAGCGGCACGAAGGCTTACACCTTCGCGGGCAGCGGTTCGATCATCGGCTCGCCGACGCTGACGAAGGACAGCACCGGCGACCTGACGATCCTGAACGACAACAAGTTCGGCACGGTGAACCTGAACGCGGGCAAGCTGATCGTGGGGAACGGCGGCACGACCGGCTCGATCGGCGAGACCGGCCCGATCACGGTGGCAGCGGATACGACGCTGGAGTTCAACCGCTCCAACAACTTCACCTACAGCCGCCCGGCAAGTGCCGGCAGCACCGGCACGCTGGTGAAGAAGGGCACGGGGGTGATGACGCTCGGCTCCGGATCGAGCCTGCTGCCGACCAACCTGGTGATCGACGGCGGCACGGTGATCGCACAGGGCGGCGGCTTCAATGCCAACCGCATGGAGGGCGCGGGCCAAGTGACCGTGAACGCGGGAGCCACGCTGCTGATTCCGGGAGGATCGGCGCACGCCTTCGGAGGTAACAATGCCACCTTCACCGAGGCCTTCACGATCAACGGGGGTACGATGACGCTCAACCAAGAGCAGTACTTCAACAATCTGACCCTGAACGGCGCCACGGTGAACGGCACGTCGGACATCCGCTCCAGCGCCGCGAGCAACTGGCTGGTGACGGGCACCGCGCCGAGCACGATGACGGTGACGGTGACCAACCAGAACGCCACCAACTGGAACATCGAAGACGTAACGACGAGCGCCGCGGTGGACATGCTGGTGAGCAGCAACGTGACCGGCGGCGGTGCGACCAACAAGGCCGGCATCGGCACGCTGCGCTTCACCGGCGCGAACAGCTACACCGGCGCGACGAACATCAATGCAGGCACGCTGCAAGCCGGTTCCGACCGCGCGCTGGGCTTCGGCAACGCCCTGGGTGCCGCCAGCGTGGCAGGCACGACGGTGGCAGCCGGCGCAACGCTGGACATCGCGGGTGTGACGGTGAACGAGGTGGTGACACTGAACAACGGCGGCACGCTGACGAACAGCAACCTGACGACGACGGGCACGCTCTCCAACGGCTTGGCCGGGGTGCGTGTGGTGGACGCCGGCACCGGCTACACCGCCAACCCGACGATCGCCTTCGCAGGCGGCGGCGGCACGGGTGCGACCGCCACGGCGGTGCAGACCGGCGGTGCGCTGAGCTCGATCACGACCACGGCGGCGGGCACCGGCTACACCACGGCACCGACGGTGACCGTGACCGGCGCGGGCACGGGTGCGACGGCCTCGGCGACAATCTCGCAACTGGTGGTGACCGGTGCGGGCAACCAGATCGGCGGCGCAGGGAACCTTTCGATTCCGGCGATCATGGCCGGAGCGGGCAGCTACACCAAGGTGGGCGCCGGTTCGCTGACGATCCCGACCGGCGGCAGTACGCTGGCGGGTAACATCGCGATCGACGGCGGCACGGTGACCATGACGGCCTCCGGCAACGGCACGACCCTGACCTCCGGTCTGGGTGCGCTGAACGGAACGCGGATGATCACGCTGAATACCGGCGGCACGCTGGCCTTCGGCATCAACAACATCCTTGGCAACGGAGCGGTGGCCTTGGCCAACCTGCCTTCGATCACGGTGAACGCGGGTGCGACGCTGACCACGAACAACTACAACGTGACCGGTCCGCTGTTCCTGAACGGGGGCACGGTGACCGACTCGCGCACGACGGCGCCGGGCGGTTATCAAGGCTTGGAGATCAAGGGCACGGTGACGGCAGGGGGCACGACCCCATCGCTGATCACCGCAGCCGGAAACTTCGGCCATCACCTGGTGGGCACGATCGCCTTCGACGTGGCGGATGTGACGGGCACTGCGGCCGCCGACCTGACGGTGGCGACCCGCTTGCTGAACTCCTCCGCGGATAACGCGAGCGCCGTGGCGAACCTGACGAAGACCGGCAGCGGCACGCTGGTGCTGAATGCGGCGAACGGCTACACCGGCACCACCACGGTGACGGGCGGGACGCTCTCCGGCACGGGATCGGTGGCGGGTCCGCTGACGGTGGATGCCACTGGCACGATCGCCCCGGGTGCTTCCGCAGGCAACTTCGGCGCGGGCAGCACGACACTGGCAGGAACCTACGCCTGCGAGATCGACGGAGCCAACGAGGACACGCTGGTGGTGACCGGTGATCTGAACCTGACGGGTGGAACACTGAACGTGAGCGTGCTGAACGCTCCGGCGCTACCAAACCACGTGATCGCCAGCTACACGGGCACCCGCACCGGCAACTTCGCCACGGTGACAGGTCTGCCCTCCGGCTACTCGGTGGTCTATAACGACGCGGCGAAGCAGGTGCTGCTGAGCAACGGTGCCGGCGATGCCTTCGGCAGCTGGACCTCCGCGAACGGGATCTCCGGTGCGGGAGGCAACGTGGACTCCGACGGCGACGGCATCGTGAACGGCATCGAATTCGTGCTGGGTGGCGATCCCTCCGGCCCGAACTCGAACTCGGCCGCGCTGCTGCCGACAATCACGATGGATGCGACCTACATGAACTTCACCTTCCGCCGGACGGATGAGTCCCTGGCCTACAACCCGCGCGTGCAGTATGGCACGGGTCTGTCGGCATGGACCAATGCGGTGGCCGGGCAGCCGGTGGCGACGCCGGTGCTGATCGTGACGGACAATGACTTCTATGCTGCGGGGATCGACCGGGTGACGGTCCGGATCCCGAGGGCGCTGGCCGCGCCCGGCACCAAGCTCTTCGGTCGTTTGACCGTGGATATTCCCTGATACGATAACGTTTCAGGTTTGGGTTGATGGCCGCCCGGGTGGGGACCCGGGCGGCTCTTTTTTTTGGGGGGCGGATCGTGGGAGAAAGGTGGTTTGGGAACAGGAGGAAAGAGAGAGAAGGGAGGTAGGAGAGAGGCGTTTTACCGGGGAGGCGCAGAGGTCGCGGAGGGACGCAGAGGTTTAGGGGATGCGATTGCGGCGAGCGCGCCGACCTGAGGTCAATGCCGTTAAGGACTGGGGAGATCCCGTTTACTGCGGATTATACGGATTCAAGGGATTGGACGGATTCAAAGACAGGATCAGAGGGATTTCAAACGGGCATCTCTTCTCGTGAACCCAACACAGTTTCATCCGTGTAATCCGTACAATCCGTGGTCGATGTGCAGGAGCCTCGATGCAGGCTCCGATTCAAGAACGAGTCCTTAACGGCATTGGACCTGAGGTGGAGACGGGCATTCCATGATAGGCCGCAGCGCTCCGGTGCTTCTTGCGGCGGGCCGTGGCAGCAACCGAGGAGAGGGCGCGGCAGCCACGGGTCTACCCTGTTGGGGATTTGACGGTGGAGGGAAGATTCACGCAGTCTCGACAGACCGGACTTGGTAAGGACCAAGTATATCAAGGCCGGTTTTATGAACCCTCGCGCCCCCGACCTAGGCGCTACCCAAGCAACCCATGAACATCATGAACCCCTTCGTCAGGGCATCCCTGACGCGTGCCGCCGTGTTAACTGTGATCGCCACGGCACATGCCGCGGAACAGATCGTGGATACGGCGACGAGCAATATCAATGTCGCGACCGGCGATAGTGTTTGGTTCGACTCGACCAATACGAACGCAGCGATCGGCGTGACGACGATCAACAGTGCAACTCCGGCGACGGGACCGCTGCCGGGCTGGGCGCACACGCGCTGGAGCTTTCTGAAGTACGACGGCGCGAACGTGGTGGAGATCCCCAATGGGGAGAAGGTAGTGGGGACGGCAAACCTGGCGACCGTGACGCCGACATCCGTTTACTACGACAACAATGCGGCATCGGCCACCGCCGGGAATCTGACTCTCGGTCTTCTGGAGACGACGAGAGACTTCCAGATCCTGCCCGGATCGACGACGGATGTGACCCTCGGCGGCCTGCTGTATCACGGCAACAGCCACTGGGTGAAGCCGGGGACCGGGACGGGGACGGCAGCACTCACATCGTCCTCCGGACAACTGACGGTGGTGACCAACGGCGGTCAACCGGACTACCAGATCAACGGGGTGGTCATCAAAGACTTCGACGGGACGACTCCGCTGACACTGGTCAAGACCGGACCGGAGCCACTGGGACTGGCGGGGGTGGCGAACACTTACACGGGTGGCACTTGGATCAACAACGGCCGCCTGCGCGCGACGAATGCCGGTTCCTACGGTGCGGCGAGCGGATTAGTGCGCGTGAACGGCGCGAACTCGCAGGCTTGCTTGGCCGTGGCGGGGACTTTCGGGCAGTCCTTCCAGATCGAGGGTCTGGGTTGGAGCGAAGGCACGGAGAAGCGCGGCGCAATCCGTTTCGAAGGAGCGGCGACGGTGAGCGGCTCGGTGAGCCTGACGGGCGCCTCACGGATGGTGGTGAACAGCAACATCACGGGGACGATCAATGGAGCTCTGAACGGTAGCGCGCCGCTGGAGATCGGCTATGCGGATGGCACGGCCTTCACCGGCACGTTGAACCTGAACGGCTCCGGGACAGGGATGACGGGACCGGTGACAGTGACGCTGGGCCGCCTGAACGTAAACAACGGCCTGAACGCCCCGGTGACGGTGGCGGCAGGCGCAACGCTGGGCGGTGAGAGCACGATCGCGGGCAACGTGACGCTGGCGGACACCTCCAACATCGCGGTGAACGGCGCGACTGCGGGCGTGCTGGACGTGGCGGGCACGGTGGACATCTCCGCAGGTACGGTGAATCTCGTAGCAAGCGCCGCACCGGCCAGCCCGGCGACGAGCTTCACGGCCTTCACCTACGACACGCTGACGGGTCCGGCGACGAACCTGACGGTGAGCGGTCTGCGCGGCGGCACGGCGACTGACGACAGCGCGAACTCGCAGGTGCTGGTGAACTTCACGCCCAGTACCTTGACCTGGACCGGCGCGGCGAACGCGAACTGGACCCAGAATGCGGACCTGAACTTCGACAACGGCGCGGCAACGAGTTTCTTCAACGGCGACAAGGTGAGCTTCACCGAAGCCGCAGCGGTGAAGACGGTGACGCTGGTGGGAACACTCTACCCGGGCAGCATCACCTTCGATCACACCAGTGAATATACGGTGACCGGCGCGAACGCGGGGATCGCGGGTCCGACCGGGGTGACGAAGAACGGCAGCGGCACGCTGAACCTGGGCGGCCAGACGAACAGCTTCACCGGTCCGGTGCTGGTGAACGCGGGCCGGATCAAGTACACGAACTACTGGGAAGGTCTGGGCAATAGCTCGGGCGTGACGGTGGCAGCGGGTGCTCAGGTGGATCTGAACGGTGCCTTCCCGAACAACGTGGGGCGGACCTACGAGTGGACGATCGCGGGCAGCGGTCCGGATGGTGCCGGTGCGATCACGAACACGGGTGCGGGAGCACCGGGGGAGAACGCGGGCATCCGCGTGCTGACCCTGAGCGGCGATGCTGCGATCGGCGGCACGGGTGGACGTATTGACGTGGGCAACAGCGCCGGCACGGGCGTGCTGAACGGCAACGGCCACACGCTGACGAAGGTGGGCACGAACGGCATGGGCTTCCGGGCGAATGCGAGCGGCACGCCGGTGAACTTCGTGATCGCGAACGGTTTCGCCTGGGCGGAGAACACGGACAATGCCTGGGGTGCTGCGACCGGCTCGCTGCGGATCAAGAACGGTGCGCGCGCCGGAACTTACGGCACGCGTCAGATCGCCACGCCGGTCTTCTTGGAAGCAGGCTCCAAGCTTTACAATGAAGGCGGCGGCAAGGGCACCTGGATCGGCAACGTGACGCTGGAAGGCGATGCGACCGTGGAGTCCGGCAACGGCCTGATGGACCTGATGGGCACCGTGACGGGCACCGCTTCCCTGACCAAGACCGGTGCGCAGGCACTGTATCTGGCGGACGCGCAGTATACCGGCAACACCACGGTGAGCGCGGGCACGCTCTCGCTGGGAACTCCCACGCTCGCAGACGGCTCGACGGTTTCGATCGCGGGCACGGGTGCCGCGCTGCTGGACCTGCCGCACAATGAAGAGGACACGGTCTCGGTGCTGCTGATCAACGGCGTGCCGCAGGCGGCGGGGATCTACGGTTCCTCGGCCTCCGCGGCTCCGGTGCCGGATGACGTGCACTTCAGCGGCTCCGGCACGCTGAAGGTGACTTCGAGCGGAAACCCTTACCAGACTTGGGCCGCCTTGAACGGCATCCCGGGGGCTTCGGGTGCCGCGGACGCCGATGGCGACGGGATCTCGAACGCGATCGAATTCCTGATCGGCGGCGACCCGAGCGGTCCGGACTCCAACTCGGCGGCGCTGCTGCCGACGGTCGACAACAGCAATGCGAGCTACGTGGACTTCGTCTTCCGCCGGACAGACGAGGCAGCGGAGAGCGAGCACTTCGTGGAGTATGGCTCCGAACTGACGGGCTGGACGACGGCGGAGCCGGGTGAGCCGGTGACCACCCCGGTGATCATCACCGAGACGGACGACGGCTTTGGCGAAGGAATCGACCAAGTGACCGTGCGGATCCCACGGGCTCTGGCGGAGGATGCGCGTTTGTTCGTGCGCCTGCGCGTGAACATTCCCTGAGGACGGATTGATTCCCGTATTTGAGAGGCCGCCCGGAGCGATCCGGGCGGTCTTTTTCTTGCTTACTCGAAGAAGCCGCGGTGCTCGTCGATCTGGCGGCGGTTCTTCTTCGTCGGGCGGCCCTGATCGCCGATGAGGCGGTGGGCGCGGCCTTCGAGCCATTGCTTGCGGATCTCGAGGACTTCCGGCGCGGTGATTTCCTCGCAGGCGGCGCGGGCCTCGGGGGCACCGACGCGCTTGTCGATCAGGCCTAGGACGCGGACGGTTCGGGTGCCGGGGCCTTCGGGGAAAGGGAGCTCGAGGAGTTCGCCGCCGCGGAGTTCGGAGGATGACTTGAGGATGCGCTCGCCGGCCTTCACGCGGCCGGTTTCGCAGGCCTTCGCCGCGAGGCCGCGGGTCTTGAAGAGGCGCACGGCCCACATCCATTTGTCCACGCGCACGGGGTCACTCATGCGAGGGCGGCGGAGGGATTCATCGGGGAAATGGTGCGCCGGGGCCGGTCGGTGTCGAGCGGTTTTCGGGGCTAGCAGGGCTTTCCAAAGGGTGAAATCCATGGCATCGGTCCCCTCGCCCATGGATTCCTCCTACACGCCCGAACTGCTCAGCCCTGCCGGTAACTGGGACTGCGCACGCGCCGCCGTGGCCGCGGGAGCGGATGCGATCTTCTTCGGGATGCCGCGCTTCAACGCCCGGCTGCGGGCGGATAATTTCACGGAAGCGGACCTGCCGGAGCTGATGAGCTTCCTGCACAAGCACGGGGTGAAGGGCTTCGTGGCGATGAACACGCTGATCTTCACCGGCGAGCTAGAGGATGCGGAACGGCAACTGCGCATGATTGCGGAAGCCGGGGTGGACGCGCTGATCATCCAGGATCTGGGTCTGGCGAAGATGGCGCGGGAGATCGCGCCGGGCGTGGAGCTCCATGGCTCGACGCAGATGACGATCACCTCGCCGGAGGGGCTAAGTTTCCTCGAGTCGATCTTCCCGATGGAGCGGGCGGTGCTGGCCCGCGAGCTGGCGGTGAAGGAGATCGAGCGCTTCGGTAGCGTGCCCTCGACACCGCTGGAAGTCTTCGTGCACGGGGCACTGTGCGTGGCCTATTCCGGACAATGCCTGACCAGCGAATCGCTCGGTCAGAGATCGGCGAATCGCGGTGAGTGCGCGCAGGCCTGCCGGATGCCGTATGAGCTGGTGGTGGACGGGGTGACGCGCCGCGACATGGGCGAAGTGCGTTACCTGCTGAGCCCGCAGGATCTGGCGGCAGTGGAGATGATCCCCGATCTGGTGAAGGCGGGGGTGAAGTCCTTCAAGATCGAGGGTCGTCTGAAGACGCCGGAGTATGTGGCGGCGGTGACGCGGGTGTATCGCAAGGCGCTGGACGCGGCGATCGAGGAGCGGCGGGCGGAGATCACGACGCAGGACCGCTACGAGCTAGAGATGATGTTCTCCCGCGGGATGTCGACCGGCTGGCTGGCCGGAACGAATCACCCGTATCTGACCCACGGGCGCTACGGGAAGAAGCGCGGACCGCTGTTAGGAAAGATCAAGGCCTGCGGCGGGACATGGATCGAGCTGGAAGAGCGCACCGAGGTGCCGCTGAAGGCAGGCGATGGCGTGGTCTTCGATGCGGGTGAGAACCGTGATCTGGAGCAAGGTGCGCGGATCTGGAAGGTGGAGGGCGAGCGGATCGTCTTCCACCGCACTTACAGCGGGATCAATTTCTCGCGGATCAAGCCGGGCAACACGCTTTACAAGACTTCCGACGAGAAGCTGGAATCGGAGATCCGGCGCTTCTGGCAGAATGCGAAGCTGAACGAGGTCAAGGCGGGAGTGCGCTTCGCGGCGAGCGGCAAGCCGGGCGAGGTCCTGAGGATCACGGCGGAGTGCGGCGGGAGGAAGGCGGCGGCGGAATCCGCGATGCCGCTACAGGCGGCGGCGAAGCACGCGCTCTCCGAAGCGACCTTGGCGGAGCAGATGGGACGACTGGGTGATACCGGGTATGAGCTCGAGGGCGTGGAGTTCTCAGTGGAGGGCGAGTGCCACATCGGCCTTTCCGAACTGAACCGGATGCGGCGGGTGCTGGTGGAGGAACTGGGAGCGGCGGGCGGGACGACATCGCACGCGACGACCCGAGTGAGCTATCGCGATCTGATGCCGGAACGGGTGCGGGAAGAGCGGACGGCGGAGTTATCGGTGCTGTGCCGGACCCTCGAGCAAGTTCAGGCGGCGGTGGATCGCGAGGTGACGATGATCTACTGCGATTTCGAAGATCCGCGGCGCTACAAGGATGCGGTGGCGATGCGCGAGGGCAAGTCGAAAATCCTGCTAGCGACGCCGCGGATCGTGAAGCCGGGCGAGACCGGGTACCTGAAGATGATCGAGCGGATGGAGCCGGACGGGCTGCTGCTGCGGAACCTGGCCTCGCTGGAATACTACAAGCATCGTAGCGACCTGAAGCGGGTCGGCGACTTCTCGTTGAACGTGGCGAATCCGATCACGGCGCGGCTGCTGAAGGAGCATGCGACGCTGGATACCCTGACGATTTCCTACGACCTGAACATCGGGCAGGCGCTGGACCTGCTGGGCGGAGCACCGCCGGAGTGGTTCGAGCTGACGCTGCATCAGCACATGCCGATGTTTCATATGGAGCACTGCGTGTTCTGTACCTTCCTGAGCAAGGGGACAACCTACAAGGATTGCGGGAGGCCGTGTGAAACACATGTGGTGCACCTACGCGACCGGGTGGGCCAGATGCACCGGCTGATGGCGGACGTGGGCTGCCGGAACACGCTCTTCAACGGGCGCGCACAAACAGGCGCAAGATTCTTCGGGGACCTGCGGGCGACGGGACTGTCGAAGTTCCGGGTGGAGCTGTTAGACGAAGACGACCTGGGAGCGCTGCGGGCGATCGGGGCGTATCAGGATTTCCTCTCCGGCAGGACGGATGCGGAAACACTGCTGGCGAACGTGACAGCCTTCGAGAAGCTGGGAGTAACCGAGGGAACGCTGGTGTAGCATGGACCTGCCGGATGTCATCGAGCGCTTTCTCTCGAAGCCGGGAGCCGAGGAGACGACGCCCTTCGGCCCGGACGTTCTGGTCTACAAGGTGGGCGGGAAGGTGTTCGGGTTGACCGCGCCGGATGAGTTCCCGGCGAGTATCAATCTGAAGTGCGATCCGGAGCGGGCGGTTAGCTTGCGGGAGGAGCATGAGGCGATCAAGCCGGGCTATCACATGAACAAGAAGCACTGGAACACGGTGGTGCTGGATCGATCGGTGCCATCGAGACTGGTGGCGGAGATGATCGACCACTCCTACGAACTGGTGGTGGCGTCCTTGCCGAAGGCGGAGCGGGCGAAGTTGGGGGATGCAGGGTGAGTTGGAGACTCCTCGTGCTCCTTCAGAGCACCGATCCTTTCCATGGGTAACCCAGGGTTGCGGAGCTTCGCTTCTTACCCTGGGCTGTCTCCTTGCCGCCCCTTTGGGGCTTTTTGAGTCTTTGGATATGCCGGGCCGTGGGGTTGGCTCGGGCGGACTGAAGTTGTCCGACTAAAATTGGAGTAGTCAGTCGGACCTCTTCGCGACGCGAAGTTCGCGCTCCCGGGAGGCTTTCACTTCGCCGGCGCGACGGGGGCATTCGCC
The DNA here is from genome assembly GCF_025950095.1 of Luteolibacter rhizosphaerae. Classification (NCBI taxonomy): domain Bacteria; kingdom Pseudomonadati; phylum Verrucomicrobiota; class Verrucomicrobiia; order Verrucomicrobiales; family Verrucomicrobiaceae; genus Neoluteolibacter; species Neoluteolibacter rhizosphaerae. Next base: position 183,677 of record NZ_JAPDDR010000006.1, on the reverse strand, counting down.
GGGCCCTTGCGCTGGATGAGGAAGACGCGGTTCTCACGGTAGGTGATGACGGCATCGAGCTCGCGCATGAAGTCGGCGCCGAAGAGGCCCACATAATCCATTTCGCCCTCGCGATCGCGGTTCAGGTCGCAGGAGAGGATCTTGCGGTTGGTCATCACGGCCTCGCCCATGGTGAGCTTGGGGATGAGGGTCTCGGCAGCGGGAGCCTTGCCGCCAATGCCGTAGACCCACTTGTCCATCTCACCGACCTGGCAACCATACTTGCGGGCGGCATCGACATGGAGGCAGGTGCCGTCCGCGCCGGTATCGATCATGTAGGTCACGTCGTTGTCGTTGAGGGTGCCATCGACAAAGATGTGGTTCCCGCGGCGCTCGTATTGGAAGGACTGGTACTGGCGGAGCTGGAGGAGCTCGTGGATGGTGAGACTGCCACAGTACTTCAGGAAGAGGGCACCGGCCTCGCTCCAGTTCGCGACGTACTCGGCATCGCCAGGAACGAGCTTGGATACTGGAATCTGCAGGGTTTTGCCACCGACGAGGGTGAGTGTGACGACCGTGGGAGTTTTGCTGGCGATGTTACCGCGATGGGTCTGATTGTCCTTGGTCTTGAAGATGCGGAAAGACATGGCCTCGTCCCCCTCGGTCGCATCGCTGGCACCGGCAACGGCCTCCTCGTCCGACTTGTCGGGGCGGAGGAAGATCCGGCGCTCGGGGTAGGAGATCACGGCATCGAGCTGGGACATGATGTCGGCACCGAGGATGGCGTCCTGACGGGCTTTCTGCCCCTGCGGCAGGCCGTTCGAAAGGTCGGTGGCGAGGATCTTGCGGCCTTTGAAAACGGCTTCGCCGAAGGAGATGTTCGGCACATCGCACCATGCGGCGGGGGCTTGGCCCGCGACACCGTAGATGACCTGGTCCATCGGGCCGACCTCACACTTCGCCAGCTTGGCGAAGTCGGTGTTGATCAGGCTGGTGCCGGCACCGGTATCGATGAGGAACTTGCCGGCGGTGCCATTGAGCTTCCCATTCATGAAGATGGAGTTGCTCTCGAAGGTGAAGGGGAAGGACTCGTAGCCGCGGAGTTCAAGGAGCTGGCGGATGGAGAGGCCGCGGCACTTCTGGAGGAAGATGGCCTTCTCCTTGTTCCAAGAGCTCACATACTCCCGGTCCATCGGGATGAGCTTGTCGAGCGGGACGGTGGTCCGCTTGCCGTTCTTCAGGAGCAGGATGACTTCGGTATCGCTCTTATCGACGACGACCGCCTGGATCGGCTTGCCATTGGGACCGGCGAAGTCGCGGTACTCGGCTTCGGAAGCATCCTGTGCCGGTGCGAGGGACGAGAAGAGGAGCAGCAGGGCTGCGGAAAGGGCGCGTGACGGTTTCATGTCTGGGATCACTTGAATTTTCCTTCGGTGACGAAGAGCTTCCAGTCGGCCTCGAGGGCCGCGACGGTTTCAAAGCCGAAGATCTTCGCGATCTCTTCCGGCACAGGGATCTGTTTTGAGGACTCGATGCGGCGCACCATGGAAGCGTAGCAGGCGAGACGGGCGGGAGTGCTCTCCATGTAAGCGGAGAAGGAATACATGAGCGCAAGCTGCTCCGGGGTGACGTCCTCGTTCTTGACCTTGAACATCGGCGCGACCTCGCACTTGATCTCGCCCTTCTTGACCAGACCGCGGAGGGTCTTCGCCCAATCCGAGGCATCGCCGAAACCCTTTTTCTCCTTCACCTCCGCTTCGCCCGTGCCGGCGGCGGAGAGGAGGCTGGTTTCGCTCTTACCCGTGAGGGAAATCTCCTTGTAGTACGAGTGGCCGGTGTTGACGGCGAAAAGACCTTCCACCCCGTAGGAGCTGATATTGCCCAGCTGGCGATCCAGCAAAACACCGGCCATGCTGAACACCAGGAAGGAGCCCATCGGTTTCTTGAAGAGCGTGTCTTCCTTCACATTGAAAACGCGCACGGCGGGAAAGACCTTGTGCTTGTCCGCCATTTCATCGGGCAAGGTGACCATGGTGCTGCCCACACGATCCCAAGCGGCCGAGACATTCGCGGCGCCCTCGGTATTGCCCTTCTCCTTGAGCAGGCCGGTCCACCATTTGCCGAGCGCCGTGTAGGCCTCGCGGTCTTCAACCAAGAGAATGAGCATCCGCTTGTCGCCCCAGTCGCGGCGGAAATTCATGTGCTGGAAGGCCATGCCGTGCCACATGCGCTCGGCGGTTTCCGCGATGGCCTGCGGACGGACCCCACCTGCGGTGGCGATGAGGAAGTGCTCGCTCTCCATCAGCTCGTAGGCGCTCTCGCTATCCGTGCCGAAGATGAGGTTGCTCTCCTTGAGCTTCTTGAAGGTGGAGGAGTCGATCTTCACCTGCTTCTCCGGCTCACCGATCTCGCCGGAGACGAGGATCTTGGCATCAGCGCCGACGTTCTCGACCATGAACTGGCGATCCGCGATGCTGAGGTCCGCCATGGGCAGGACAATCTGCTTGTTCCCCGCAGCGAGGAGGGTGGCATTGGTTTCGTCGAAGCGCAGAAGCTCCGCCTCAATGGTGCTGCCCTTGCGGGAAGTCCAGATGCGGGTTTCCGCGGCATCGAGCGCGGGCAGAAGGAGGAAAGCAAGAAGGCCCGAGGTAATTGTCCTTTTCACAACTATCCTTGCTAAGGCACTGGGCGAAGGGCTCCAGCTTAAAAAGGGAGAAAAGATGCACCAAGCGGCTAAACCGCGGAGGCAGGCAGGGGCATTTGATTGCTTGGCTTTTGAGCGGAACGGCGGAGGCCCCGATTCTCCGACCGTCCAAGCGGGCTGAAGATCCGCGGTCCCGGGAGAACTAAGCCGGTTTCACCGTACACCAACCGCCGCTCCAAGAGACGGCGAGAGGAAGACCGAAGAGTCCGCCGAGGGTGCGGGGGGAGAGCACCTTGCGCTTGGGGCCATCGGCGAGGACGGTGCCTCGCTCCAGCAGGATCGCGCGGTCAATCTCCGGCGGGATCTCGCCGGGATGGTGCGTGACGAGGACGAGCGTGTGGCCGGCGACCGCGAGCTCGCGCAGAGCCGAAACGAGGCTGAGGGATGCGGCGAAATCGAGAGCGGTAGAGGGCTCGTCCAGCACCAGCACCGAGGGGTCATGCACGAGCGCGCGGGCGATGAGGAAGCGGCGGCGCTCCCCCGACGACAGGGTGCCGAAGTCGCGCTGCGCGAGCGCAGTGATGCCAAGGCGGGCGATGGCTTGATCCGCGGCAGCCTTCTCCGCACGACTAAAGCGCATGTCCCGGGTGCGGCCGAAGGCGCCACGCAAGGATGAGAGGACGACATCGTAAGCGAGCTCCTCCGGATGAAAGCGGGCCACATCCTCCGGCATGACCACGCCGATGCGGTGGCGGAGTTCCTCCAAGGACCAGAGGTCTTCACCAAAGAGCCGGCAGATGGTGTCCGGATTTGCCTCCGGTCGAACCTCGCCGGTCAGGACCTTCAGAAGGGTGCTCTTGCCTGCACCATTCGGCCCGAGGATGGCGACGCTCTCGCCATGGCGGAGCGTGAGGGAGAAATTCTTCAGCGCCGGGGTATCGCCGCGCCAGACCGTGGCATTGCGGATCTCGAGGAAGGGCTCGTGCACGGGGGAGAAGTAGCAAGTGGCGAGTAGCAGGTAGCGAGGGAAAAGGCAGGAGGTGACGGGGATTTGTGAAGATCTCTTGAAGGGCCGCTTTGTCCTCGCGGGAATTGTCCGGCCGCTGCTAAGGGGAGATCTCCTCCGGCCTGCGTATCATGTTCCGTATCCCCCTTGTCCTTGTCTTCACGGCTGTTTTCACCCCCATCGCGGCAAACGCCGCAGCATGGCAATTCGCGAAGCCGAAGGTGCCTTTTAGCCAGACGCCGGGGGTGGTTTATGGGGCAGGACGCTGGGTGGGAGTGGGCCCTGCGGGAAAGATCATCACCTCCACCAACGGGATCGACTGGAGCACGGGGCCGATCCTCACCCGCGAGGACCTGCTGGACGTAAGTTATGCTGCCGGGCGCTTCGTGGCCTGCGGGGGAAACGGCACGCTGCTGACCTCGGTGGACGGGCTGAGTTGGGAACACCGCACGACCGGTAACGAGGCGGAGCTGCGCGACGTGATCCACGCCGGAGGGTTGTGGGTCTTCACCGGCAAGATTCTGAACGCCCAGGCCCCGCTGATTTTCAGCAGCAGCGACCTAAGCACCTGGAATATCTTCGATACCGAGGGCAAATACCAAACCGGCGGCTCCTCTGCGGAGGCATTCACGGTGATGCACGGCGGCGGAAAATTCCTGGTGCCGATGCCTAACAAGCAGTCTTTCGTTTCCACCAACGGGATCGATTGGACGCGCGAGCCGAACAACCTGAACTTCAGCTTCCCGAAGGCGAGCACCTACGACAGCGGGAAGTTCTACTGCATCGATTACTACGGACAGCTCGCCTCGTCCCCGGATGGTGCGAACTGGACCAACCTGCCCTTCCCGAACAACCCCTACAACGATGCCTCCGACCTCTTCGTGGAGGGGAACCGGATGATCATCACCACCGAACGGAGCTTCCACACCAGCACGAACGGCGGAGCGACCTGGACCCAGCGCTGGATCTTCTCCGATGCCAACGGCAGTCCGGAGTGCAGTGGCATCGCGAAGGGCAACGGTGCCTATCTGGTGATGGCCTACGACGGCTCCGCGATCCGCTCCACCGACTTCAACTGGCAAACCGAATATGCCGGAGCGAATGCGGACAACTTCGCCGATGTGGCGCACGGCGGTGGCAATTTCCTGGCGGTGGGAAGCTACGATGACAACAGCCCCTACGGGGTGATCTGGAGCTCCCCGGACGGAATCGCCTGGACCAAGCGGCGCCAAGAGGGCCCGGAACTTTTCGGCGCCTGCTACGGCAACGGCACCTGGGTCTGCGTGGGCGAGACGATCCTGAGCTCCACCAATCTGAGTGCCTGGACGACACGCACGAATCCCTCCACGCTCGAGCTGCGCGACGTGACCTTCGCCAACGGGCTCTTCGTCGCCGTGGGCGGTTACTACGATCAGTCGCTGGTGCTGACCTCCCCCGACGGCATCACATGGACACAGCGCAGCAACACCGCGCGCGGCCCGCTGACGAAAGTCATCCACGCGAACGGCCTCTTCGTAGCGGTGGCTTCGTGGAATTCGATCTACAAGGGCGACATCATCAGCTCACCCGACGGCATCAACTGGACCCGCTGCCCGCTGGACATCGATAGCAATCTGACCTGCATCGCCTACGGCAACTCGATGTTCGTGGCGGGAGGCGACTACGAGTATGCCTTGAAATCTACCAACGGTGTGGATTGGACGATTGTCGATGAGGGCCACCCGACCTCCTACTACGGTTGGTCCGACTTGATCTTCGACGGGACCCGCTTCATCGGCTGCTCGCCATGGATGACACGCAGCTCGGTCTACACGACGGACGGCGCAGAGTGGTCGAACGAGCTGATGGGATCGAAGCTCAAGGCGATGGTGGCGGCGGAGGGCAAGATCGTGGCAGTCGGCCCGGGCAATCACATCATCACACGCGCCATCGGGGCCTCACCCGCAGCTCCCGCGACCAGTGCGGATGGTCCGATCGTATCTTGGACGCCGGTAGCTGGCGCGGCAGGCTATCAGGTCTACAAGCGCTTGGCAGGAACGAAGCGCTGGGACGACGCCGCGATCACGCAACCCGCGGCGGCAAGCTCGGTGTTCGTTCGGAAGCTAAAGGCGAACACGGCGTATGACTTCGCGGTGCAGGCCATCATGCCACAGGGACTTTCCCAAGCCGGGATGAGCAGCGCGACCACCTTCGGCCCGCTGGACATGTGGATGCTGGACCGCTTCGGCACCCGCGCGAATAGCGGTGGCTCCGCGGACTCCGCGGATCCGGACGGCGATGGCCAAGCGAACCTGATGGAGTATTTCCGCGGCAGCGATCCGAAGAAATTCGAATCGCGCTTCTCGCCACCGCAAAGCGCGACCATCCAAAAGACCATCTACAACACCTACCAGGTGAGGCTCAGCTTCTCCTTCCCGCTGGACTCAGCGATGACGGATACAACCTGCTATCTGGAAGAATCCACCGACTTGGTGAATTGGACCCGCGTGGCGGAAAGCGTGGGCGGCCAGAGGATGACGGTGCTGGAGGGCGCGAGCGGATGGGCCACTTCGGACGCTTATGTGCACGGAAGCTCCGCCCCTAGGCGCTCGGTGCTGGCCGACAAGACCGCGACCTTGCCGCTGCCCAGCGGTGCCGGCAGGGTCTACGGGCGCCTCGGCGTCGAGCGGAGGCAGCCGTAAGCCGGATCTTGCGACACGGCTTGATCTATCCCAGCATCGCGACGTGACGCCTCCCCCGCTCCGTCCGCAGAACTCGCAGAGACGCCACCATCTGGTGGTGGCGATCACGGTCGCGACCGTGCCTGCGCTACTGCTGCTGGGGATTGTCGTGATCGGACAATTCCGCGGTGAACCGGCCCCGGCGAAATCGGTGAAGGAAGAGCACCGGGAGACGCTCGAGTCGGTGCCCGCGCGACCGCCGAAGCCGGAGACGGCCGATGAAGAGAAGAAGAGTGCCACGGATTCCCAACGCGAACTGCTGGAGAACATCTCCCGTGAGGAGGAGCGGATGGCGGCCCGGGTCAAGCGGGTGATGGACGAGCCGAAGCTCAGCACGCGGCAACGGCGGCACATTCTGAGCGAGATGGCGCACCGTGCGGGTCAGGCCGGCACGGATGAGAGCAGCGAGATGCTGGCGGCAGTGGATACGGTTCCGGCCGGGGAGTTGCGGATCGCGCTCTACTCCGGCGTGCTACAGGCCCGTTGTGACAAGAGCCCTCCGGATGCGCTGAAGCTCTGTGGCGTGCTGGAGGACCCGATGGACCAAGCAGCGGCGCGGGCCTTCGTGGCGAGGCACTGGGGCTACACGGATCTGCCCGCCGCGGTGCGTGCGGTGGAGGCAATGGACTTTCCCGAGCAACGGACGGCAGCGGCAACGGGCTTGCTCCAAGTTGTTTCGCAGCGGAGCGAAGAGGCCAAAGCGGAGTTGCGGCGCAAGGACCTGAACTTGGATGTCGCGCGCGTGCTGGCGATGGGTGTCGCGGAGATGTGGCAGGGCGGATTGGACGACCTGAAAAAGACGATCGCGACGAGTGGCAATCCGGAGGTGCTGACCGGCATCATGGCGGGGTATTCGGTGAAGCATCCGCAGGAGGGACTCGCTTATCTGAGCGCGAACCCGCAGGCGGAATTTCATGAGCCGGTGATCCGACACATGGGCATGCTGTTAGCCAGGGGCGGTGCGCAGGCGGCGCTGGAGACACGCCTGTCCGGGGCGAACTTCGCGCAACGCAAGCTGCTGGTGGATGCGATGTTCCACACATGGTTGCAGATGGATTTCAAGTCTGCGAGCAACTGGCTGAAGGAAAAAGAAGCGCTTCTGGGAGATCCCGGCCAAGCGGACGAGATGAAGTTTCTGCTCGTGATGCAGATGCTGCACCGCAGCGCGGAGGAGTCCGCGGAAGCATGGGCTCAGCGGATCAAGGATCCCGCGAAGCGGGCGGAGGCGCTCGAGGCAATCCGCGCCGGGGTGCCGAAGTAAGGAGCCGCGCGAAGATTTCATCCGAAAGACGGATGCGGGTCAGGCGGTATCCGCGAAACCGCCGCGCTCTCCTATTCGGGAGACGAGCGGTGGCAGACCATTCCAACCCGTTACCCCATATCCCGTTATGTCCACGCTTCACCGTCGCCAGTTCCTGCAGCGCACCGCTCTCGCCACCGGCGGACTCCTCGGTTTTCCGGCCATCGTGCGCGGCCAGAATCTGAATAGCAAAATCCAGGTGGCCTGCATCGGCGTGGGCGGCAAGGGCGATAGCGACACCGACAATGCGGCCAAATGCGGCGGCGTGATCGTGGGCCTCTGCGATGTGGACAAGCGCTTTCTGGACAAGAAGGCGGGCAAGTATCCGGACGCCAAGAAATTCGCCGACTACCGCGAGATGCTCAAGGAGCTGGGCGCGGGCGTGGATGCCGTGACGATCTCCGGCCCGGACCACATGCACGGCAGCGCCGCGATGCTGGCGATGGGCATGGGCAAGCACATCTACTGCCAGAAGCCGCTCACGCAGACGGTGTGGGAAGCGCGCGAGCTCAAGCGCATCGCCGCGGAGAAGAAGCTGGCCACGCAGATGGGCAACCAGGGCAGCGCTGGCGACGGCCTGCGCCGCGCGGTGGAAGTCATCCAGGGCGGCGTGATCGGCAAGCCGCTGGAACTGCACGTGTGGAGCAACCGCCCGGTGTGGCCGCAGGGCATGGATCGGCCGCAGGGCTCGAACCCGGTGCCGGATTACCTGAACTGGGATCTCTGGCTCGGGCCTGCGGCGAATCGCCCCTATGTGGATGGCGCCTATCATGACTTCAAGTGGCGCGGCTGGACCGAGTTCGGCACCGGCGCGCTGGGCGACATGGCCTGCCACACGGTGAACATGCCCTTCCGCGCGCTGAAGCTGGGTTACCCCACCGCGGTGGAGTGTGAGATGGCGTCGCGCATCTACGGTGAAAGCTATCCCCTCACCTCCCGGATCCGCTTCGAATTCCCCGAGCGCGAGGGCCTGCCACCGCTCAAGTTCTGGTGGTACGACGGTGCTCCAAATGCGGAGTTCAAGCCGCTGCGCCCCTATCCCAATATCGTGAAGGATGTGGTGGCAATGAACGGCAAGCTGCCTGACAGCGGCTGTCTGATCATCGGGGAGAATGGCGTGCTCTTCTCGCCGGATGATTACGGTGGTCAGTTCTTCATCCAGCTCAAGGGTGAGAAGACTTTCACCAAGGGCGACGACCATCCGGCCGCGAAGGCGATCCCGCAGAGCATCCCGCGCTCGCCGGGGCACGACCAGGAGTGGTTCGACATGATGAAGGGCGGCGCTCCGGCCTACTCGAATTTCGAGATCGCCGGTTATCTCACGGAAATCATCCTGCTCGGCTGCATCGCGCTGCGCGTGGGCGAAGGCGTGAAGATGGAATGGGACGGCCCGAACATCAAGAGCCCGAACTGCCCGCAGGCGGCGCAGTTTGTGAAGCGCGAGAACCGGCCGGGGTGGATCTGAGCGAAGCTTCTCGCTGATTGTTTGTGGCAAGTCCGGATCCCTTGCGGGGTCCGGATTTTTTCGTTGCTTGTCCCGATCAGGGAACTTTCCCAACGAGGAGCGCTGCGCAGGCTGCAAGCGCTGCCGCTGTCCTGAGGTGATTCCAGCGGGTCCACCTCTCGATATAGTGATCCCAGATCAGCACGGATGATTCCGCCTGCGGATCGATAGCGGCGAGTCGGTTGTTGAGCGGGACATTGCCGAACATGGTCACGCCGATGGTGCCGATGAGGTAGGTGAGGGCGGCGTAGCGGTGAATGCCTCCACCGGTGATGAGGACGGCGATGCAGAGCAGGCCGGTGCCGAAGAGAGCGCCGAGGAAGAGCGGGTTGATCACCACGATATTGATCGACTGCATGGCGGCGATGCCTTGCGGGGCGGGCAGGCGGGCGAGGGCCTTCATGATGAAGGTGGAGAAGGCGAAGAAGACGCCGCCGATGAGGCCGCAGCCGACAGCGGTGGCGGCGAGAAGGAGGCCGTGGGCCGTGAGCGCGGGCATGGTGGCGAGCGGTAGGCCGGGTGAGCGTCGCCCACCCGGCCAATGAAGCCGACTGAAGATCGGAGCAGCCGGTCTATTCTTTCGGCGGCATGCCGCTCATGACGAAAACTTCCCAGACGTGGCCATCCAGATCGGTGAAGCCATGCTGATACATGAAGCCGTGATCCTTCGGCTCGCTGTAGGTGGCACCGCCGGCGGCGACGGCACGGCTCACCACATCATCGACCTTCTCGCGCGATTCGAGCGAGAGGGCGACGAGGACTTCGCAGTGCTTGGCGCTTTCCTCGGCGGGGCGCGGGGCGAAGCCGTTGAAGTACGGGTGCGTGAGAAGCATCGAGTAGAGGTTCGGGCCGAGGATCAGGCAGGCGGCATTCGAGTCGGTGAAGTCGGGATTGAAGCTGAAGCCGAGGGCCTTGAAGAAGGCCATCGAGGCATCGAGGTTCTTCACCGGCAGGTTCACGAAGATCTGCGAGACGGTGGTGGCGGGCGCGGTATCGGTGGCGGAGGAGCTCATGTGGTTGTCTATCGTATCGGTGTGGTTCGTAGTAGAGACGAATGGAGGGAGTGGATCTGGACAGGTGCGGCGAAATTTCTTCCGCCGAGGATGCGAGATCCTGCCGCGGTGCGGCGGCGGGGTATTGAAGATTTTGGAAGGGCCGTGGATTGCGGGACCAGGATGGATGGGATGGATAAGATGAGATTCCTCCAAGAGAGATTTGATCCCATCCGCGTGATCCGCGGCAGCCCGTGTCATCGGCAATGCGCGAGCTACGCGCCGTAAACGTGGCCAGGCTGTGCGGGCGCGCCTTGGGCCCGGTAAGCAGCAGGAGTGAGGCCGGAGAATTCGCGGAAGTCGCGGATGAGGTGGGCCTGATCCGAGTAGCCGGCCTCCAGGGCGAGGGCGCTCCAGTCGATGGGGCGGGTATGCGCGATGCGGCCGAGGACGCTGTGGAAGCGGCGGATGCGGGCGAAGCCCTTGGGGCTCACCCCGACCTCACGGGTGAAGAGTTCGTTGAAGCGGCGCATGCTCAGCCCGGCCTCGGTCGCGAGGGGGGCGATGCGGGCGGAATCCGGATAGCGGCGCAATTGGCCCACCGCCCATTCGATGGCAGGGTGGGACTCGCGGCGACGGCCAGATCGCAGGAGTGAGTCGAGGAGTTGGAGACGGGCGACAGGCGTGGGTGCGGAAGCCAAGCGATCCAGCCAGGCGGTATCCCGGAGGGCTGGGATGGCGTCGAGCGGGACATGCTCGTCAGAGAACTCCGAGGCGGGGATGCCGAGGAAGCGCCATGCGCCACCGGGCTTGAAATGAACCCCGACCATGGACGTCAGCTGGCGGGTATCGACCACGAAGTAACTGCGCTGGACGCCGGAAATGATCGGGCCGAGGCGGTGGACGAGGATCGGGCGCTCGCGGTCGTAGCAGCGGACTTCACCATCGCCGAGGTTGATGACGATATCGGCAACGCCCTGCGGCAGGACGCGCTCGAAGTCGTGCGGCGAGGCGTGGCCGGCGAGGCACCAGAGGAGCTCGATATCGCGCGCAAGTTCCGGCGAGGGAGGCAATTCAAGATAAGCCATGGCTTCTCCTGGGGAGGATGATGCTCTCCTATCCGCCGCCTGCCAGCAGGAAGTTTCAGGCTAAACGCGCACCACCACCATCCCGACCTCGTCGACCCCGGCTTCGAAAGACTCCACGGCGGTTTCGTAGGTGGCGACGCGGACCTGGTTCGGACTGAACACGGAGCGGCCGGTGAGGATGTCGAACTCCCAGCCGTGCCAGGGGCAGCGGAGGATCTCCCCTTCCCTAACCCAACGGAACTCGCCGACGCCGGAAGGCTCGTTCATGCCGGTGACGACGCCGCGGCACAGCTCGGCCCCGGCGTGCGGGCAGTAATTACGAAGGGCGTAGTATTTGCCGTGGACATTGAAGACACCGATGGAGCGGCCGTCCTCCGTTTCGATGATCCGTCTCTCGCCGGGCGGGAACTCGGCGGCGGGGCAGATGGGGATGGAGCGTTTCTCGGGCATGCTGATAGTGCCGAGTGATCAGTGATCCAAGGGAAGACCGTAGAGCTCGGCGGCGTTTTGCCAGAAGATGCGGTCCTTGAGTTCGGGCGGGAGCTTGGGGAAGGCGCGGAGGGGCGAGTCGTTATCCCAATGCGGGTAGTCGCTGGAGAACATCAGGGTGCGCTCCGCATTCATCATGTGGAGGAGTTCGAGGAGTTGGTCGCGGGAAGGCGGTTCCTCGACCGGCTGGGAGGTGAAGCTGACGCGGTCCAGGACGTATTCGCTGGGTGCGCGATCCAGCCAGGGGACGGTGGAGCGCAGGCCCTTCCAGTTCTTGTCGAGGCGCCAGAGGAGATGCGGGACCCAACCGAAGCCGCCCTCGACGAGGACGAAGCGGAGTTCGGGGAATTGGCTCATGGCTCCGCGGGTGAGCAGGCTGGTGAGTTGGGCCATGAAGTTCTGCGGCAGGTTCGTGTGCCACTCCAGGTAGCTGGAAGGAAAGCCGGCGGTAAAGGCGCCGCAGACGCCCTTGCCCTCCGCACCGGGATGGATGGCGATAGGCAGGCCGGCTTCGCAGGCAGCCTCGTAGATGGGCCAGTAGATGCGATCGCCGAGGGGGATGCGCGTGGCGCTGGTCATGGCCACTTGCACGATACGCTCGGAGCCGGCCACCCGGCGGATCTCCGCGGCGGCGGCCTGCGGGTCGAGCGGGTTCACGATCATGCTGCCGAGGAAGCGCTTGTCGGCAGCGAGCCATTTCTCGCGCAGCCAGTCGTTGTGGGCACGGGCGATCTCGTTCGCGAAATGGGTATCCGGATGGACGCCGACGGTAAGGATCTTGGCCTCGATCAGGACGGCGTAGTCGATGCCATAGGCATCGAGGAGCTGCTCCTGCATCAGAGATGGCAGGGAGCCGGGTGGCTCGCCCTGCGGCCCCCTCGCATCGACACGGCGGACGCCGGTGGGATGAGGCAGGCCGGGGCCACCGGGGAGGACGAGGCCCTGGGTGCGGAAGTAGGCGGGCAGGCGGGAGACGATCTCGTCCGCCGTGAGCGGGACGCAGTGGACGTCGCAATCGATGAGGGTGAGCGGTTTCATCCCGGTAGTCCCGTTGAGGGATACGGTGGGGATGAGGGGAGGGCAATAGGGATCGCGGGGCGGAAGCGCCCTCCCCGACGCGGATTCCTCAAGGCTTCGTCACGAGCGTGTTCGACACGTCGTTGCCGAAGTCCTCGAAGCCGTCGAGTTGCCAGATGACCTTCTTGGTCTTCGGCTCCAGCTCGATCAGAATCGGCTGGCCGGGGCCGGCGTGGCAGTTGCCGATGATGTAGTTGCCATTCAGCAGCACCTGCAGGGTGGTGACCCAAGCAAGCGTGATGCCCGGCAGGTCGTTCTGCTCGATCTTCCAGACGATCTCCTTGGCCGGATTCACTTCGAGCACCGAGTGACCGTTGCCGGTGGCGATAAGGGTGTTGCCGTTCTTGAGGCGCAGGGCGCAGAAGACGGCGTTGCCGAATGCCTCGGGGCCGTGGCCGCCCTTGGCTTCCTTGCCGAACATGGGCACCGGGAAGTCCCAGACCAGCTTGCCCTCGGCATCATACTCGCGGACGGCACCGTCGCCCTCCTGGCAGACGAGGTAGTGGCCGTTGTCCAGCTTCCGGGCCAAGCGCGTATCGCGGTGGGCATCCGGGTGGTCGAGCTTCAGCTTGATCTCCTTAAGCAGTTTGCCCGAACGGTCGACCTCGATGATCCGGCCGATGCCGCTCTCCGCAATCATCAGGCTGCCATCGGCGAGGGGTTGGAAGGCGTGGACCTCCAGGCGCTTGCCCTCGTTTCCATTGCTCTTGGTGGAGTCATAGCTCCAGACCACCCTCTTCTCCTGCTGGTCGATGGCGACAACCTCGCGCATGTCCTTCTGGACATAGATCAGCCCGGCCTTGTCCTGATGGAGGTCGTGGATGCCGCCCCATGGCATCTCCCAAGCCACCTTGCCATCGCTCCAGAGGGCCAGCTTGCCTTTGCCCTGCAACAAGACATCCCGGGCGTGGAGGGGCAGGGCGGAGAGAAGGGTGAGGCAGGCGAGAGAAAGGCGGTGGTTCATGGGCTGGCGATTTACATGCGGGATGGGTTCCGCTTTTCAAACAAATAGCGGATTAAGGGCGATTGAATACGCGGTTGCGGATCCGCGTTTCACCCGCCGGTTCCGCGGAAGGACGGGGAAAACCCGGCCTAGCTGTTAGGCTGGTTGCCTTGACACCCTTCCGAAGAGGACTATTTTCGGACTCCTAAACATTTCTTAACTATCTCTCCGCCGCATGAACAAAGTCTTCTTCTCCGCCGTCGTGATTCTCGGCCTGAGCTCCCCTCTCGCCTCCGCCAAGTTCGGTCGCAAGCTGAACACCAAGTTCGACCGGGCCGATATCAACAGCGACAACATGCTGACCGAGATCGAGTTCCAAGGAACCCAGAACAAGGGCATGAGCGTCGCCTTCTGCCGCTTCCGCTTCCGTGCGACGGATACCAACAACGACACTTTCGTCAGCCGCGAAGAATTCATCGCCTCCCGCGGTGGCAATACCCAAGGCAAGCCCAACCGGGCGGATCTCTTCGTCTTGGCCGACCAGAACGACGACGACGTGCTGGATATCAGCGAATATGGCGACACCCTCGGCCCCCGCACCGCGGCAGCCCGGGTGCTGAAGAGCTTCGGCAAGCGCGACAAGGATAGCAGCGGCGGCCTGACCCCGCGTGAATTCGGCATCGGCAACGGCTTCCCATTCCCTTTCGGTTGAGACTGATTATCAACAGGGTCTAAATTCTTGACCCACTTCCGGGATGTGGGAGGGTCATGGTCCCATGAAGACCAGTTCACCATCCACCCGTATCGCGCTCTCCTGCGCCGGTCTCTTCCTCGCCCTTCCCGCCTTCGGCGGGGCGGTCGTGGGAACTCTGCAGGCTGAATTCAATGCTGCCGACGCCGACACCTCCGGGAGTCTGTCGGAGCTTGAATTCTCCACGGCTTACTCCGAGGGCCTGTCCAGAGGGCAGCTCAAGAAGCAGTTCAAGAGCGCCGACAGCGACAAGAGCAAGTCGATCTCGCTTTCCGAATACCTCGCCTTCCGCTCGGCGGCGATCCTGAAGGACAAGAATGCGGACCCGGCGCTTCGCTTTGAAGTCGCGGACCTGAACATCGACGGCTTCCTTTCGCTGGAAGAGTTTGTCGTGCTCGTGCCCGGCAAGCGTCCGCTGATCGAAGTTCGCAAGCGCCATCTGATGGCCGATGCCAGCGACGATGACCAAGTGACGCTGGAGGAATACACCGACTACGTCGAAAGCCCGCAGCCGGATACCTCCGGGATTCCCTTCCGGAAGTTCGACCTCGCCGATCTGGACAGCAACGACGAGCTGACGGTGGACGAATTTGCCGGTGCCTATCCCCCGGCCGTGAAGCCGCAAGTCATCGACAAGAAGTTCGACGGCCAGGACGACAACGGGGATGAGTTGCTGACCCGGGACGAATGGAACCCGGGTGGCGGCCCTGCTTCCTCCTGAGCCGGATCCGATTTCAGGAGCGGCGGCCAAACCGCCGCTCCATTTCTTCCCGGCGGAAGTCGAAGATCCGCTGCAATTTGCGGCGGGCGAAGAGGAGGTGGGCGATGCTTCCCAGCGGGCCGAGAGGCATGATGTAATGGACGAGGTCGTGGACCTTCACCCCGCCCTCGACCGCCTCGAAGGCGTGGAGGTGATGCCAGAACTTGTAGGGCCCGAAGCGCTGCTCATCGATGAAGGAACGCCCTTCGTCCACCCCTTTGATCTCCGTCACCCAAGGCACCCAAACCGCGGGCAGGATTTTCACGCGGTATTCGATGATCTGGCCTTCGTGCATCTTTTCCGCCGGGCAATGGACAATGCGGAAACCGAGGTCCGGCGGGGTGATGGAATCGAGGTTCCGCGGGGATGAGAAGAAATCCCAAGCCTCTTCGGGAGAAACGGGCAGGAATTGTTCGCGACTGAGAACGTGGAGCATAGGGAGATTTGCCGGGAGCTTAGATCCCGATCGGCTGACACGCTAGCGGCGGCTTGCGATTCGCGGAATGTGTCGCTCTTCGCACTTGGCGAAGCGGGGTCCCGGCCTACCGTTTGCGCCGATGTCCTCGCCCAAATTGTTCAGTCCCGGCCCGATCGACGTTTCGCCTGAAACTTTCGCCGCCATGTCGCGGACGATGATCGGTCACCGCGGCTCCGAGTTCGAAGCCCTCTACGCCTCGCTCCAACCCGGCCTGCAGGCCATCTTCGGTACCTCCCGCCCGGTCTTCCTTTCCACCTCCTCCGCCTGGGGCGTGATGGAGGGTGCGCTGCGCAATCTGGCCCGCAAGAAGGTGCTCTGCCTGTGCTGCGGCGCCTTCTCCGACAAGTGGCTGGATGTGGCCAAGAAGTGCGGCTACGAGGCCGACTCCGTGCAGGTGGAGTGGGGCCAGCAGATCGACCCCGAAGCAGTGCGCGCGAAGCTGAGCGAAGGCGGCTTCGACACGGTGACTTTGATCCACAGCGAGACTTCGACCGGCGTGCTCAACGATCTGGCGGCGATCTCGAAGGTGGTGAAGTCCTTCCCGGACACCATGCTGATCGTGGACACGGTTTCGTCTCTCTCCACGGTGCCGGTGGACATGGATGCGAACGGCATCGACGTGATGCTGGCCGGCGTCCAGAAGGCGCTGGCGCTGCCGCCGGGCCTAGCGGTCTTCGCCGTCTCTGAGGCCGGCATGGAGCGGGCCAAGGGCACGCCGAACCGGGGCTACTACTTCGACTTCGTGGAATTCGCGAAGAACGCGGCAGTGAACAACACGCCGTCCACACCGGCGATCTCGATCCTCTACGGGCTGCAGTACATCCTGGGCCTGATCGAGAAAGAGGGCATGGAAGCGCGCTTCGCCCGCCACGCGAAGACCAATGCGATGATCCACGCCTGGGGTGCCAAGCGAGGTTTCGAGCACTTCGCACCGGAGGGATTCCGCTCCACCGCGCTGACCTGCTTCAAGACTCCGGAAGGTTTCGATCTCTCCGGCTTCATCAAGGCGCTCAAGACGAAGCACAACTTCCTGATCAACGGCGGCTACGGCAAGATCAAGGGCACCACCTTCCGGATCTCCAACATGGGGAACGAGACGGAAGCCACGATGCAGGAGCTGATCGACGCAATGGAAGACGTGCTCGGCTAAACCGGACGCCTTTTGCGACCGTAACAGATACCCGTTGAAAACGATGAAATCCGTCCTCTTGTTTCTCGCCATGGCAGTGCCTGCCTTTTCCGCCCCGAACGAACTTTCTCCGGAAGAAAAGAAGGAAAACTTCAAGCTACTCTTCGACGGCAAGTCGCTGAAGGGCTGGCGCACCTACAAGCAGAAGGAGCCGAAGGAGCAATGGAAGATCGAGGACGATGCGATCACCCTCACCTCCGGCGGCGGTGGCGACCTGATCACGGACGATGAGTTCGAGGACTTCGATTTCCGCTGCGAGTGGAAGATCGCGGACCAAGGCAACTCCGGCATCATGTGGCACTCCACCGAGGAGCACCAGTATCCCTGGGTGAGCGGCCCGGAATACCAGATTCTCGATTCCTTCGACAAGGCGGGCCACAAGTATGCCCACGAAACGAAGAAGGGTAACATCGCCGGTTGCTTCTACGACATCTACCCGGGCAAGGTGGAATGGTCGAAGCCCGTCGGCGAGTGGAACGAAACCCGGATCGTGATCAAAGGCACGAAGGTGACCCTCTACCTGAACGGTAACGTGACCTCCGACGTGGACACGGCGAGCGACGAATTCAAGGCGGCGCTGGCGAAGTCCAAGTTCAACGGCTGGGAGCACTTCAACAAGGCGAAGAAGGGTCACATCGTCTTCCAAGACCACGGTGACAAGGTCGCCTTCCGCAACATCCGGATCAAGAAGCTGTAAGCTTTCCTGCCCCGCGCAGAGATTCATTTCAAGAAAAGGCCCGCTATGATGGCGGGCCTTTTTTCGTATCGCGACGAGTGGTCAATCCCGGAGGCTGAGTAGCTGAAGAATCAGCTCCGGCGATTCGGAGATGATCAGCTTGGAGCCGATGCAGAAGGAACCGATGCAGGCGAGGATGCCGACGATGGCCACCCAGTGGTTCCAGTCCTGCCGGACACGGGCTTTGGGAAGAATCGCACGGGAGACCATCGCGAAGAGGACCGCGACGAGCCCGACCAGCGGAGTGAAGGGAAGCACCTCAAGCTCCGCCTGATTGAGAAAGCGCGGTGCATAGAGCGGGCTCGCCGAAGCAGCCAAGGCGCTGGTGCCGAGCATGAGGAGGAAGAGCCCGGCGAAGGACAGCTTCGGCTTGGGGAGATTTCCCGCATCGCCCCGATTCACGAGAGCCAAGAGATCCTGGGCCGAGCGGATGCGGCGGCCAGCCTTCAGGAGACGGCCCTCGAAGACCCGGGAGGCGGGCGGGCGCTCGATGGAAAGCTGCCGCACGCGAAGGCGCGCATACTCCACCAAAGCGGTCTCACGGACGCCGCCGCTCCACGACAGGGCGGAGGACCAGAGGGCAGGCTCAAGCTCGTTGCGAAAGATCTCGAGACGCACGAACTCCACCAACTCGCGGTTGGCCTCCGTTTCAGGATCCGGTTTCGTAGCTGGCCGGAGAACGAGGGAGAAGAGTCTCATTCTTCCCCGCGATCAAGGAGTCCTTGGAGGGCGGAGACGCGGAGATCGAATCGATCCGGAAACGCCCGCAACGTGTCACCGGAGAAAGCCGCGGCAGGGCGGCGATTCTCACAGGGGGGATGAAACGAAGGGACGCGACGTGGGGTGGTCGCAGACTTCATGTATGGGGGGTGAAAGCGGATGAATCGAACCCCGCCGGAGGCCCGATGACAATCCATTATTCCTAACAGATGCCGTCTATCAGGAGTGGGCCTTGAGGCTGAATTGCTACCGCTCCCGATTATTTTTCCGATCCCTGCCTCTCAATCCTGGCCATCGGCGGACGCCCTGTTGAAAGCGGTGGCGTTGTGCACTGTCTTCGGAGTGACGAGGACCGGGGTGGCGCGATCCGGAGCCGACTGACGCACCGGGGCAGCCGGGGCCGAGTGGGAGAAGCGGGTCATTTCCTGGATCGCGGCGGGAGGCGTGCGAGCCACCAGCTTGGCACCCAGGTAGAGCGAACCGAAACAGGCCATGGCGCCAACGAAGGAGAGCCCGGTATTCCACCCGTGCATCACCCAGTTCTTGGGCATGAGGGCGCGGGCGAGGAGAGCAAAGCCGACGGCAGCGATCCCGGCAAAGGGGGCCGCAAACAACGCGGGCTTCTCGAAGCGATCCGCCATGAAGGGCTCCAGCAGACGGGCCAGGCAGGCCATCGATCCGGTGCAGCCGAGCATGAGGATCAGCAGCCAGATCACGGACAGCTTCGGCCGGATGAGATTGAGGCGCCCGCCACGATTCGAGCGATCGAGCAGATCCTGCACGGTTTTGATGCCGAGGCAGGTATTCAAGCGCCGGGCCTCGAAGGAACGGGACTTGGCCTGACGGGTGCGGCGCTCGTTCGCGAGCTTGCGGATGCGGATCCGGGCGTAAACCGCGAGAGCGTCCTGCTTCTTCCCGCCGCTGGCAGCGAGGGCGGTGGCCCAAGCTCCGGGTTCGAGTTGATCGCGCAGGATTTCCTGCCCGACCCGCTCGGCGATCTCGGGATCGAGTTGGGGCTCCGGGCTGACGAGCTTATGAACGGCAGCGGCGAGGGTGATGGTCTTCATACCAGGGAGGTTTTTCCGGGCAATCGATCAACGACGCCGGCGACCAAGAAGAAGAAGGCCCAACCCCGAGATCAGTGCCAAGGTACTGGAGGGCTCCGGCACCGAAGCAACGGCTCCCCCCTCCACCGTTTGCTGCATGTGACCCGCAAGGAAGTTATTCAAGGCGCTGCCGTTGCCGTTCACGGAAGCAGTGGAGCTGCTGCCATTCACGCCACCGGCTTCACCGCCGATGACATTCGAGGCGAAGTAGTTGGCGATGTTGTTGGCGTTGTTGCCGAGAGCGACGGAGTTGATGATGTCGACCCCGGAAGCCAGGGACTCATCCCGGGCGGCGCGGTCGCCGGCGGGATTCTGCAACAAGGAAAGGTTGGTGACCGCCACCTCGATGATCTGGGTCTCGCTTTCAAAGCCGTTCGCGCCGCGACCGGTTTCGGTGCCGAAGTGATTGGTGGCGTAGTCGAGACCTGCCGCGATGGAAGGCGAGCCCAGGGTGAAGGGACGGGTGAGGACCGTCACGAGATTGGCGAATTGCTGGGCCTCCGCCGCATTGCCGATCCGCATCCAAGGGATGCCAACGATCTGGGTGAAGGTATTGCCATAGAACACGAGGGAGACGGCGATCTGGCCGCGCTCACCGGATTCGATGGAGTTCAATACCTGGGAACTGGTCATGGCGGCCGCGTAGCCATCCATGAGGCGGTTGAACTGGGTATTGTTGATCCCCCCCTGACTTACGTCGACGAGGAGGAGGAGTTCGGTATCCACGGCTTCGGCGGCGGCTCGCGGCAAAAATCCGGCCATAGCGATGCCAAGAGACATCACGAGGATGAACGGAGTTCGGGGCGAAGAGCCGCGACTTGAGAAGGTCGCATTCTTCATGGGCAGTCTGGGGTGAGAGCGAGGTGAGAAAAACTTAAGCTTGCCAAACTGTCAATAATTTTTGAAATTTTAGCATGCTTAACCCAAAGGAAGTTTCAAAATCGCCGCTCTCCTCCCGTTTGGCATTGGGCTCCGCCCTGCTATTGGCCGGTTCCTTTGGCGTGACCGTGGCAGTGCTTGTGCCGCGTCACCAGCCCCTTCCAACAACCTCAGCTCTCCCTCAGGCGGAAGCCCCGGTGATTACAAAAGTGTCAAAGCCTGAAGCAACCCCTCTCCCCGAGACGGGCGATCTCATAAAATTCTGCTCCGCCAACGTGACCGGCAGCCGGACCTTCGTGGTCTTCAAACGCGGGACCTGCGTCATGGTGAACGAGCCTTGCGATGATCCCTTGGCCGCGGCTCGCAAAACCCTGAGCGCCTGCGCGGATCCGAACACGCCCTTCATTCCCGAGCCGACCGCGGAGGGCGAATTGATCGTGAGCTTCAAGGAGCCGGTGTTCCAGCGCTTCACCCGCAGCGAGCTTGCCGAGCTCGCGCCGACCATGGAGCGGCTGGCCCCTGCCCTGCTGAGCCCTGCGGAAAGCGCCGCCGTGGGTGGCAACTTCACGCCGCCGGATGTGGCGAAGGCAGGTCTGCTGGCCCGCCGCCGGATGCTGGAAGATGCGGCGGATGCCAAGGCGGTGAAGGTCATCCGGGCGAAGACCCGGCAGACGGCTGCGCGCTGAGATCGAAAGAAGTGCGGGTGCCGTTCAGGTCGGTGCCGGCCCTATAAAATGCGATCAGTGCGAGGGCTTGGACAAGGTGGAAAAGATCGTTGTGGTTGAAGAATTCTGTTAGACCGCGCTGGGATTGCTGGACGACGGCGGCCATGAAGGAAAGGCCGGTGCCAGCGAGCATGGCGCTGCGCCAGAGTCGGCGGGAGGCGAAGGAGGCGATGGTCCACGCGAGCATAGCCAAGCCGTAATCGGCGATGGCGACGAGGAAGGAGGGATTCCACGCGACGATCACGCTGGAAATCAACAGCTTGAGAATGAGGAACGTGCGCCAGGCATTCGAGTGGCTGAACTCGCGGAGCAGGCTCATCCCCATGGCGAAGCCGAGGCCGCAGATGATCCAGAGGACGCAACGCCACCAGAAGGCTTCCACCTGGGGAGGAAGTTCCGGAGCGAAGCCGTGGTAGAAGCCGCCGACCAAGGCGGAGAGTGCCATGGAGGACATGGCAGCGATCCACCAGCGTCGTGATGCGGTCGGCGGGTAGCCGCGATGCAGGCGAAGCGCGAGCCAGGCACCGAGGACGGCGAGCAGGAGATCGGTGAAGAAAGTGGCCGGCTCGTGAAGGGTCATGGGGCGGAAAAGAGATCGCGGTGATGCCGCCACCACTGGCTCTGGAAACGGCTCTCCGGATCGTAGCGATCCTTGGCGCGGAGGAAGTCCGGGAAGCCGGGATAGGCCTGGAGCAACTGCCCGCGGGTCGCCCAGCGGTGGTAGGTGAGGAAGTAGCTGCCGCCGAGCGAGAGCGCCAAATCGATCAGGGACTGAAAGGCGGCGGCGGAGCGGGCGATGCCCTGCTCGTGATGCTCGGTGTGGAGATTGAAGATCACGCAAGCGAAGTCCTGGCGGGCCCAAGGCAGGGCGCTTTCGGTATCGCGCTCGATGAGGCGGACGGTGCCGTAGATGACCGGGATGCCGCTGGGGCGGAGGAGATCCGCGGCGCGGGCCATGAAGGTGACCAAATACTCGCGGGGGACGTAGAGCTCCGAAATCATCTCAGTGGCGGGCGGGCTATCCAGCTTGGCATCGAGGCCGCAGTGATAGTCCTCCAGATAGACGCCGAGCTGATGGGTGTCCGAGCCATAGCGCGAGCCATGACTGGCGAGGTAGTGGCCGGAATAGACCTCGAAGACCTTCGCGCGATCGGTGTGGGCGAGATGGATCAGTTCTTCCCAATCCGCCGCGCTGAGTTCGCGGGCCGGAGGATGATCCTCATTCGCGACGGGATGGTAGGTGGCGAGGACGCCGCGGCGGAGGAAGTCCGGCGAGCATTCGTCGATGGAAAATTGGAAGTCGCCGTAGAGAGCCGCATCGGCGATACGTTCCTCTAGAGCCGGGATGAGGAGGTCGATGGTAGTGATTTCGACGCAACGCTCGACGGTGCAGCGCGGGGTGAGGCGGAGCTGGACGGAGGTGATGATGCCGAAGCAGCCGTAGCCACCGATGGCATGGCGGAAGAGCTCGGCATTCTCGACGCGACTGCAGCGGAGGATCTGCCCGGAGGTATCGACCAAAGTGAAGGCTTCCACATCCGAGATGATGGGAGCCATGCGCAGGCCGCGGCCGTGGATATTCGCGGCGAGGGCTCCGCCAAGGGTGAGGTCATCCGCGCCGGTCTGTTTCTGGCGGATGGTCCAGAGGGGATCGAGCCCCTGCTGGACCGCATGAAGCGCAGCGATAAGATCGGGCCAGATGATGCCTGCACCGGCTTCGACCAAGCCACGATCGCGATCGATCTCACCGACCGCGGTCAGGCTGCGACAGTCGAGGAGCAAGGTATCCTCCCCGAACTGCTGGCCGCCCATGGCATGGCGGGCGCCGCAGATCGAGACGGGCATGCCTGCGGTGGCGGCTTCTTGAACAAGGAGGGAGGCCTCTGCTGTGGATTGGGGCCGGGCAATGCGGGCCACGCGTACGGGATTGAGGCGCGAGTGGACATCATTGCAGAGGATGCCGCAGCTCATCAGCGGAGGGGGTGGCAAAGGCAGAGGGATTCGCCGCGGGCAAGGCGGACGAGCGCGGCACGACGGGGTGCGAGGACCTTCGCGCGGAGATCGCGGTGATTCGCCACGGTCTGGAGATCGAGCCCGGCAGTACGAAGGAATTCGGGAAGATCCTTGCGGCGGCAGCCCCAGTGGAAAGGTTCGCGGCGGAGATGGAGCCACCAGCCGATCAGCGGATTGCCGCCGCGGAAAGCGATCGAGCCGTTCTCCTCCGCCTCCATGAAACTGAAGATCACGCGCCCCTCACCGCCCGCGAGCTTGGCGGAGGAGCGGAGCAGTTCCTTCACGCGGCCGCCGTGGAAGTACATGGTGAGACCTTCCGCGATGACCACGGAGGGCTCGCCGCAGGAGAACTCCGCACAGGAGGATGCGACTTCGTGCGGCAGTTCGGAGGAGAGCTCCGCGGCGAGGAAGTGGAGATTTGTGGCGGGAGCGACTGACTCGCGCTTCGAGCGCTGGGTGGCGGGATGATCGATCTCATAGAAGACTACCTGCGGGAACTCCCGGTGGAGACGGACGGCCAGAGAATCGTAGCCCGCGCCGAGGACGACAACCTGGCGGATGCCATTGGCAATCGCGCCGCGGACCTCGCCTTCGATCCAGCGCTTGCGGGCGAGGTAGTGGGCGAAGATGCCACCGAGAAGGAAGCGCTCCGCTAGCATGAGGCTGCGGCGGGCCCAAGGGTGCTGCTCGGCGAAGGCGAACCAACCGCCATCGGCACGAGTGCCAAGCATGCGACGGGTGACCTCCTCCTCGCCCGGGGAGAGGAGCGGAGCGAGCTCGGGATCGCGGGCCGAAAGCAGGATGCTCCGGGCGATCAGGGTGGCGGTATCACTGGGAGAGTCGGAGCGCATGGCGGCAAGGAGCTTGAATGCTGGAAAACCAACATTTAAAGGGTCGCGAGGTCAACCTAAAATGCTGTTTTAGCAACACTTGAGATGAGATCACGGCGATTCATGGTGCCGGGGAGCATGCGCCGATCACCCGCTTTCCACAGAATCGGTAAAGCCGATGCAAACATCGGTTCTATCGATGATAGGTCCAGCCCGCCACCCAAGCAGGGCTGACTCAGAGTTCGTGGGGGATCACCCAAGCATCGAGCCACTCGACGCCTTCCAGTTTCCAGCCCCGATCAAGAAGCTTATCGCGCAGGGTCGGCAGGTGGCCGGAGCCGTAGAAGATGCACAGATTCCGCTTTCCGGCCGCGAGCTGGCGCTCGAGGACATCAAGGGCGATGCGCTCCCGCTCCACCACATCGACCTGATAGTCCGCCTTACCGCCGGGGAATTTCTGCGCGGAAGCATGAACGCTCACGGCGGAGGCGCGCTGAACTTTCGAGACGCCCCAGTCGATGATTCGAAGCCGCATCATCACCACGGCTTCGTTGCCGGGCTCACTCGTCCTGTCGCCGAGCCCGTGCTGCTTGCGGGCGGCAGCGTATGCGGCGTTGGTGAAGTCGGCATGGACGATATTGGGACGACCGTAATCGATCTCCTCGCCTTGGAAGGACATCCGGAAATCCTGGTGAACCAAACTCCTGAAGCCCTCGGATCCCGGGCTGCCCTTTTTCCTTTTGCCCGGATCGCCCACGCCCTCGACCAGCACCGCATCATAGTCACGAAAGCGGCGGTTGAGAGCCTGGTAGTAGGACTTGTCCCCGATATGCACCGCGCCGACGAGATCGACCCTGCGGCCCGCGTCATCGTTCAGAATATACACTGGTGTCTGCAGCTTCGCAGGTGGCCCCGGAAGATAGCGCGAGTTCTCCGAACGGTGCGACCGGTCGATGCTGGAGCAGGCGGGCAGCAGGATGGCGAGCGCCAGAGCGATCAAACCGGGGCGGAGGCGCTGGAAAATCATCATGGGAAGCGCTGATGGAGCGCTCCTACTATTGCGGTGGGGGGCGCTTTCTTGCAAGCGTGCGGCATGCTGAATCGCCGTGCTCTTCTTCTCCTGCTGGCTCTAACATCGGGTGCGCTGGCCGCGCCGGGATTCTACCGCCACCCGGCGATCCACGCGGAGACGGTGGTTTTCACTGCTGAGGGCGACTTGTGGAAGGTGCCTGCGGCGGGCGGTGCGGCGCAGCGGCTGAGCTCGCACCCCGGCGTGGAGTTCGCGGCGACGATTTCTCCCGAAGGCACGCAGGTGGCCTTTTCCGCACAATATGAGGGACCGCAGGAGGTCTATGTGATGCCGCTGGCCGGCGGCCTGCCAAAGCGGCTGACCTGGTATGGCGAGGGTGCCATTCCGGTGGGGTGGACCCGCGATGGCAAGGTGCTCTGCAGCACGCGCGCGCACTCGACGCTGCCGAACGAGCAGCTTGTGGCGATCGATCCGAGCAGCGGGGTGGAAACCCTGCTGCCACTGGCGCAGGCGAGCGAGGGCGCGACGGACGACACCGGCAAGCGGCTCTTCTTCACCCGCCTGCCCTTCCAAGGCAGCAGCACGAAACGCTACGAGGGCGGCACGGTTCAGAATCTCTGGCGCTACGATGAAGGCACGCCGGAGGCGCAGCCGCTGCTGGGCGACTATCGCGGCACCTCCAAGAACCCGATGTGGTGGGAGGGGCGCGTGTACTTCCTCTGCGACCAATCCGGCACGATGAACCTGTGGTCGATGACGCCGGAAGGCGCGGATCGCAAGCAGCTCACGAAGCACGACGGCTTCGACGTGCGGAACGGAGAGCTGAGCCAAGGCCGAGTGGTCTATCAGCAGGCGGGCTCGGTGCGAATCTACGACCTGAAGGACGGCAGCGACCGCGAGATCGCGATCACCCTGCCCTCGGACTTCGACCAGATGCGCGACCGCTGGGTGAAGAAGCCCTTCGACTATCTCACCAACTTCAGCGTCTCGCCGGATGGTGACCGGCTGGTGCTGACGGCACGCGGCAGCGTCTTCGTGGCGCCGACCAAACCGGGCGGTCGCCTGGTGGAGGTGCCGCGCAAGCCGGGCGTGCGCTATCGCGAAGCGCGCTTCCTGCCGGATGGCAAATCGCTGGTCGCGCAGACGGACGAGACCGGCGAGATCGAGATGGTGAAGCTGCCCGCGAACGGCGTGGGCGAGTCCGAACTGCTCACGCAGGACGGCACGATCTTCCGCTTCGCACCGATCCCCTCCCCCGATGGCAAGCGGGTGGCCTGGCAGGACAAGAATCTGGAGCTGTGGGTGCGAGATCTGGAGGCGAAGCAGACGGTAAAGATCAGCACCTCGCCGAGCCGCGGTTTCGATGACCTCGTGTGGTCGCCGGATAGCAAGTGGCTGGCCTTCGTGGAGCCGACCGCGAACACCTTCCGCAAGATCCGGCTCTATCACGTGACGGACGGCAAGATCATCGATGCCACCACCGAGCGCACCCTGAGCGGCTCGCCGGCATGGTCGGCGGATGGCAAGTGGCTCTACTTCCTGAGCGACCGCACACTGAAGTCGCTGGTCAAATCGCCGTGGGGACCGCGGCAGCCGGAGCCTTTCTTCACGGAGAGCACGCGGATCTACGCACTGGCGCTGCAGAAGAACGGGCGCTTCCCCTTCACCCCGCCGGACGAACTGACGGTGGATGAGAAGAAGCCGGAGACCAACGGCGAGAAGAAGGAGGAGCCGAAGCCACCGGTGACCGAGGTGAAGATCGAGGAGGAAGGCCTGGCGGATCGCCTCTACGAGGTGCCCGGGATCTCCGGCAATCTCTGGGAGCTGGTGGCGACGCCGAAGCACCTGCTCTTCATGATGCAGGCCCCGGGCCACGAGACGAAACCACGGCTGATGCGTCTGGATATCGGGCACGAGGATCCGAAGCCGAAGCTGCTAATGGATGATCCGAACGGCTGGGAGCTTTCGCTGGATGGCAAGAAGCTGGCGCTGCGCAAGGGCGAGAGCTTCCACGTGGTGGATGTGGCGGGCGAGGCCCCGGCGAAGCTGGAGAAGGCGGTGCCGCTGGGTGGCTGGACCTTCGAGCTCGATCCGCGCGAGGAGTGGCGGCAGATCTACCGCGAGTCTTGGCGGATGCTGCGCGACTTCTTCTACGACCCGAAGATGCACGGGCTGGATTGGGTGGCGGTGCGAGAGAAGTATGCGCCGCTGGTGGAGCGGGTGGCGGACCGTGCGGACCTGAGCGACATCATGCACGAGATGTCCAGCGAGCTGAGCGCGCTGCACATCTACGTGCGCTTCGGCGACCTGCGCGAGGGACCGGACTCGATCCAGCCCTCGCTGCTCGGCGGACGCTTCTCGCGCGATGCGGTCTCCGGCGGCTGGAAGGTGGAGGAGGTCTATGCGACCGATCCGGACTATCCCGGCGAGAAAAGCCCCCTCGCCCGCCCCGGGGTGGCGATCAAGAAGGGCGATGTGATCGTGGCGATCAACGGTCGCGACCTGCGACCGCTGGCGCATCCGCAGGAGCTGTTAGAGCAGAAGGCGGGGCAGCAGGTGCTGCTCGATGTGCTGGCGCAGGAAGGCGGGGTGCGTCGGAACGTGCTGGTGCGCCCGCTGGCTCCGGAGCAGGCGGCGGATCTGCGTTATTCCTCGTGGGAGTATAGCCGCCGCTTGGAAACGGAACGGCTGGGTCACGGGCGGATCGGTTATGTTCATCTGCGCGCGATGGGGCCGGAGAGCATCATTGAATGGGCGCGGGAATTCTATCCGGTGTTCGACCGTCAGGGTTTGATCATCGATGTGCGCCACAACCGCGGCGGGAACACGGATTCGTGGATCCTCGGGCGCTTGCTGCGGAAGGCGTGGTTCCATTGGTCGCCGCGGGCGGGACAGAGTTACTCGAACATGCAGTACGCTTTCCGCGGGCATGTGACGGTGCTGTGCAACGAGTGGACGGCGAGCGATGGCGAGGCGTTCTCGGAAGGCTTCCGCCGCCTCGGTATCGGCAAGGTCATCGGCACACGGACTTGGGGCGGGCAGATCTGGCTGAACACCCAGCGATGGCTGGTGGATAACGGCATGTGCACCGCGGCGGAAATCGGGGTGTATGGGCCGGAGGGTCAGTGGCTCATTGAAGGCACGGGCATTCAGCCGGATGAGGTGGTCGATAACACGCCGCGGGAGACTTTTGATGGGAAAGACGCGCAGCTAGAGGCGGCGGTGAAGCATTTGCAGGATTTGATCGCGAAGGATCCGCGGCCGGTGCCGGAAGCTCCGGAGCGGCCGGATAAGACGAAGTGACGAAGGAGTTACATGGCGGATTCCCTACAGATCCATTTCGAGTTCTTCGGTGACGGGCTCGATCCCGATGAGATCACCGCGTTTACAGGAGTTCTTCCGTCGAGCACTCGTCGGAAGAGCTCCCCCAACAACACGTCCAGTTGGTCGCTCTCGAGTGAGAATCCATCGACGGAGGGATCCTTTACCGAAGCAATCGAGGAGTTCATGCGGACCCTCTATCCGCATGTGGAGAAGTTCCGGCTCGTTTCGGAGCGGCCGGGGATCTCATGCGGGCTTGCGCTATGGTGGACTGTCGATTCCGATCAAGAGCCAAGGCCCGCGATGCGGCTTGGAGTCGAAGCGATTGCGTTTCTTGGCGCGGTGAAGGCGTCTCTCGACCTTGATGGCTATGAACGGTTATAAGAGCATTGCAGCAGCGACAGGAGTAGCCGCAATTCTAGGAGTGGCTGCCTATTTCTCCCTCAACAGGCAGGGCTCAGAATCTCCGAGCAAGGGCGGAGGAATATCCTCAGTCAGCCCAACAGAGAACGTAGTCCCGGCAAATCCCGCCCAAACTAAACGAACCCGCAAGCGGCTTGATAATCCGAGTCCCGCTGAAGCGGAGAAGGAACTACGGCGTCTAGCAGGCTCCGCCGCATACGACGGCGACTTCGATAATGTTCAGGTTCTCCATGAGATTCGGAGACTCAAGCGACTGGTCAACGCGTTGGACCTCGAGGCTGTCCGTAGGTTGCGAGAGGATTCCTCCCTACTTGAGAAGTCAGGAATGAAAGGAGAAGGCTTCTCGGAAGCGAAAGCCATTCTCTCCTTGCTGGACCGGCGGTATGGGCTGCTCGCTCCGGAGGAAGTATTAACCAAGGAGCTTTACCAAAGCTTCCAAAGCCAGACCGAGAAGTCTCGACGATACGGCGAGATGCTTGAGGGGGTTGCACAATCGGATCCCGTGGCCTCGCTCCGTTTTTGGAAAAAGCACTTGAAGGGCCGGTCCGGTGAGGAACAGGAGCTACTCTCGCCGGGGAATAACATCCTAACCCTGATCCGTGGAGCCACCGAAGGAGATTCAAGTGGCACGTGGGATATGATCCAGCAGTTGGAATGCGAGGTTCCACGTTCGCATCTGGAACTGAACTACTTCAGAGCCCTCCCTGCCGGAACGAATTGGGAGGAAGTCCGCGAGCATCTTGCTCAATCCGAGTCGGGGATTTTGAAGGACGGAACGCTATCACTCGCAGCAAGCGCTTTCGTATCGTCGTGGGCAAAGCATGATCCCACCGCTGCGATCTCATGGCTGGACCAGATCCACAAGTCGCTCCCGGGCTCAGAAATCAAAAGTGACTCCGGACATCCGAGTCTATCCAGCGGCTATGCCGCCGCTCTACATCCATGGATGATCGAAGATCCGGAAGCTTCCCTTCGTTGGCTCAAAGAATGGCAGCCAGCCCATTTCGGGAAGAGCGAGATCGTCCAAGAAATGATTCAAGAAGGAGTCGGCCCCTTGGAAAAGGATCTCCTCGCCATGATTGAAGATGCAAATGAGGTTCAAGAGATTGTCCTGTCGCTTGCGGAACGCGCACGTTACCGGGAAAGAATCGATCAGCTTCTCGAACTTGATGCAGTCTCGGAGCAGACGCGTGAACAACTGCGGTCAAGAAGGGAGCAGATTGCCCCGTAGGATGCTCACGTGTAGACAGCTTGAACCGGAACCACGGCTAACTTTGAAGAAGATCCTTCTCATGATCTCGATCGGCTGTCTGGCGACCGGATTCGTCGGTGCCATGAGCCTCTATATGGTGAGCCCCCCCGAGGCGAACTTGCTACGTCGATTGGTGAGCGAAGAGTCTACGGATCTCGATCGGAACGGTCCGCGATTTGCCGCGGAGTTGGCTCAGGCGGCGGACTATCAGTCCAGGGAGCTGGAGCGACTGCGGCGGGTCATCACACTTTCCTCGACCGCATCGATGGCGATGGGTTGGGCGGGGATCATTTGTTTCTTGGTGTCGCGCAAGAAGGGGTGACACGAGACGATGCTCTTTCGCCCCTGCCGGGGCTTGGGGTATTTGGCGGACTTTACCGGTGGCTTACGCGCACCGGCTAATATCTGTCGCCCCTGCCGGGGCTGGAGAGTGATTCGGACCTTGGCCCTAGAAGATGTTAGGGCGAGTCCGGATGTGGCTGGGTGAAGACGGAGCGCCAGAAGCCGGACCGCTCGGAGGGCGGGTCCCTGCCTTTTGAGATTCCTTGAGGGGCGGAGCGCGCCGTGCACGAGGCGTCCCTGTAGGACGCGACATGGCGGGGTGAAGGCTTGGAGCAAATAGAGTGCGACACATCGGGCCGAGCGCGTGCTATCAGCCCTGATGATGCATCAAGAGTCACAGGTGCTTCTGCGGGCCAGAGCTTGTCCGAGAAAGGAAGAAGGTTCGTCTCGGACCACTCCGCAAAGCCGGAGTTCCGCGCTCCCAGGGGATGAGCCTCACTTATTCATCAGCTCCTCGATCTCGTCGGCTTCGATGGGGATGTCGGCCATGAGGTCGAAGTTGCTCTTCGGTCCGATGACGACGTCGTTCTCGATGCGGATGCCAAGACCTTCCTCGCGGATGTAGATGCCGGGCTCGATGGTGAAGACCATGCCTTCGGCGAAGGGTTCGTGCGGCGGGGCGACGTCGTGGACATCAAGGCCCATGTGGTGGGAAGTACCATGCATGAAGTACTTCTTCACGAGGGCTTTGTCCGGGCCTTGCTCCTTGGCTTCCTTCGCGCTGATGAGGCCGAGGTTCACGAGCTCCGCTTCCATGAGCTCGATGACCTGCTTCTGATACTCCATCGGCGTGTTGCCGGGGCGGAGGATCTCGTTCGCGCCGCGGAAGACGCGGAGGACGGAATTGTACACGTCCCGCTGGCGCTCGGTGAAGCGCCCGTTGACGGGGATGGTGCGGGTGAGGTCGGAGGCCCAGCCGGCATACTCGGCGGCCACGTCTAACAAGAGCATGTCGCCGTCCTGGCAGACCTTGTCGTTGTCGATGTAGTGAAGGACGCAGGCGTTCTTCCCGCTGCCGATGATGGGGGTGTAGGCGAAACCGCGGGAGCCGCGGCGCACGAACTCGTGCAGGAGCTCGGCCTCGACCTCCCACTCGCCGACGCCGGGCTTCACAAAGCCGAGCAGGCGGCGGAAGCCAGCCTCGGTGATTTTGCAGGCCTTCTGGATGATATCGACTTCCACCGGGTCCTTCGTGATGCGGAGGCGGTGCATGAGCGGCGCGAGGCGCTCGTAGCGGTGCAGCGGGTAGCGGGCCTGGCACTTCTTGATGAAGCGGTCGTTCGCGGTCTCCGTGACGGTGGTGGCGCGAAGATGCTCGTTCGTGGCGAGGTAGATGTGATCGGCCTGCGGGACGAGGCGGTGGATCCAGGACTCGAAGGAGCTGAACCACTCGACGCGGTCGATGCCGGTGTTCGTCTTGGCCTGATCCTTGGTGAGCTTCTCGCCTTCCCAGATGGCGATGTGCTCGCTGGTCTCCTTCACGAAGAGGATCTCGCGCTCCTTCGGGTCCTTCGCGTCCGGCATGAGGACGAGGACGGTGTCTTCCTGATCGACGCCGGTGAGGTAGAAGAGGTCGGCGTTCTGCTTGAAGGGCATGGTCCCGTCCGCATTGGTCGGGAAGATGTCATTGGCGAGGACGATGACGATGCTGTTCGGCTGGAGCAGGGCGCGGAGCTTTTCCCGGTTGCGGACGAAGAGCTGCGGGTCGATCGGATCGTAACGCATGGGCAGCACTCCAGCGGATGCCCCGGCGGGCGGCAATGGGATTTCCGCGACGGGCGGAAAAGAGGGTGGATGCTGCGGAATCGGCGGCGGGGGCGGTCAAGCGAGCGGAGAGGTGGGAGCGAAGAGCCCAGAGCTAAAGAAGAGGACATTCTAGCTCCCTGCTCTCCGCTGACCGCTCCAAGCTCTCAACCGCCGCGCCAGTTGAGCTTTTGGCGGAGGGCGGCGTAGAAGGAGTGGCCTTGGAGGCGGAGGAGATTGAGGGCGTGGCCGGCCTTGCGGACCTGGATGCGGTCGCCGTGGTGGATGGTGACGATGTCGCGGCCATCGACGGTGAAGATCATGGGCGCTTCATCGGCATTCTCCGGGGTGAGCTCGACGAGGGCGTCATCCCCGATGATGAGGGAACGCTGGCTGAGGGTGTGCGGGCAGATGGGGGTGATGACGGTGGCTGCGGCACCGGGGCTGATGAGCGGCCCGCCGGCGGAGAGCGAGTAGGCCGTGGAGCCGGTGGGGGTGGCGACGATGAGGCCGTCCGCGCGGTAGTGGTTCAGAAGCTCGCCATCGACATAGGCAGAGAGGGAGACGAGGCGGCCGGTCTGACCGCGGGCGAGGACGACTTCATTCAGCGCGTGGTAGTGGCTCTGCGAGCCATCCGCCGCGATGACGGTGGCGGTGAGGAGGCTGCGGCGGCTGGTCTTGTAGCTGCCGCTGATGAGGGCCTCCGCGAAGGGCTCGATCTCGTCATCGGTGCAGCTGGTGAGGAAGCCGAGGGTGCCGATATTGATGCCGGCGATGGTTTTTTCGGTGGGGCCGAGCTTGGCGACGGCATTGAGCATGGTGCCATCCCCGCCGAGGACGGCGATGACCTCGCAGGCGGCGGCGAGGGCGGGGCCATCAAGGCCGCCGGGCTGGCCCATGAAGTCGGCGGATTCGTCATCGAGAAGGGTGGCGATGCCGCGTGCGGCAAGGACGGAGCTCAGGCGCTCGATGGTGGCGCGAGCCTCGGGCTTGCCGGTATTGGCGATGATGCCGACCTTCATGACCGCCCTTCTAACGGCGGAATCGGGTTCCGGCAAGAGGTGTCGATTCCAAGGGAGGGACAAAGGATGAGCTGGGGGGCTGAGGGCGCGGTTGCTGCTGGTTGCGGGGGCTGGTCGGTTTGGTGGGCGGTAAGGGTGGCTTCATCGGCACAGGGGACTGTGCGGACTACTTTTAGGCGAGCCAGGCGAGGAACTCGCGGTTGCCGTCGGTGCCGGTGATGGGGGAATCGATGAGGCCCTTCCACTCGCGGCCGAGTTCTTCCGTGATGAAGATGCGGATCTTCTCCACGGCGCGGTCGTGGAGGGCGGGGTCGCGGACGATGCCGCCCTTGCCGATGTCTTCCCGCTCCAGCTCGAACTGGGGCTTGATGAGGCAGACGATGGAGCCGCCCTCCTCCAGCACGCCGAAGGCAGCGGGGAGGATCTTGGTGAGGGAGATGAAGGAGAGGTCCATGACGATGAGGCGGACCTTCTCGCCGAGGGTGGAGACTTCCAGTCCGCGGGCGTTGAACTGCTCCTTCACGATGACGCGGGGGTCGGTGCGGAGCTTGTAGGCGAGCTGGTTGGTGCCGACGTCGATGGCGTGGACCTTGGCCGCGCCGTGCTGGAGGAGGCAGTCCGTGAAGCCGCCGGTGGAGGCGCCGATATCGAGGCAGGTCCAGCTCTGCGGGGAGATGCCGAAGGCGGCGAGGGCGCCCTCCATCTTCAGGCCGCCGCGGCCGACGTATTTCGGTTTCTCCTTGATATCCAGCGGGGCATCCTCCGGAAATTTGGTGCTAGGCTTGTCCACGAGCCGGTCGCCGCTGCGGACTTCCCCGGCCAAAATGAGGCGCTTGGCCTGCTCGCGGGACTCGCAGAGTCCGCGGGCGACGAGGAGGGCATCGGCTCGCTCTTTCTTCATCCGGCGGGAAGTAAGGATCCTCCTGCTCCCCCCGGGCAAGGCCGGAGTGGGTTAAATCCCTCGCTACTCGCTACTTGCTACTCGCTACTTCTTCCCCTATCCCCCCGCGCGTGACCCGCCACCGCACCGACGACCTGCGCATCTCCGGACTGAATCCCCTGATCTCCCCGGCGATCCTGAACTATTTCCTGCCGGTGAGCGAGGAAGCCTCCGAGCTGGTGGCCGCGGCGCGGGCCCAGTGCGATGCGATCCTGAAGGGTGAAGACGACCGCCTGCTGGTGATCGTGGGCCCCTGCTCGATCCACGATCCGGAAGCGGCGCTGGAATACGGCAAGCTGATCAAGGCGGAGGCCGAGCGGCTGAAGGAAGACCTCTTCGTGGTGATGCGGGTCTACTTCGAGAAGCCGCGCACGACGGTGGGCTGGAAGGGCCTGATCAACGATCCGAAGCTGGACGATTCCTTCGACATCAACCACGGCCTGCGGGTCGCGCGCGGGCTGCTGCTGGAACTGGCGAACATGGGCGTGCCGGCCGGGACGGAGTTCCTCGATACGATTTCCCCGCAGTACATTGCGGACCTTATCGCCTGGGGTGCCATCGGTGCCCGCACGACGGAGAGCCAGGTGCATCGTGAGCTGGCCTCCGGGCTGTCGATGCCGGTGGGCTTCAAGAACGGCACGGGCGGCTCGATCCAGATCGCACTGGATGCGATCCAGTCCTCCTCGCGACCGCACCATTTTCTGTCCGTTACGAAGCAGGGCGTGTCCGCGATCGTTTCGACGACGGGGAACGACAGCTGCCACATCATCCTGCGCGGCGGGAAGAGCGGGCCGAACTACGAGAAGGAGCCGGTGGCCGAGGTGGAGAAGATGCTGCGCGAGCAGAAGCTGCCGCCGCACGTGATGATCGACTGCTCCCACGGCAACTCGATGAAGGACTACCGCAACCAGCCGCTGGTGGCGAATGCCCTCTGCAAGCAGATCGAGGAAGGCTCCAAGACGGTGGTGGCGACCATGGTGGAATCCAACCTGGTGGAAGGAAACCAGAAGCTGGTGCCGGATCTGAGCAAGCTGACCCGCGGGCAGTCCGTGACGGACGCGTGCATCGGCTGGGACGACACGGTATCCGTGCTGGACCGCTTCGCCGAGGCGGTGCGGGCGCGGCGTGCGCTGGCCTGATCGGCGGGTGCGAACAAGCCGGAAAGGAAAAGCGCCCCATCCCGGAAGGATGCGGCGCTTTGAAATTTACGGGGATAAGGGCTGTGATTACTCGCCTTCCTTCTTTTCGGGCTCGGCGGCATCAGGTCCGGGAACGCCATCGTTGATCGACTTGAGCAGAACCTCGGTGATGTCGGTGGCGTCCTTGGTGTAGAGGAGGATCGGCACCTGCGAGGTGCTGACACCGGCCTTGTCGAGAACGTAGTCGTAGCCTTCGGATTCGGCGTGCTTCTGCACCTTGTCGCGGATTTCACCGAGGATGGTCTTCAGATCGACCATGATCTGCTCCTTCACGGCGCGGTCCTTGCGCTTCATGAAGTCTTCGAGTTCTGCCTGCAGGCTCTGGAGTTCCTGGCCCTTGAGCTGGCGGGAATTCATCAGCTCGCGGCGCTTGTTCTCCGCGATGGACGGATCGTCGATCTGCTTCTTCATGCCCTCCAGGCTCTTCGCAAGCTCCTGGAGATGTTTCATGCGCTCCTCACCGTCCGCCTTCACCCGGGCGATGTCCTTCTCCATCTTCGCCTTGGTGGTCTTGGTGCGGTTGTACTCTTGGGTGAGAGCCTGCATGTCCACGGTCGCGATCTTCAGGCGGGCCTCCTCTTGGGCGCGTGAGATTCCGCCGGAAAAAACGGCGAGGGCGAGCAAGGGGGCGATGAGTTGTTTCATGGATTCCGTGCGGACGATGCCGATGGGTAGCACCGGGACGGCGGATGGGAAATCCTTTTCGCGGGCATCCTGCCGGGGTAAATTCTCCGTAAAGCGGGCGGCCCGATCTTGCCCGGGCTTCCGAGATGCGATCATGGTGGGATGTTATGAAAACGTTTACCGCTCTACTCCTTTTGGCGGCGCAGGCCTCCGCCTACACTCTCCATGAATGGGGCACCTTCACCACCGTGTCCGGTTCGGACGGCGTGCTGCTGACCGGCTTGGAGCGGGAGGAATCCCCCCTCCCCCACTTCGCGCACTCCCATCTGGGCCTGGCGAACGGGAATGTCTCGATGGAAAACGGCTTTGGAAAAGGAATGAACCGCCCGGTCGCGGGGGTGACGGTGAAGATGGAGACCCCGGTGATTTACTTCCACTCCGACAAGGCCTTCGACGCCACGGTGAAGGTGGGTTTTGCGGGCGGGACGATCAGCCAGTGGTATCCCCAGCGCAGCGGCGGAGAGGTGCTGCCGGTGCCACCGCCCACAACGGAGGAGCTGACCTACGAACAGCGGCAGGAACGGATGCGGATCGATTTCTCCAAGGGCTGGAAGGGCTCGATCGAATGGAAGGCGCGGGTGCTTTCCCCGGCTGAATCGCGGGCGGCTATCCTCTTCAAACCGGGTGAAACCCAGCACTGGACCCAGCCGCGGGTGCCGGAAGCGAACGTGGTGCAGGTGGGCAAGGAGAAGGAAGGCTTCCTCTTCTACCGGGGAATCGGGAACTTCGACCCGGGCCTGAAGCTCACCGTGGGCGGCGATGATACCCTCAAGCTCTCGAACCAGACCGGCAGCGCGATCCCTTTCCTCTTCGTCTACGAGAAGCAACTCGGCTCCTACACCCGCTGGAAGACGCTGAAGAGCGGGCTGAAAGCCGATGAAACCGGCGAGGTGCAGCTGGAGGACTTCACCGTGCGCCACAGTAATCCCGAGCAACCGGATGCCGCAGAGTTGTTCGGCCACGGCGAGTTCAATGAGGAGGTCTATCGCGACATGGTGGCGGGGCTGACTGCCACCGGACTGCTGGAGAGCGAGGCGAAGGCGATGGTGGAAACGTGGTGGACCAGCTACTTCGGCGCCAATGGCCTGCGGGTCTTCTGGGTGGTGCCGGAGGCTAAGACCGCCGCGATCCTGCCGCTGGAAGTCTCCCCCGCCCCGGACAAGCAGGTGCGCGTGATCGTGGGCCGCAGCGAGGTCCTGCGCCCGGCCAAGGAGCAGGAGTATCTGGCCATGTCACGCAGCACGGAGGAGCAGAAGAAGCTC
The DNA here is from genome assembly GCF_025950095.1 of Luteolibacter rhizosphaerae. Classification (NCBI taxonomy): domain Bacteria; kingdom Pseudomonadati; phylum Verrucomicrobiota; class Verrucomicrobiia; order Verrucomicrobiales; family Verrucomicrobiaceae; genus Neoluteolibacter; species Neoluteolibacter rhizosphaerae. The sequence continues at coordinate 146,530 of NZ_JAPDDR010000006.1, read as the reverse complement.
ACTTGGCAGCATGTGACGGCCACTGATCGCTTCGGCATGGCTTACCAGAAGCGGGTGGCGGCACTGGCCGGAGCCGAGGCACCGAAGGCTACCGCTGCCGCGACACGTTAAGCGTCAGTCCTTCCCCTTACCCGTGAGGGCCGGGAGCAGGTCCTTGCGGATAAGGGAGATGGAGCGGCGGCGGATCTTTTCTTGCCGCTTGCGGAGGACCTTCCACGGGGTCTTCGCGGTGGCCGGAGAAAAGCCGCGGGACTCCAGCCAGACGGCCAGAACTTCGAGATCGTTCTCGTCGCCCAAATTCCCGGCAAGCTTCTCGGTTTCCTCTTGGGCGGGAACGGCGAGGGAAGCGGCGACGATCGAAAGGCCGCCGAGCCACGCCTTGGCGGCTTTGCGGCAATCGTGGAAATCCTCGTTGGTCACGCGATCAAGAGCCTTCTTCAGGCGGCGCTTGAGCCGGCGGCGGAGCAGGGCGGCGCCCTTCGCAGCCTTGACGGCGACCTCCGCGTCCGACTGGGATTCGATGCGGGCTTTCACCTGCTTCACGGCGGCAAGGGACCACTCGGTCACCCCCGCCGGCGGCTTGCGAATGGAGGCATCCGCCTCCAGATCAAGGAGATCGCGGATGGCGGTTTCCACGGCCCCGGAGGCAGTGGAGTCGACCCCGAGCGAGCGCCATGTTTTTGCCCGGACCATGGAATCCCGGGAACCGCCGAGCATGCGGCCTATCACCGCGATCCAGCGGATACAGGGCTTCGGCTCGCCAACCATGGCTAGGGCGCCGCGCAGGCGCTTGCCCAGCTTCCGCAGCTGATGGATCTCCTCCGCGACCTTGCCGTGGGAATCCACGAGCCCGTGGAGCCGCCTCTCCATTTCATCGCAGGCAGCCAACAAGGCTGCGCGGGCACCGGAGAATACGGCCTCGGAGTCGGAGGATGCGGACATGGGCGAAGAAGCCTAGCAGGCCCGCGCCGTCTGTCAGTCAATCTCCGGTGACGATTTTCGGGACCACTCAGAATGAGACACTTCCGAACCAGCGGGCGACATCCGCGGTTGCGTCGTCACCATGTTCGGCGACAAGGCGGTAGTAGCCCTTGCGGCCGTCCGAGGCCTTGAGTGAGAAGCCCTCCGTGCTGAAGTAGGCACCATCCGCGCCGCCAGAGGCGGACTCTTGGAACCAACGGACATTCTCCCCGAGGATCGTCACCTGACGCCACTCCTGCTCCTGCTCGTACCCGGTCAGGGTATCGCGGACCATCTTCTCGCCGCCGAATTTCGGCGGTTCGGAGAGCTTCGGCAGGGGTTTGACCATGCCGTGGATCATCAGACGGGTGAAGGGTTTCTTGGGGTCGGCATAGGTGAGCAGATATCCTCCCTCGCCGTCGCGGCGGATCTTGGGATTGCCCCAGACCTGCTCCAGCCCCTTGGCGCGAAGGACCGGCATCGTAACCCCGAGAAGGTCCGGACTATCCTGAAGCGTGCCGAAGCGGTCGCCGGTGGCCTTTTCCCATGCTTCGATGCGGCCCCCGCCGCAGCCGGTGAGCGCAAAGACGAAGGAGGTCAGGCCGAGAGGTTTCCAGAGCTTCCGAAGCATGCCACCACCCATAGCTGCAACCCGGCTCCTGCCAAGTCCGGGATCGCGGGTGCCATTTGGGGCCCAGATGACACGCAAACACTGCGCGTTTCCGCAAAAATCCCGGCTGGCCAAAAGATCCGCTGCGAAGCTAGAGGTTCTCACCCGTATCTCTCCCGTCTAACACATGCGCACGCTCATCCACAATGCCCGGGTGGTGTCTCCGGACCTCGATCTCCCCAATGCCGCCGTGCTGATCGAAGACGGTCGGATCGCCGCGATCATCGAGGGCAACAACCTGCCAACCGCGGATGAGAAGATCAACGCGCACTCACGGTTCCTGATGCCGGGTTTCATCGATATCCACAGCCACGGTGCCGATGGTGCCGACGTCTGCGATGATTCGCTGGAAGCACTCGAACACATCGGCAAGCGCAAGTTGCAGGAGGGGGTGACCACCTGGCTACCGACGACACTGACGCTGCCGAAGGAGCGGCTGAAGTCCGTGGCCGGGAAGATCGCGAAGTACGCGGCGGAAGCGAAGTTCACGCGCTGCCCCGGGATGCATGTGGAAGGCCCCTTCATCAACAAGGAGCGTGCCGGAGCGCAGAACCCGCAGTTCGTGCGCGCACCGGACTTCGCCGAGTTGGAAGACCTGCACGAGATCATGCCGGCTTCGATCCTCTCGCTCGCGCCGGAGATGAAGGGAGCGATCGAACTGATCAAGGGGAGCCGGGCGCTGGGGATCACCTGCTCCGCCGCGCATACCGCCGCGACCGCGGCTCAGATCTTCGCGGCCTGCGACGCGGGCCTCACCCATCTCACCCACTATGGCAATGCCATGACGCCGCTGCACCATCGCGAGATCGGCGTGGTGGGTGCGGGGATGGTGGATGAGCGGCTGATGATCGAATTGATCACGGATGGCATCCACCTCTCGCCGGACATGCTGCGACTGGTCTTCACTACCATCCCGATCGAGCGGCTGATGATGATCACCGATTCGATGGCGGCCTCCTGGATGGAAAATGGCGAGACCTCATTAGGCGGCTTGGCCGTGACGGTGGAAGATGGCGTGGCCCGTCTGAAGGAAGGCGGTGCACTGGCCGGATCCGCGCTCAAGATGAACGAAGGGCTGAGGAACTTGGCACACATCACCGGGCTGCCGCTCGCCGAGTTGACCAAGGTGTGCTCCTGGAACCAAGCGCGCTCGCTGGGCTGGGAAGGCTTTGGCAAGATCGTGCGCGGCTACCATGCGGATCTCGTGCTGCTGGACGATGACTTCAGCGTCTCGAAGACCTTCGTAGGCGGGGAGGAACGCTAAAAGCCGCGGTCTTACCAGACCCAATCGTCCTGCGTCTTGTCGCTCTTCATGGGAGCGGAGACGCCCCCGCCATCGATCCCGTCCGGACCGAGGGAGTAGAGACGAAAGGCATCGTCCTTCACGAAGTATCGGAACAGCACGCCATGGAAGGGGTCGGTCGCCACTTCGGAATCAATGGCGTCCAAGGATTCCGGGTAAATGCCGTGCTGGAGCTTGTATTTCTCCAAGGCACAAGCCGCGAGAGCCAAGCGGATCTCCACGGTGCCGTGAGCGGCGGCTTCCAATCCAAAGGCGCCAACCGGGAAGGATGATGCCAGTTTCCCCGGACCCCACCGCTGCTCCGCCTGACGACGGAGATCTTGCGCCGCGCTCCACCAATCCTTACCCAAACGGAGGGAGGAGATCGCTGAAGACGATTGCTGCGTGGTTTCCAAGATCACGGCTTCGCTGAGATCGAAGAATCCGTCCGGAAGCCAGTGGGGCCTGCTCTCCAGCAACCATTCTAACAGATCACCGCCTTCGTAGTCTTCAAGTATCGCCCGCGGGTCGCCCAGTTGACCCGGTTGAGGCGCGGACTTCAGGCGCTCCACCGCATGCACCATCAGAATTTCGCTCCTGATCGCGCGTTCCATGGTCCGCCGGATATCGAAGCGCCTGAGGGCCGCCTCGATCCGATCCAAGTCGGCAGCGGTCCAGCGATGCTCCCTGATGCCGCGCTCCAAAGGCATGAGAGCCGTGCGAATTCCCACTGCTTGCATCAGGCCGGACACGAACATCCCGCGAGAGCCCATCGCCTCGGAGAGGCGCAAGATCATCTCGATGCTCTCCGCAGCCTTGGCCGAATCACCGGTTTCCAGAGCCGCTTCCGCCCGCAAGGCTAGGCCTTGGCTTACCGATCGCAGCCTCATTCCGAATGCTTCGGAGAGACTTGGCAGCGTGGAGGCATCGCCGGAAAACGCAGCAGGCAGGAACGGTCGCCGTGCATAGGGCAAAGCAAACCCAGCCCGAAGCTCTTCAAGAACCGTGCCATGCCGGCGATCATACTCCGCCAGGAAGCTTTCCGCCGTTTTCCCGTAAGGACTGTCATCGGGAAAGCGGGAGAACTTCGCGGTTCTCGGGTTACCACGCCTCGACTTGAAAAAAACGGACCCAAAGACGGTATCCCCGAAAGATTCATAGATGCCGCGGGGGCTGGAGGGTGAAGCCGGGACATTCGGACGGAATTGTTCGTAGGCGTCCTCCCACTGTTTGAAGATACCCTGCCGCGCAAAATTCTGCTCGGGCGGAGGCATGTCCTTGGAGAAATCCTCCAGATTCAAAGACAGCCCAGCATGGGTCGCGGCCGCGACGGCGAGACGCTTGCGCGATGCTGCCCACCAGTTGAACCACATCCACGCCAGCACCAGCAGGGACAGGCAGCCGACCGACACCCGCACCGAGATGCGGAACCATTTCTTCGCCAAGAGTCGTTTCATCATATGTTCTCCGGTTGGTAGGCGAGAACATTGTCCCGGATCTCCGGCAGGTTCTGCGGCGGCAGCAGGACAGGAGGACCGGGAAGCTCCGTCTCCGGGGTGGAGAAGTAGATCGCGGCACTCGCGGCCCAACAGGCGGCAAGACCTAACAGGAAGGGTTTCGTGAACAGCGGAGGGACCGGCTTGGGCAACAGCAGTGCCTTCCATTCCGCGGGCGGACGACGCAGCTCCATGCCGAGGAGTTCACGTTCGAAATCGCTGTCGCCACCGCTGTTCATGGGATCAAAGCTCTTCATATACGGGACGCAGGAGTGCGCGGAGTTTGTCTAAGCCGTAGCGGTATCTGCTGGCGGCGGTGTTCGGCGGGATGCTGCAGATGCGGGCGATCTCATCGAAGGTGCGCTCTTCCCAGAGCTTCAAGACCACGACCTCGCGCTGTTCTTCTGGAAGACCGGTCAGGGCCTGTTCCAGTTGGAGACGGAAAGCTTCCCGATCCGGGTCCGGGCATCGCTCGAAGAGTTGTTCCGCGGCGGTCACGGTATGTCCGTGCCTGACCTTGTCGCGGCGCAGGCGGTCGAGCGCGCCATGCCGGACCATCCGCAGCAGATAGGCGCGTTCGTCCGAGATATTCGCATCCTTCAATCGTCCCTCGGCGAGTTTCAGAAACACGTCCTGCAGAACATCCCGAACCGAGCCTTCATCGCGCAGCAGGGCCAGCCCGAGACGGTACATGGCCGTCACATGCTCATCGTGGATCCGCTCCAGATCCGCTGCTGTCAGTCCGCGCTTCGCGCCGCCCATCATGACCCGGACGCATGGCGGGGGAAGATTTGTCTAAGTCCGCTCATTTTGTCGGAACATGGTATGGACTTCATCGAATCTTCATCCGGTTTTGCAGGGTTTTTACAGACAAAGACGTGCACATGCGGCACTGAGTTAAGACGTTATCGACCCGGTCTCACCTATGAGCAGCGTGCACACCCCCATCTCGGAAACAGCGGAGTATCTTCAAGCGATCCGGCAGCGCGTGGGCACCATCGTGGTGGGCCAGGACGTGGTGGTGGAGCGGATGCTTATCGCCCTGCTGACCAGCGGCCACCTTCTTCTGGAGGGCATGCCGGGACTTGCGAAGACCCTGCTGGTGAACACATTGGCGCGGGCGATGCACCTGAACTTCCGGCGCATCCAGTTCACGATTGATCTGCTGCCCTCGGACATCATCGGCTCCGAGATCCTGGACGAGCGCACGGGCTCCTTCCGCACCCACAAGGGCCCCGCTTTTACCAATCTCCTGCTCGCGGACGAAATCAACCGAGCCGCGCCCAAGGTGCAGGGCGCCCTGCTGGAAGCGATGCAGGAGCGCAAGGTTACGATTGGTGCCGAGTCCATGCCGCTGCCCACGCCTTTCCTCGTAATCGCGACGCAGAACCCGATCGAACAGAGCGGCACCTTCGAGCTGCCGGAAGCACAGCTCGACCGCTTCATGCTCTGCCACCGACTGGGCTACCCAACCGCGCTGGAGGAGGAGGAAATCCTGCGCCGCAACCTGAAGCTGGGCGTGAAGCGCGAAGGCGCGGGTGCGGTGGCGCGGACCGAATTCGACATGATCAAGGAGGAGGCAATCGGCAGCGAAGCCGACCTGATCGCCGCGATGGAAGCGGCAAACCATGTCCACGTGAGCGACGTTTTCCTCAAGCACGTGGTGGACGTGGTGGAGAGAACCCGCAAGCACCCCGAACTGGAGCTCGGGTGTTCGCCGCGCGCCGGGATCTCGCTGCTGAAAGGATCCCGCGCCCGGGCCCTGCTCCACGGTCGCGACTATGTGGTGCCGGAAGACCTCTTCGCCCTCGCGGAGGATGTGATGCTGCACCGCATCCGCCTGACCTACGAGGCGCTGGCCGAAGGCAAGACGGCGGCGGCGGTGCTGCGGGGTTATCCTTGAAGAATCGGTTTCCTAATCGGACCCAACCGTTCCCCCTACCCATGGAAACCACGCTTCACCACTGCGAGCCGCTGGATAGCCGGCAGTTCATGCTGGCGGTGAAGCGTCTCGCCGACAGCCTGAGCTACGGCACGGATCGCAGCCCTTTCTTGGGACAGGGGATCGAGTATGTGCAGTCGCGTCGCTACGAGCCCGGCGATCCGGTGAAGTCGATGGACTGGCGGATCACGGCACGAACCGGCAAGGCGCACGTGAAGCAATTCGAGACGCCGAAGCAAATGCCGGTGTGGCTGGTGGTGGATACCTCGGCCTCGATGGCGCTGGCCTCCCATCCACCAGGCAAATACGGGCTGGCCCTGCAGGTGGCGGGCGGGATCGCCCTCGCATCCTTGGACCGGGTGAGCCCGGTGGGGGTGATCGGTGCCGGTGGACGCGACCTCGTGGTGCAACCGAGCCTCTCCCGCGATGTGCTGCTGCAGTGGCTCCATGCGCTGCGCACCTATCGTTTTGACGAGCCGACGACCTTGGGCCAACGCCTGGTCGCCCTCGAACCTTCGCTCACGCAGCGCTCGCTGCTAATCGTGCTGAGTGACTTCCATGATCCGGATGCGCTAGGCGCGCTGAAGCTGGTGGGAGCACGGCATGATTGCATCTGCCTGATCTTCCGCGATCCGGCGGAGGACCAGCTCAAGGGAGCAGGTCTCTTCCGGGCCCGGGAGGTGGAGTCGGGACGTGAACTGGTGACCCACGGGAGAAAGCTTCTCTCTACCACCGACGCCTTGCTGGCCTCTCTGAAACAGGCCTCGCTCGACCACTTCCTGATCCGCCCGGGTGAACCCTTCCTCGGTCGTCTCCGCCATTTCCTCCGCGCCCGCGGGGGCGTCTCACGCCGCAACCGCCAATGATCCGACTCCTGCTGGGACTGCTGCTCGCTCTCGCCCCGCTTCACGCGGCGGAGGAATCCGTGCCGACCCAACGGGTAGGCCAGCCGCTGCGGATCGACGATATCTACATCCCCGGCGGCGAAGTGAAGGCGAAGCCGAGGCGGGATCGCAAGCAGCCGCTGGTTGTCCGGGTGATGGAAGTGAGGCCGGCCAAAGATGGCGGGCGCTACTTTTTCGAGGTCCAAGGTCTGGAAGCCGGGCGGCACAATCTGGCCGAGTATCTGGAAGCTCCGGAGGGAACGGTGATTCCCGAGATACCGCTGGAAACCACGGGCGAACTGGCCGCAGGACTCGTGCGGCCGCATGCCACGGAAAAAGGCGAGCTGCCGGTGCTGGGCGGCTATCGCACGAAGATGATCACGATCGCCTCTCTCTGGGGTGCGGGACTCATCGGGATCCTTCTATGGAGGAAGAAGAAGTCCGCGGCGACGGGCGAGGACTTCGCCAGCGGGCCCACCATGGCGGAGCGATTGCGCCCCTTGGTCGGCGCGGCCTCCAAGGGCGAACTTTCCACCGAGGAGCGGGCCAAGCTCGAGCGGCTGGTAATCGGCCACTGGCGCGAGAAGCGCAGCGACATCGCGGTGCTGCCACCCGCCGAGGCCATGGTGAAGCTCCGCACCGATCCCGAGGCCGCACCGCTGGTACTCGCACTGGAACGCTGGCTGCATGCTCCCACGGGTAGCACGCCGCCGAACGACATCGAACAGCTTCTCGCCCCCTACGCCTGAAACGAAATGACCTTTGCCCATCCATGGCTGCTTGCCTTGCTGCTGATCCCGGCGGTGCTGGCGGTATTCCTGTGGAAGCAGGGCGGACGGAAGGTGCCCCTGCCCTTCGACCACCAGCCGCTGAAGCGGGCCCGACTGCTGGGCTTCATGCTACGCTGCACGACGATTCTGCCGGTGCTTCTGCTGGCGGTGGCGATCGCGATCCTGGCGGGGCCGCGGCGCTTCGAGCAGCCACGGAGCGAGCGGGAGATGACGAACATCCTTTTCTGTTTGGATGTGTCCGGCTCGATGATGGCGCAGTTCGGTTCGACCACGCGCTACGATGCCGCGATGGAAGCGGTGAACGACTTCATCTCCTTCCGCAAGGGTGATGCCTTCGGCCTGATGGTCTTCGGCAGCAGCGTGCTCAACTGGGTGCCGCTGACCAACGATGTGTCCGCCTTCAAGTGCGCACCGCCCTTCCTGCGGCCGGAGAAGATCTACCACATCGGCGGCGGCACGATGATCGGCATGGCTCTGCGCGAAGCGGAGAAGAACCTGCTCTACAGTTCGACCGGTGACCGCATGATCGTGCTCTTCACCGACGGCGAAAGCTACGACCTGAGCGATGGCAAGGATGTCGAAATTGCGAACAGCCTGAAGGCCAACGGCATCAAAGTCTACGATGTCCACGTGGCGGAAGGCGGGGCACCGGAGTCGGTGGGCGTGATCGCCTCGATCACCGGTGGCGAGGTCTTCAATGCCGGTGACCCGGCCGCTCTCAAGGCGATCTTCGCGAGGATCGACGAGATGCAGAAGGCACCGCTGAAGCGCGTGACGCCGGATCCGATCGACTTCTTCGAGCCCTTCGCGATCGCCGGACTGAGCATCGGCGGGCTGTATCTGCTCACCCTCTTCGGACTGCGACACACGCCATGGTGACCACCCCGCTGCTACTGGCTCTCGCCGCGCTCGTGCTCGCCACGGGAGCGGAGTGGATTCACGCCGGGAGGGTCCGCAGCGTGGCCGCACTCGCCTTCGGTCCGGGGAGGAAAGCATCCCCGGTGGGGAGGCTGGCGCCTTTCATCCGAGTGCTCGCCTTGGCCATGCTGGTTTGGGGCGTGGCGACCCTGCTGCTTCTGGAACCGGTCGCGCACCGGTCCACAGTGAAGGAGGTGGAGGCAAAGGAGCGCCAGCATCTGCTGCTTGTTCTGGATGTCTCCCCCAGCATGCGTCTGCGCGATGCGGGAGCCGGAGGCAAGGAGAGCCGCATGGACCGTGCCCGCGCCATCCTCGAATCGATCATCGCCCGCACCGCCCATGACAAGCTCCACACCACCGTGGTGGCGGTTTACAACGGGGCCAAGCCGGTCGTGGAGGAGACCCGGGATCTGGAGATTATCCACAACATCATGGATAACCAGATGATGCATCAGGCCTTCGAATCAGGGAAAACCAAGCTGCTCGACGGACTGGCCGAGGCCGCGAACATCGCGAAGAAATGGCCTGCTGGATCCGCCACGCTGGTCCTGATCAGCGACGGTGATTCGGTGCCCGCTTCCGGCATGCCCAAGATGCCGCCATCGATCGGCGGCGTGCTGGTGGCCGGTGTCGGCGACCCATTGAAGGGTACGTTCATCGATGGCCACCACTCGCGGCAGGACGGCTCGACGCTCCGCCAGATCGCGACGCGGCTCGGCGGCGAATATCACGACGGCAATGCCAAGCTGGTGCCCACCGCGATGCTGCAGCGCCTCGGCACCCTGGCGGTAGACGGCAAGGCGCGGCTTCCCGGCCAGCGCGAACTGGCGATGGCACTGACCACCTTGGGGGCATCACTGCTCGCGGGCCTGCCGCTGCTGCTGCACTTCGCCGGGTCCACCTGGCAGCCCGGCCCCAAGCGCGCCGTTACAAAGAAGATTTCCCGGTCCCCACAACTCACCGCTTCCATTCACTGACAAATTTGTACAACTTCCGACTTAATCTACTGCCATGAAGATCCTTGTGCTCACCTTGTGGTGCCTCGTCCCGGTCGGCCTGCTGGCCTATCACTACGGACCGGGCCAGGAGCAAATGGTGCTCGATCAAAGCGCCGCGCTGCTTGATGGCGCGAAGTCCAAGGCCGCTTCCGGCGACCTCTCCGGAGCCATCGCCGGTTACGAAGAGACCTTGGCCAAACTGCCGAAGGACAAGCTGGCCGAAGCCCGTCGGATCCGCCTCGAGTTGGCGAAGGCGCGCATGGAGAACTCCGAGCTGCCCAAGGCACGTGAAGAGCTCGCCGCGCTGGCCGACGAGCTCGCGCAGGATCCGAATGCCCATGCCGGTCTGCGAGATGAAACGCTCTCCGCACTGGCCAGCTCGCGCTTCTACATGACCTACCTCATGAAGCTCGAGGGCCTGCCCGACAGTGAATGGGAGCCGGAAATCGAGGCGGCGCGGCAGGAGCAAAAGCTTCTGGTCCAGCGTGCCAGCGAAGCCGGTGACAGCGCTGCAGCGAAAAAGCACGGCGATGATCTGGAAGCCTCCATCAAGCTCGCCCGCATGGAGCCGGAAGAGCTCTACGGACAGGCGATTCCGAAGCAGTGCAACTGCTGCTCCGGCAAGTGTGCTTCGAACAAGCCCGGCACGAAGCCGAGCCAGAAGCCTAAGGATGGCCGCGGCGCCGGTGCCGGTGCTCCCGCAGATGGCGAAGGCTCCTGAAGCCACTCGTCCTGTCCGTAACCGCGGCTTCACTGCGGTTTGATATCCGGGTCATCCGACCCCTTCGTTTGTCGTGCCTTTTTACCCCTGATCTCCTGCCATGTACTCGCGTGCCAGCCTCTTCGCTCTCGCCGCATTCACCGTCCCGATCCACGCACAGATTGCCGTGGGCGGACTCACCATCGAAGGGGCCGAGCCCGCCGGAGAGGGTGCCGTGATGGTGATGCCAGCGGACGGCACACCGCCGATGATGGTGCAGCCCGGCGGTGAAGGATTACCGGGCGGAGGAGGAGGCGAGCTCAATTTCGAACGGCTGCGCGAACTCATCGAGGAAAGTAAAAAGCGTCCCGATCCCACTCCCGCCCAGATGATGGCCGGTGCGCTGCGGGAGCTGAGGTTCGACCGCAGCAATGCAGGAATCCTCGCGACACGATTGGAAGAAGCCCGCGACAAGGAGCCGCCTCCAGTGATCGAGCAGGCAGGCCCGATCACATCGGAACAGTTCATGGCGAGCTTCCAGTCCCGTGCCGCACGCTTCCGCCGCGATGTAGTGCTCGGCCGCTGGGATAAGGTGCAAGAGTTCTTCGCCACGCTCCCGCAGGGCAGCTCGGAAGAGGCCTATCAACAGTTGGTGGGCAAGCTTGCGGCGCCGGTGCAAATCGCGCCACCGCCGGAGCTGATCGCCCAAGGAGCCAAGCCCCACAATCAGAGCGCCTATCTGGCACCCGCGGATATCCTCGGTCTCGCTGCCGCATCACCGGTGGCACCGCAGAAGAAGCAGATCCAGCTGCTGGCCAAGCTGCTGCCCAAGAATCCGAGGCCGCCCAAGGAATTCTTCGAGACACTCAAGAGCGGCGTACGACACTTCGGCGGCAGCGATGCCGCAAACCGCAGACGTGCCGCGGAGTTCCTGATGGAGTCCGGATTCGTGAAGGATGCCGGGGAATTCCTCCCCGACCTCGCGGAGGCACGCGAGAAGAAGGACTTCTCCGCGCTCAACCTGATCGCAAGGCATCGCTCCGATCTATGGAGAAGAGACAAGGTGGCAGCAGGCAAGGACGCCCTCCCCTTGGCATGGGAGCTCTCCACTTCTTTCCTCACCGATACCGCGGCACCGCCGCAGGAGCGGGCCGAGGCTTTGTCCCGGGCCTTGTCCCTGATCCCGGAACTCGGTGGAGACACCGGCAAATCGTGGATCGAGAAGACCTTCAAGAACCCGCAAGGGGAAGGACTGGAACTGCTCGCATCGCTCGGCACGCTGACCGCCCAGAGCCAGGAAAATCCCGATCCCACGCTGCGCTTGGAACAACTGCGCCTCCAGCATGCCGCGGTGAAAACCTTGCTCGCCGCCAAGGATGTCGATCCGGCCTCATGGTCCGGAGTTTTCACGCTCTACGCGCGCCAATGGAACTACGAGGCCGGCGTGACGCAACAGAAGGACCAGAGCAATTCGCGGCGCATGGTCCAGCAATTCGATGAATGGGGTAACCTTTACTTCGCGCGCCCGAACACCGGCTATCAAGGCCCCGGCACACAACCGATCGGCTCCGGGGAGCTGTTAGAGTGTCGTCCCGACGGGGCTTGGCTCGATACCATCGAAGCATCCACCCGCAGCCAATGTCAGCTCGGCGCCGCCCGGCTGTTCCTGAAGGTGAAGGAGCAGACCAAGACGCTGCCGCTGGTGAAGTCGATCGCCGCAAGCGACCGCGATGAAGCGAAGTCGCTCGTGCGCGAGATGATCCGGGTGTGGATGGAGAATCACAATCCGAACGAAGAGCAGGACTATCGCTCCCGTTACTTTTACTTCTACGGCTTCAACAACCAGTCGGGATCGATTCCTCTGACGCGCTCGAAGCAGGAGCGCAACCTGGTCGAGCTGGCGGAGCTGGTGAGAGGTATCCGCGATCTGGATCTGGGTGAATCCTTCCATGCCGAATTGGCGGACGCCTTCATTTCCTGCCACAGCAAGGCCGAGGTATGGCGGGTGGAAGCAGTGGAGTCGGTCTTCGGCGCGACCGACGTGCTCGATTCCTCCACGCTCGCGACCTTGGTCGGCCGCATGCGCCTGAACCTTGCGGGCCTGTGGCCGAACCCGAAGCTACAGCAAGCCTACCAGACCAAGCGCAAGGACAAGGAGCTCCAGGAGCAGATCCTGATGGGCTATCAGGCCGCCCAAGGGGTGCTAAGCCGGGCGCTCGAGAAGAAGCCGGCACAGGCTTGGCGGCTGAACGAACAGCTCGCGGCCCTTGGCTTCGAGGAGAGCAATTATCGCAGCTCGCTGAATCCCGAGAACAACCATGCTCAGGTCAAGCGGACCTCGCTCGATGCCTTGGCCGAGGCAGCAAAGGGCTACACTGCGACCTTGCCTCTGGAAGATCCGACCAAGGAGAGTTCCGCGGTTTTCGAGACATGGTTCTATGCCGCGCTCGGGTCACCGACCTTGGAAGCCTTGAAGAGCCACCATGTCGGGATTCCCGACGAGTATCCCAAGATCAAGGCGGCCCTCGCCGCGCTGCCGGAAGAGTGTCGGGCGCGGCACCTGAAGGCCTTCGCCACCACGCTGAATACCCGCCTCGCGAACGTGGCACCGGACTTGAAGCTCCGCTATCTGGAAGGGGCAGCAGCCGTAGCTGGCGAGCAGGAAGCTTTGGCGGATGCCAACGACGTGCTGGCCTACTATCGCGATCTGAATACCGAAATCGAACTGCACGCCGAAGTGGATGGGGCCAGCGAGGTGGGCACCGGCTCGCCCTTCGGCCTGCGCGTGAATCTACGCCACACCCGCGAGATCGAGCGCGAGTCGGGCGGCTTCCAGAAATACCTGCAGAACCAGAACAACTCGATGTATGGCTTCAACTTCGGGCGCCCCCCGGAGGACTACCGCGATAAATTCGAAAAGGCCGCTCGCGCCGCGCTGGAGGAACACTTCGAGGTGGTTTCGCTGACCTTCCATTCGGACAAGGTGGAATCACGCACCGATCCCGAGTTCGGCTGGCGGCTCACTCCCTACGCTTACCTCCTGCTCAAGCCGAAGGGTCCGCAGATCGACAAGGTGCCACCCTTGAAGATGGACCTCGATTTCACGGACACGTCTGGCTACGTCGTCCTCCCCGTGACTTCGGCGGAGGTGCCGATCGATGCGGGCAAGACCTCGCCGCGCCCCTTCCGCGAACTCAAGGTGACCGAAACCTTGGACGAGCGCAGTCATAAGGAGAAGGGCAGCCTGTATCTGGAAGTGAAGGCCACGGCCCGCGGACTCACTCCTCCGCTGACGGAAATCTTCGATCTGAAGTTCGACGGCTTCGAGACGGGCGCGATCGAGGACCGCGGTCTGCGCGTGGTGGAACTGGATGCCGCCACGGACGATCTCGCCCCGGTCTCGGAGCACGAGTGGCGGGTGGAACTGAAACCGAAGGGTGGGGTACTTCCTGCATCGTTCCAATTTCCGGTGGTGAAGCCGGAGTTGGCCAAGGAGGATGGCTTGGTCCGCCAGCGCTATGTCGATGTCGATCTGGTGCCGGTGGATGCCAGCGTGCCCCTCGGAGGAGCCGTCAAGCGGACCACACCGTGGATCATTGGCAGTCTGGTCCTCCTCGCTGCGCTCGCCGGCGCTGTCATCGCGATCTTCCGCCGCAAGAAGGATGGTGATGACCATGGCCCCGCATTGATCCCGCTGCCTGCACACATCAATGCCGTGAGCGTGATCGGCTACCTGCGGCGCCTTCAGGAGCGAGAAGGGATCTCCCCCTCGGCCCGTGAGTCGATCGGCAAGGAGATCGCCATCCTCGAAACGCGTTACTTCGGTCGCGAGGATGTGCCGCAAGATCCGGTGGCGCTGGAAGAAGTCGCGAGACGTTGGCAGGCGGCTTGAGTGATCACTGGGTCGTGAGCCGCTCGCCTTCGCTGCGAGCCACCAGAGTCGCCACGCAGGTATCGCCGAAGACATTCACCGCGGTCCGGCTCATGTCGAGGAAGCGGTCGACGGCTAGCAGGACGCCTACCGCTGCCTCTGCCCCGGGCACATTGGAGTTCTTCAGGATGAGCAAGATCGCCACCAGGCTGGCGTGGGGGACCCCCGCAATGCCCACGCTGGTAAGCAGCGCGGCCACGACCACGAAGAACATCTCACCGAAGCCCATGGTCACTCCCATGACCTGCGCTACGAACATCACCGCCACACACTCGTAGAGTGCGGTGCCGTCGGTGTTGATCGAGGTGCCAATCGGCAACGTAAACGAGGTGACCCGGGAGGAAACCCCGACACGATCGCGCACGCACTCCATCGTCAGCGGCAGCGTGGCAGCGGATGAGGAAGTGGAGAAGGCCATGATCAGGGCCTCCTTCACCGCCCGGAAGTGCTTCATCGGATTGACCCGGGCGACGAAGAAGAGCACCAGCGGCATGGTCACCATCAGGTGCAGGCCGAGCGCGAGCAGCACGGTGACGACGTATTTTCCGAGGCTCGCGAACAAGCCGAATCCGGTCTGATAGACCACCGGGAGGATCAGCGCGTACACGCCGATCGGCGCGAAGATCATGATCCAGTGCACGATGATTCCCACCGCCTCCGAGGCCGCGATGAAGAACCCGCGCAGATAAGTCCCCTGCTCCATGGGCAGCTTGGTAACCGCCGCGGCGAAGATGAGGCTGAAGACCAGAACCCCGAGCACCGACTCATTCGCCGAGGCGGCGGCAAAGATGTTCTCCGGAAGCATCGAGCGGAAGATGCCCGAGATGCTGGCCCAAATCCCTTTCCCTTCCGGCACATTGCCCGAAGCGGCGGCCACCTTTGCCAGATCGCCGGAGCTCACGCCGGTGCTGTGCGCGAAGGCTTCCCGGATTTGGTCGTTCGGCGCACCATCCGGACCGAAGCCGGGCTGGATCGTCGTCACGAGGAAAAGCCCGAGCAGAATCGCCAGCAGGCCCGTGCCCATGTAAAAGCCCATGGTTTTCAGGCCGAGACGCCCGAAGCCATCCGCTTCCTTCAACCCCGCAATTCCGCCGACCACCGAAGTAACGATCAGAGGCACGATGATCATTTTCAACGCGCGCAGGAAGAGATCCCCGATCAGCTTGCAGAGTTCGATCGCGCCCTTGATGAAGTCCGGCTGCTCTCCCTCCGGGAAAATGCCGCGGAATGCCGCGGCCGTGAGAGTGGCCAACAGGAGGGCGGCGAGAATTTGCCAGTGAAGAGCGATTCGTTTCATGCAGGATCCGGATGCGAGGGCCTGCACCGGAGCACACCCTATACCGTTGGCTAGACAAGGGGCTCGAAACGTCTAGGGCAAGCTGCATCGCCCCTTGTGATTCCGGCGGGCGGGCATTTGCATTTGGAACTTCCCGGCGGGGGCCCTAAACTCCGCGCCGTGCTCCATTGGTTCCAAAACGGCGCGTTTCCTCTCTATCTGGCCCCCATGGCCGGGGTGACAGACGTGGTCTTCCGCCAGATCTGCAAGGAACTAGGTGCCGATGTGATGGTCACCGAATTCGTCTCGGCGGAGGGGATCATGCAGGCGGACGAGCGGACCCGGAAATACACCGAGTTCACCGAGGAGCAGCGGCCGGTGGGCGTGCAGCTCTTCGGCGGCGATGGCGAGCGCATGGGAGAAGCGGCCAAGAAGATCATCAATTGGAAGCGCCCGGACTTCATCGACATCAATTTCGGCTGCCCGGTGAACAAGGTGGTCTCGAAGAACGGCGGCTCTTCCCTGCTCAAGGACTGCCCCACCCTCGCCTCCGTGGCCTCCGGAGTGAAGAAAGGCGTCGCAGGAGAAGTTCCGGTCACCGCGAAAATGCGCATCGGCTGGGACGATAAGACCGTGAATGCGGTGGAGGTCTGTCGGATTCTGGAAGACTGCGGGATGGAAGCGATCGCCGTTCATGGCCGCACCCGCTCGCAGGGCTACTCCGGCGAGGCGAACTGGGAGGTGATCGACGCCTGTGCCCGGGCGGTGAAAATCCCGGTGATCGGAAACGGCGACATCGCCAGCGGCGAGGATCTGGCCCGGCGGAAGCGGGAAACCGCGGTGTCCGGCGTGATGATCGGTCGTGCCGCGATGCAGAATCCCTGGGTATTTCGCGAAGCCAAACATTTCATCCAGACCGGCGAGACCCTGCCCTCGGTTCCCTTGGAGGAACGCTGGGCCCTTGTTCTGCGTCATTGCAGGCTGGCCGTGAATAGCGCCCGCTACGGGGCGGAGCGCCATGCCATGATGTCGATGCGGGCGCGGCTAATGGCTTACTGCAAAGGATTTCCGGGTGCCAAGGAGTTACGCCAACGCCTCGCCCGGGTGGAGTCTGTAGGGGAGGTGGAGGACATCGCTGCCATGTCTCTCGCGGCGGCGGAGACGGTGGAGGTGTGAGTGATTACAATTTCGGGTTTGCTTGCAAAAAGACCCTGCTAGGGTCCGGCCCATGGAAAGCCATGAAGTCCTCCGCCGGGCATTTGCAAAGACCAGTCCCAAGGCTGTCGCCGCAGACCTGGGGATCTCGCTCTCATTGGTTTACAAATGGGCCGAGAAGCAGAGCGATGACGGGAGCGGTAGCCGCAATCCGCTGGATCGCCTGATGAAGATCGTGGAGCTCAGCGGCGACCTGGGCGTGATCGAATGGCTCTGCCAGCAGACCGGCGGCTACTTCGTGCGCAATCCGCAAAGCCACTGCGAGAAGGGCTACCAAGTCCTGCCGGCCACGAACGAAATCATCGGCCAGTTCTCCGTGCTCTTGCAGCAGATCTCCGCCGCCGCACTCGATCACTCGATCAGCGCGAAGGAAGCGAAGGAAATCCGCGAGTGCTGGGACAAGCTGAAGAGCTATGCCGAAGGCTTCGTGCGCTGCTGCGAGGAAGGAGACTACGACCAGATGCTCCACATCCCGAAGCCCTCGGAAGGACCGGCCCGCTACCCGGCGAAGAAGTAACTCCGCCTACTCGGGGGCAGCCGGAATCTCCGGCGTGGCGAGATAGATCGTGGGATCGGTGATGCCTGCGAGAATGAAGGCTTCCCGGCGCTCGACGCAGGTGCCGCAAGTCCCGCAGTGGATCTCTCCGCCTTTGTAGCAGGACCAGGTTTCGGAGAAATCGATCCCGAGCTCGATACCGCGTCGGGCGATGGCGGTCTTGTCCATCGCGATGAAGGGGCGCAGCAGCCGGATGCGAGCGTAGGTGCCCTCCTCCATCGCCATGGCCATGCCCTGCATGAAAGGCTCGCGGCAATCGGGATAGATCGCGTGATCGCCGGAATGTGCGGCGATGGCCAGAGCCTCTGCTTCCGCGCTCTCCGCGAAACCACAGGCCACGGCCAGCATGATGCCGTTGCGGAAGGGCACCACGGTCTTCTTCATGTTCTCCTCCGCGTAGTGGCCGTCGGGAATCTCGCCGCCGCTCTTCAACAGGTCGGAGGCGAAGCACTCGTTCATGAAGGTGAGATCGATGCTCCGGTGAGGCACTCCCGCGCGCTCTGCGTGCAGGCGGGCAAAAGGGATTTCCCGGGCGTTGTGCTTCGAGCCGTAGTCGAAGGACAGCGCAGCCACGACCTCATGCTCGCGCATGACCTCGTAGAATGCGGTCACGGAGTCCATGCCGCCGCTAAGCAGGACGACCGTCTTCATCACGCTTCCGGGTAACGGGCTTCCGCCGTGAGTTGGATGCCGCCACGCGGCGAGAATTTGCCGCTCACCACGATCTCGAGCGGCGACATCGCCGTGATCAGGTCATCGAGCACACGGTTCACGATCTCCTCGTTGAAAGCGGGCAGGTTACGGAAGGAGGCGAGGTAGAACTTCAGCGACTTGGTCTCCACACAGCGCTCGCCGGGGACGTAGCGGATCACGAGATGGGCGGTATCCGGCTGTCCCGTGACCGGGCAGAGCGAGGAGAACTCCGGGCAATCGAGAGTGATCCAGAAGCGACGGCCGGGGCGACAATTCGGAAAGGTCTCCAGCGTCGCTTCATCCGGGCTGGCCGGTAGACGGTTCTCGGAGTGGCCCAGCAGGGTCAGTTCGGTTGGCTTCACGGCGCGATGATGGCGTCCGCGCGGCCTCCTGTCGATGGCCGGATACGGGCTAGGCGGCCATCTTCCGTTGAAGAAGCCCGGGCTTGTTGTAATGGAGGGCTTGGACCAACGTAGAAACCGTTTCCTCCTCGCTTTGAAACCATTGCCATGATCATGAGACCTTTGCGAAGCCTCACCCTGTTTCTCGCCGTGGCGGGATTCCAGTCCCTCGCGGCCGAGGAGCCCGCGAAAAAAGAAGAAAAGCCGAAAGCGCCCGCCCCGACGAAGGGCCATGTGTTTGCCTGGCCCTTCATGGACTGGAAGGAGATGCAGCCGCGGGGAGGCATGACCCAGGGCTCGGAGGTCACGCTGCTCAAGGGTTCCAAAGACTCGTGGAAGCGGCTTCAGGAGAGCGGCCTGGCGAAGTTCGAGCAGGACCGTCGGGCGATTCTGGCCATGATCGGAAGCTACCGGGTGAGCTTCGATTTCACCGAGACCGTGGGCTTGGCGGAGGATTTCAAGCCGACCCGGCCCTACTTCTCCTGGGGCACCGAGCATGTGAGTTTGGTGGAGGACAAGGGCGAATTCATCAGCCTGCAGCACTCGCTGGTGATGTATTTCAAGGACGAGAAAGGTGAGACCCAAGGGCCGCACGTGATGAAGCACTGGCGGCAGGACTGGACCTGGCAGGACCCGGAAATGCAGGTCTACCAAGGCGATCTCACCTGGAAGAAAACGCCGACTCCCCAGCCCGAAGGCAAGTGGACCCAAGCGGTCTTCCAAGTCGATGATTCCCCGCGCTACGAAGTGGCCGGTGCATGGAACCACGAAGGTGGCCTTTCTATCTGGCGCAGCGAGAACTGCCCGCGTCCCCTGCCCCGCCGCGAGTTCACGATCCGCAAGGACTACAACGTCCTGGAGGGCATCCACGAGATCTCGATCACGCCGAACGGGTGGGTTCACATCCAGAACAACCGCAAGCTCCAGGTGAGCAAGGATGGCTCCAAGAAATACCTCGGGCAGGAACTCGGGGTGGATCGCTACGAGGAGATCACCGCACCCGATCTCGCGACCGGATTCAATGCCTACTGGGCCAAGACCAACGGCTACTGGAAGGATGTTCGCGATACCTGGGCCTCGATCCTCAAGGAGCGGGATAGCTTCTCGATGAAGGACACCTACGACGGGAAGCAGCTCTATGAAGCTCACTTCGGCTATGCCGCGAAGCTGGAGGAGGCGGAGAAGCCCGATCCGGAAGCGGATCTGAAGCATGCCAAGGAAACCATCGATAGCTTCCTGAACTGAGCCGAAATCCCCACTCACAGCCCGCAGGATCCTGCGGGCTGTTTTGTCGGAATATGCGTGAAACTCTTGTCACCCGCGGCGGGTTGAATGGAGCAGCACCCTGAACCCACTAACAGAAATGAGAACCTTCGGATGGAGCATCATCGCCATTTGCATCGCGAGCCTCGGCTTGCACGCCCAGGAGCCTGCAGCCCCGCGAAGGCAGGCGAATGCCGGGAAGCGATCAACTCCGGAGCCAGCGCTCTCTTGGCACGATGTGAAGGGATGGGGGCTCGAGGGCCGGGCCTTCGGTGAAATGGAGCGCAAGAACTGGTTCGATCGCCTGCCCGCAGCCGCGGAGGGAAAGGTGACGAAGGCGGTGTGGCAGCTCGGTCAGGACACCTCCGGCATGCTGGTCCGCTTCAAGACGGATGCCACGGTGATCTGGGCAAACTATCAACTCCGGAGACCGAATCTTGCTTTGCCGAATATCACCGCCATCGCGGCCAGCGGTCTGGACCTCTATGCGAAAGATCCCAAGGGCCAATGGCGCTGGGCCGGCGTGACACGCCCTAACAGCAAGCACGTGCGCCAAGAGATTATCAAGGGCATGAGCCCCGGCATGCGTGAGTACATGCTCTATCTCCCGATCAAGAACGGCATCGAGAAGCTGGAGATCGGGCTGCCTCCCGATGCCAAGTTCGAGCCCGTCGCGCCGCGGACCGAAAAGCCGATCGTGTTCTACGGCACCTCGATCACCCACGGTGCCAGTGCATCCCGCCCGGGCATGACCCACACCGCGATCCTGGGCCGGCGCCTTGACCGGCCGGTGATCAACCTCGGCTTCTCCGGCAACGGGCGGATGGATGCCGCGGTCGGCGATTTGCTCGTGAAGATCGATGCCGCCGTCTACGTGATCGACTGCCTGCCGAACATGAACGCCGATGCCGTTCGGAGAAAATGCATCCCGCTGGTGAAGCAACTGCGCGCGGCAAAGCCCGATGTGCCAATCCTTCTCGTCGAGGACCGGCGGAATACCAACTCATGGCTCCTGCCCGAGCGAAACAAGCATCACGACGCGAACCACCTCGCGCTTCGCGAATGCATGGAAAAGCTGAAGGCGGAGGGAATCACCGGCCTGCACTACCTCCCGGGCGATGCCCTGCTCGGGGATGACGGCGAGGCCGCCACGGACGGCTCCCACCCCAGCGATCTGGGCTTCGTGCGTCAGGCGGATCAGTTCGAGCCACTGCTCAAAGCTTGTCTCGCTCCGAAGTGAGCTTCCACCAAACGCAAAACGGCCCGCAGCATGACTGCGGGCCGTTTCATCAAAGGTGGCGGAGAGAGAGGGATTGACCTCCGGTCCATGCCATCATGCGGCTACGCCGTGGATCTGGCGTCGCGAGGCTCCTGCCCGCATTCAAACCCTTCTCGCTTTGCTCGAAAAGGTTCTCATTCCTCTCTCCCCCAGCGACCACGATCCGGTACAACAAAACGGCCCACAGCATCACTGCGGGCCGTTTCATCAAAGGTGGCGGAGAGAGAGGGATTCGAACCCTCGGTGAGTTTAACCCCACGTTCGATTTCGAGTCGAGTGCCTTAAACCGAGCTCAGCCATCTCTCCTTTAGCGGCTGGGGGCGGGAAAGTAACAAGGACTCCCGCCTTGTAAAGCCTCCGCTGCAAGGATTCGGCTCAATCGTCTTCCGGCTCGGCCTTGGCGGCGAGCGGAGCGGACTTTTCCGCGGGGCCTTCGGCAGGTGCCGCTACCGGCGCCGGAGCCACTTTCGGCATTACGAAGGCTTCAACCCGACTGCGGCGCATGGCCTCCCGGGTGATGAAATCGACCAATGTGCCGGAGAACAAAACGGTGCAAGCGGCGAAGGCCATGCCGATCACCCACCAGCGCTCGCTCACTTTCGAGCGGCCATACGAAGCCTCGCAATCCATCGGCAGCTCAAGTTTCGGCGGTGCCGCACGGCGAGCGGTAGGGGGCAAAATCTCGAAAGCAGGGTGAATCACGGGAGTCTCCACCGCCATGTCGGGAACCCTGAGTTCAACCGGATCCACGGACCTCGGAGCCGTGCGCGATGGAAAGGGAATATCGGCACGACCGGCAAAGCAGTCGAAGTCTTCAGCGGGAAGGCCCTCGACCGGCAAATCTCCTGCACCAAGAATCACTTTCCGAAGATCCGTCACTGTGACAAAATCCTCGAAAGGAACTGGGATCGTCGGGTCATCTCCGGTGGGGATAACCGGCAAGGGGCGCAGGGTGTCAGGAAGCGTCATGGCCGGGCCAACTCTTTGCGACCAGATGTATCCCCCGTGATCACGTAGGGTCAATAATCATTTTTTCTTAAATAACCGGACCTCCTTCCCAAAAAAGACCTGACGCAGGGAGCACGAGGCTGCTTGGATTGGATTCATGCACGCCTCTGTCGTCATGACCGTTCTCGCCGCCGACCGCCCGGGCCTTGTCCGGGCGCTTTCTGAAACCATCGCCGCGCATGGTGGGAGTTGGCAGGAGAGCCGGATGGCACGCTTGGCCGGACAATTCGCCGGGATCCTGCGGGTGGAATGCCCGGCCGGAGAGACCGAGGCGCTGCTGAAAGCCCTCGCCGGTCTCGAAAGCCAGGGGATCGCGGTGCAAGCGCGGCAGGAAGAAGCCGCTTCCCCCTCGGAGCGCGAGACCGTGGGAGTGGATATCGTAGGCAACGACCGACCCGGGATCATTCGGGAGCTCTCCGCCGCCATCGCATCGGCGGGCGGCAATGTGGAGGATCTTTCGACCTCTCTGGAGAGCGCACCGATGGCGGGCCACCCGATCTTCCACGCGAAGGGCCTCGTCTCCCTCCCCGCCGATCGCGACCCCGCGGTTTTGATCGCCGCGATCGAGAAGCTCGGACCTGACCTTTCGGTGACGATCGAGGGCTGAGTGGCTCAACGTTTCTTGTGGCCGTAGCGGGCGAAGAGCTCGTCCAGCCACTCGCGCTGGAGGGGCTTCGAGAAGAGGGTGACTGCACGCTTGGGGACCAAGCGGTTGATGACCTTCACCTCCTCCGCATCGAGACCGTCAATCAAGGCCACGATCGGCAAATCGTAGTGGGACTCGGCAAGCAGCAGCTTGTCGTAGAGGGCATCGCCGTCGATGTCCGGCAACTTCAGGTCAAGCAGGACCAGGGCGAAGTCGTAGCCGGAGGCTAGGGTCATGGCCTCCGAACCGCTGGAGGCGATGAGATGATAGTATCCGCCTTCGCGGAGGACGGAGGAAATCTCGCCCAGGAGTTTGCTGTCGTCGTTGATCACCAGAATGGGTTTCATCGCCGCGCATGTTAGGGGTGCGGTGGCTGGAAAAGAAGCGAATGCGGATTTGAAACCGCTCCGCATTTTCCACCTCCGATTCGCGGATTGAACCCCGCCGCCCACGACCTATGCTCCCGTCCCGAAGCATGGAAGACGACTTGATCGAACTGATCCGGACCGAGATTCTGGACACCCCGGAAACTCTGACGCCGCAGAGCGACCTCTTTGCCGCTGGCTTAGACTCGATGGGGATCATGCAGCTTCTTCTCGCGATCGAAGACCGCTTCGGCGTGGCGATCGATCCGGCGGACTTGTCGCGCGACAACTTCTCGAGCGTCGCGAAAATCGCAGCGTTGGTCGCGGAGAAACAAGGTCACTAAAGTATCCGCCGTGCCGACAGACGCCGCCATCCTCCCGCCGCTGCGCGCCACCCGTAGCGATGGCTTCCTGTTCGGACTGGAGAGCTTGATGCGACGGAGCGGTCAGGGTCGGCATCTGGCGGCCACGGTTTTGGATTTCGAGGGGAAGGCGGATCTCGAGGTGATCCGGAAGGCGGCGGAGCGACTCGGGCGGAAGTATCCGGTTTTGCATGCGAGGCTTTCACGCGGGGGAGATTTCATCGCGCGCTGGCGGCTGGATGAAGTGGCGGCCGGAGCGGTGCCGATGAAGACTTGGCGGCTTAGCGGAATCGCGGACGAAGGTGAGGAGATCGAATCGATCGATGCCTTGGTAGACCGCTGCATCAACGGCCGCGACATCGATATTCTGGAGAAGGGGCCGAACCTGATCCTGCACGTGGTTACAACGGGCAGGGAGAGCTGGAGCTTGGTGCTGGCGTGGAGCCACTCGCTGCACGATGCTGCGGGGATCGACAAGCTGCTGCACGAGCTCGCCACCGCGGAAATGGCAGGCGAGCCGCAATCGGGAGGCGAGGACAGCCTGCCGCCCGCGGTGCCGATGGGCGAGCTCTATAAGCAGGCCGAACCGATGATGAAGGAGATGCGGACTTTCCCCCAATGGGGAATCCGCTCGTTGCACCGGAAGGGCGTGAAGCCGGGCCGCTGCAGCTTCATCGTCCGGACATTCGACCATGAGGAGACCGCGACCGTCCGGGCGAAGATGGCGGCGACGGCGGGCGAGCTACTACTGCTTCCGTACTTCGCCTGCTGTGCGTCGCGCGCGGTGCGGTCGGTCATCGCAGCACGGCATCCCGACGAGCGGGTGGCGATCCTTCTCTCGCTGCCGGCGCAACGCCATAGCGACAGCTCCAAACGGCCGCTGTTCCAGAACCACATGACGGTGTTCACGCTGCTGCTGACGCCGGATGAACTGGAGGAGCTGAAGCCGGCGACGCGGGCACTCTACAAGAAGTATGCCGACTTCATGCGGCGGAAGCTGACGGGTGCGATGGACGCACTGATGCAGATGATGGAGCGCTGCCCTTCCCGCTTCTACAACCTGCCCGCCTTCCACTACCTGAAGGGCGAGATCTGCTCGCTGTTCCACTCGCACACCGGGACCTTCGCTCCGGGAATCGACGCCATGTTCGGCAGCCGGGTGCTGAACGGCTACCATGTGCCCTCCGTGTGCTCGCCACCGGGAATCGGCATCTTCTTTTCCGAGTATGGGGGACAGCTCACGATGACGGTTTCTTGGAAAGAGGGATGCCTTTCGGCACTGGAACTGGAACTCTTGAAACAGACCCTGAGCGAAGACCTGGGTGCCTCCGTGCCGTGAACCTGATCGAAGAAATCTCCCGCCGCCATGCGCCCGGAAAGATCGCCGTGATCCGCGGCGAGCGCCGGGTGAGCTACGGCGACTTGTTCCGTCATGCCCGGGAAATTGCCGGGCTGTTAGAGCCATATCTGCCGGCAGGACGAATCCCGCGGATCGGCTTGCAGTGTCCGAACGGGGTTTCCTACATCGTGCTTTCGATGGGGATCCTGCTCGCGGGGGGATGCCTGGTGCCGCTGGCGGAAGAACTAACCGATGCCGAGCGGGGAGAGGTGGCCTCGATCACCGCGCTCGACATGGTTCTGGCGGCCGATGTCCTGCCTTGGCACGGTGGCGGCGAGGTGCTGCTGAGTGCGGAGTCCGACAAGACTACTTGGAAGCTCCATCGCGGAGATGGCGGCATCCCGCAGTTCCCGGAAGTGGGCTTCCAGGCGCTCAATCCCGCCTTCATCCGTTTCAGCTCCGGCACCACCGGAACGAGCAAGGGCGTGGTGCTGTCCCATGAGACGCTGCTGGCACGAATCACGGCGGCGAACGAGGGCTTGAAGATCGGGGATGAGGACCGGGTGCTGTGGATGCTGCCGATGGCGCACCATTTCGCGGTGTCGATCGTGCTCTACCTCTACTTCGGCGCGACCACGGTTCTGGAACACTCTCCGCTGCGGGAAGACATCCTCGCGACGGCGGAGCGGGAGAGCGCGACGCTGATCTACGGATCGCCCTTCCACTTCGCGATGCTATCCGGGGACAAGAGCAGCTTTGCTTGGCCTACTCTGAGACTGGCCGTGGCGACGGCGGCAGCGCTGCCGGAGGCGACCGCCCGGGCTTTCGAGTCACGTTTCGCAAAGCCGCTGACCCAAGGCCTCGGAATTATCGAGGTCGGCCTCTCCGTGCTCAATCTGGATTCGGCGAGCGCCAAGCCGGAAGCGATCGGCAAACCGATGCCCGCGTACGAGGTGGCGCTGCTGGACGAAAACGGGACGCGAGTCCCGGATGGAGAGTCAGGCGAGTTTCACATCCGCGGCCCCGGCCTGCTGGATGCCTATCTGGTGCCTTGGGATCCCCAGCCACTGAAGGGGGATTGGTTCGGCAGCGGTGATCTGGTGCGGCGGGACGCGGACGGGGACCTATTCCTGATGGGTCGGAAGAAGTCGGTGATCAATGTCGCGGGAATGAAGGTGTTTCCCGAAGAAGTGGAGCGGGTGCTAAACGGACATCCCGCGGTGAAGCGCAGCCGGGTGCTCGGCCGCTCTCACCCGCAGATGGGCCAGGTGCCGATCGCCGAGATCATCCCGGTGAATGTGGAGGAGACACCCAAGGCGGTGGAACTCCAGCGTTTTTGCAAGGCCGTCCTCTCCGCCTACAAGGTGCCGATGCAGTTCAAGGTGGTGGAAAGCCTGCCGATGACCGCATCGGGAAAGCTAAGGCGGGATTGATCCCACCAAAGGTGGTAGCCGCCGTTTTTCCGCTTCGACGGGACGCGTCCACGGAGGCATAACGAGGGCGACAGATGACAATTCCCGATCTCGCGATCATCGGCGCCGGTCCGGCTGGTTCCACCCTGGCGGCCTTGCTGGCACAGAAGGGCTTCAAGGTGCTAGTCTTCGACGATGAGAAGCGCCCGGAGCTTCTGGTGGGTGAATCGCTGGTTCCGGCGACCGTGCCGGTGATGCGAAGGCTCGGAATCGAAGATCGGGTGGCGTCTTACTCCCAGCACAAGCCGGGCGTGAGCTTCATCCATCGCCACGGGACGCGGATCGATTTCAACTTCGGACCGATCGCGAAATGCCTGCCGACCTACGCCTACAACATCCCGCGCCCGCAGTTCGACAACACGCTGCGCGAGCGGGCCGAGGAGTTGGGAGTCCGCTTCGTGACACAGCGTGCCGCGGTGGAGAAAGGCGAGGGAGAACGGGAGATCCAGTTGACCGCGGAGACGCTGGAGAAGACGGGCCTAACAGAACACCCGAAGCTCCTGATCGACGCTACCGGCCGGACGCGATTGTTCGCGCGGACCTTGGGAATCGGAGGGAAAACCGGTGAGCGCAGCGACGTGGCTTACTTCGCGCATTTCGAGGATTTCGCACACGACTTCCCGCCCGCGGGACAGGTGGTCATCAGCATCCTGGACCATGGTTGGAGCTGGCGTATTCCCCTGCCCGGCCGCTTGTCGGTAGGGATCGTGGTGCACAAGGATGCGGCAAAGGGATGGGGCAACACTCCCGAAGAGCGTTTGGACTACGCCTTGAGCCATGAGCCGCTGCTTAAGGAGCACGCGAAGAACGCGCGGCGGGTAACGCCGGTGATGACTTACACGAACTACCAGCTCGTCTCGGATCGCGGGCACGGGCCGGGCTGGGCGGCCTGCGGTGATTCCTTCGGCTTCGTGGATCCGATGCTTTCGCCGGGGCTTTTCATGGCGCTGGAGTCAGCGCGCTTGTTTGAAGAACACGTTTTCTCGAAGGGTCCCAAGGTGATGGGACGACCGGAGGAGATGGCGGCGGGATTCGCGGCGGCAGAGGCGGAACTCCACGACTGGCACGCGAGCTGGCGTGAACTCATCCGCCACTTCTACGACGGCGGCATCTTTTCGCTCTACGAGACGGGAACGAAGTTCTCCGAGAAGTTCAAGGGCTGGCCGGGCATCGGCTTCATGGAGAGCCACATGACAAAGCACATCGCCTCGATGGCCTCCGGTGCCTTCACGCGGCGGAAGTACAGCCGCGGACTCGTGAAGTTCATGCGGCAGTATATGATGCACGACTGCCGTCCGCCGGAGGACTATGCGGTCCTGCCGGCGAAGGCGTGAGCGGCGCAGGCCGATTATCGAGCCAGCTCCTTGCGGAGGGGACCGGGACGATTGGTCGTGATGTGGTTCACGCCGAAGCCGATCATCTTCTTGGCAAGGGTCGCGTCATCCACCGTCCATGAGGTAAGCAAGAGGCCCTTCGACTTGATGCTGGCGAGCCACGGACCTTCAACAGGAGAAGCGGCCTTGAATTGGAGGCCTTGGGAGCCGCATTTGCCCAGTTGCTTTTCGTAGCTCTCACGCTTGGCGGGGTCCGCGAAGTCCTTGAGGTCGGTGATCCAGTGGGCCTGATAGGCGGGGAGTTCCTTGCGGGACTCGGAAATCACATCGGCATTGAAGGAGATGATGGTCACGCGCGCCGGATCCGCCTTCTTCTCGGCGAGGATCTTCTTGAGGGCGGGAACGATCTCAGGCCCGCACTTCACCTCCAGGAAGAAGCGCTTGCCGGCGGGAAGGACATCCAGCACCTCGGCCAGCAGGGGGATCCGCTCGCCCTTGTATTCGGGAGATTTCCACGAGCCCACATCGAGCTTCGAGAGTTCCTTCCATGGCGTTTCCGCAACGACCAAGGCGGTGCCTGCCGTGCGCTTGGTGTCCTTGTCATGGATGCAGACCACCTCACCATCCGAACTCAGGTAGAAGTCACCCTCGATACCATCCGCTCCCTCTTCCCATGCCAACTTGAAGGCGGAGAGGGTATTCTCCGGCGCGGCGTGCGAGGCACCACGGTGGGCGACGAGGAGCGGGAGATCGGCGGCGGTGGCCATGACGGAAAAGATCACCGAACAGGCGGTGGCAGACAGGATTTTCATCAGCCAAGGAAACGCGCAGGCGCGGGCGAAGCTATCGAGCGGACGCGTGTGACGCTATCTTCACAGCATTTTGACGCAGGCCATGACGGCCGAAGACACCAGGAGACCCATGGCGGCACCACCCGAGATCATGTCCACCATGGTAGTACGGGGACGATGCGGTGAGGCTGACTTCGGGAAGATCACCGCGGCATAGATCATGCCCGCTACCAGACCACCGGCGTGCGCGGCATTGTCGATGAAGTGGCTGAACGCGATGCCGATCCCGGCAGTGAGCAGGATCACCGCAACGAGACGGCGGTGCGAACTCTCCGGCACGAGGCGACGGTGCAGCCACTCGAAGACGAGCAGGAAGCCGAGCAGCCCCATGAGTCCGCCGGATGCTCCGACGGATTTCATTGCCGTGAATCGGGCCGAGGCCTCACCCCCAATCCAGGCCGAGAGCAGGAAGGTCATGGCCAGATGGGGCCAGCGGGCGAAGACCTCCACGCGCTTACCAAGATAGGCCAAGGCCGAGGCATTCATGGCCCAATGAACCCAGTGGCCGTGGAGAAAAGGTGCGGTAAAGAGCCGCCACCAATCTGAAGCGTGACCGTGGTTCTTGGTGAGACCAGCGAGGACGATGCTGATCCCGAAAGGCCCAGGATTCTGACGCTCAACGTAGATTTGGCAAAGCCCGACCAAGGCCATGAGGCCGAGGATCACATAGGTCATCGGCGCTTTCTGAATGGCCAGCCAAGTCTCGAAGCGGAGAACCCGGCCGTCATCGGTCATCTGCTCGACGGCCCAACGCTTGGCGCGGGAGAGGCGCTTCACGCCACGATACCAAGGCAGGATCCCGAGGATGAGGAAGAGGATCAGGGCGAGGCCTAAGGTGCCGCTGGCCATCAGGCGCTCGCCGCGGAAGTAATTGAACGCGGCGAATCCGGCGACGGCCGCCCCGAAAACGAGCATCTGGCGCTTCCCTTCCTCGATATCCCAGCGAGCCCAGCGGATGCGGGCCTCTCGCATGGCGGGGAACAGCTCCGGGACTTCTTCTGGAAGGACGAAACCCTTCGCTGCCGGGGTCCAAACCAGATCGACCCTCGCTCCGGCGTCGCTCACGATTGCCGCGGAGAGTTCCTCCAAACCCGAGCAGGGTACGCGCCGGCCGCGGCGGTCCACCCAGCCCCAGCCGGGTCCCGCCTCCGGAAACGCGTCCTCACGCTCCCAAACGGGAAGCTCGGCATCGGGAGTCATGCTGCGAGGAATCAAGCGAGAGGTGTGCCCTTGTCCAAGGGGTAATGCATAAACTTCTCCGGAGCCGTCCCTATCAGAAAGATAAAGGCGCGGGGCGATGACCGCCGCGCGCCTTTGAAATCAGGGGGACCGGATCCGGCTTACTGGCCTTCGGTCTTGGGCTCCTCGGTCTTGGGCTCCTCGGTCTTGGGCGCTTCAGCGGGCGGAGCGACTTCCGGAGCCTTTTCCTCGGCCTTCGGGGCTTCGGCAGGCGGAGCAGGAGTTTCAGTCGGCGGGGTAGCAGGTGCCGGGCTGCCTTCAGGAGTGGTAGTCGGCGTCTCGACCGGAGCAGGTGCCGGGGCCTCAGCAGGCTCGGTGGCGGCCTCCGGGTTGATCGAGGCGTCCGCAGGAGCATCCGAAGTCGCCGGAGCGATGGAAGCCGGAGGGGCGGGAGGCGCCACATCCGCCACGAAGGACTTCTGCAGCGAGGTCCGCTTCATGAAGAGGACAGACAGCGTGAGCGTGAGGATGAAGAAAAGGCTGGAGAGATAGACCGTGGCCTTTTGTAGCACGTTGGTGGTGCGAGCCCCGAAAAGCTGGTCGGTGGTGCCGGAACCGAATGCGGCGCCGAGGCCTTCATTCTTAGGACGCTGCATGAGGATGACCAAGCTCATCAGCAGGCAGACGATGACGAAAACCACCAGGAGCAGGTCGATGGTGATGGTGAGCCCGGTAACGGCGAGGCAAGTCATGGGGGCGGGACTATATGGGGCGGGGAAGGCATGTAAAGAGGGGTTTTCGCCCTGAAATCAGGCAGTTTCCGGATGACGAAACTTCCCACTTGGCAGTTTGCAAGCCCGGTCCAAGCTGGCCGCACGATGATCGCAAGGCTGCGCGGGACGGTGCTGGAGGCGTATCCGAATCGCCTCGTGGTGGACGCCGGAGGGGTGGGATACGAGGTTCATGTGCCGCTTTCGACCTTCGACAAGCTGCATGCGAGCGAGGGGGTGAAGGTGGATTTGCGGACGCACCTGCACATTCGGGAGACGGCGCACACGCTCTATGGCTTCGCCACGGAGGAGGAGCGGGACCTGTTCCTGCTGCTGATCGACCGGGTAAGCGGGATCGGCCCGGCGATCGCGATGGCGGTGCTGAGCGGAATGCCGACGGGCCGCTTCAAGGCCTGCGTGGTGGGCGGGGAAACCGCGGAACTTTCCAAGATCAAGGGTCTGGGCAAGAAGACTGCCGAGCGGATCGTGCTCGAACTCAAGGACAAGGTGGGGGTGGCGGATACCTGGCAGGAAGTCGCGAGCGGGCAGGTGGCCCCGGCGACGGCGGATGCCGAGCTGGCGCTGGTGGCGCTGGGCTACAAGCAGGTGGAAGCTCGCAAGGCTGTGCGCAAGGTGCTGGATGAACAGCCCGGGGCGACGGCAGAAGAACTGATCCGCGGCGCGCTGCGGTCCCTGCAATGAGCCTGACCCTGGAACAGATCAAGGCGGCGATGCCGGAAGGCGGCCTCTTCGACGGTGGCTGGCAGTATTCTCCGGAGCCGCTGAAGCTGAGTAAGGCGGAGGCCCGTTTCCTCGGCTCGCTGGGCCATCCGCTGGCGCAATTCCAACAGGCCAGCGACGAGCTCTACCGGCGTAGCGCTGCCGGGAAGATGCCAAAGTGGATCGCGGAAACCTTGGATACGGGCAAACCGACCTGGATGGTGGATCTACAGCGCTCGGCAGGCCTGCGAACCGCGATGCCCCGGGTGATCCGCCCGGACCTGATCATGACCGAGGGCGGCTTCGCGCTGACGGAGCTGGACTCGGTGCCGGGAGGAATCGGGATCACCGCATGGCTTTCCCGGCTCTATGCGGATGCCGGATTCCCGGTGCTCGGCGGTCGCGACGGGATGGTTTTCGGCTTCTCCTCGGTGCTGGCCGATGACGGAGCGATCCTCCTATCCGAAGAATCCGCCGACTACCGGCGCGAGATGGAGTGGCTGGCGAACGAAGCCGGCGGCGGACGGACCGTGGAATCCGCGGAAGAGTATGTGCCGGACGGCCGGGCGCTCTACCGCTTCTTCGAGTGGTTCGATTGGGAGTCGATCCCGATGGCGCGAACATTGGCGGAAGCTTCCGCGGAGGGTCTGCCGCTAACCTCGCCCTGCAAGCCGCATCTGGAAGACAAGCTATGGCTGGCCCTGCTGTGGACGCCGGCGCTCAAGCCGGTGTGGGAACAGACGCTGCGCGGCAGCCACCTGAAGCGGGTGAGGGAGATCGTACCGCGGGGCTGGGTGGTGGATCCCTCTCCCCTGCCCCCCCAAGCCGCGTTGCCGGGGCTGGAGGTGAATTCTTGGGACGAGGTGGCGAAGTTCAGCCAAAAGGAGCGGCGGCTGGTGCTCAAGATCAGCGGCTTCCATGAGAGTGCCTGGGGTTCCCGCGGGGTGCACATCGGCCACGATCTCTCGCAGGGCGAATGGAGCGAGCGGGTGCAGGGGGCGATGGCAGATTTCGGCGAGCAGCCGTGGATCATGCAGGAATTCCGGGAGGGCCGAATCATCGAGCACCCGGTGTTCCGCGAGGACGGAAGTATCGAGATGATGAAGGGACGGGTGCGGCTTTGCCCCTATTACTTCACGGACGATCAAGGACAGACCTCGCTGGCCGGGGCGCTGGCGACGCTGGCCCCGGCGGACAAGAAGAAGATCCACGGCATGCGGGACGCGGTGCTGCTGCCCTGCGTGGTGGAGTGATTCAAGCTCCCGTAGACTTCGGAAACCGCAAACCATAGGATCGCTCCGTGGCTGAGAAATTCGAGATGAGGCGGACCGATGACGTGGGTTACCTCCGCTTGCCCGACCATAAGGGCGGCCACGGCACCGTGGCGCGCACGGTGCGGCTGAGCGAGCTGATGCCGGAGGCGAAGGGGCCTGACGTCTATCTGGATTTCGATGCGGAAGGCACCCTGATCGGGATTGAAATCCTGACATAAACCGCTTCGCCCGAATCGCTCTTCCGCCCCGGCATCCGGCCTGCTTTAGTGGCCGCGCCGATGACCGAACTCCCACCCACCCGCGAGCAGCTGCGCCTCGAAGGCTTCGAGCTGATCGACGAAACCCTTTCATTTCTCGTCGCTTGCCTCGGTGACGCCCTTAAAAGCTTGGGAGAAGAATCGCTGATTCCCTACCTGCCGTGGTCCGGCACGGTGCCGGAGAATCACCCGCCGGATGGCACCCAGCAGCTCTACTCGATCGGCTTCCAGTTGCTGAACATGGTGGAAGAGCGGGTCGCCGCGGCGATCCGCCGGGAGCGCGAGAAGGTGATCGGTGCGGACTCGATTCGCGGGCTATGGCCGCGGGCGCTGCGGGACATGAGCGCGATGGGGCTGGGCCCGAAGGAAATTTTGGCGGTATTAGCGGACGTGGACGTGCAGCCGGTGCTGACGGCACACCCGACCGAGGCGAAGCGGGCCTCCGTGCGGGAGCGTCACCGGGCACTCTACGAGGAACTGGTCCGCAACGAATATCCGAAGTACACCGACCGCGAGCGCCGCCGGATCCGCGAACGGATTGTGACCGCGCTGGAGACGCTGTGGCGGACCGGTGAAATCCATCTGGTGCGGCCGGACATCTTCCGCGAGATGCGGGATGCGATCCACTACCTGCGCGACCTGTTCCCCTCCGCGCTGAACCGTCTGGACATGCACTTCACGGAGGCATGGCGCGAGTCGGGTTTCCCACTGGAGATGCTGCGGGCGGCGGGGAATATCCCTCGACTGTCCTTCGGCACTTGGATCGGCGGCGACCGCGATGGCCATCCACTGGTGACCTCCGAGGTCACGGCGAAGGGTCTGGAGATGATGCGCCGTGCTTCCTTCCAGTTGCTGAAGCGCGAGCTCGAACAGGTGGCGGGCCAGCTCACGCTTTCGCGCCAGCTCAACGATATCCCCGAAGCGCTGGAGCGCCGGATCGACGAGATCACTTTCTCGCTCGGTGATGAAGAGATCACCAGTGACCTGCACGACCGCCATCATGAAGAGCCCTGGCGCCACCTCGGCGGACTGATCGCGGCACGGCTGCAGCGCCAGATCGAAGGCAAGCCGGGCTACAAGTCGCCGAAGGAACTGGATGCGGATCTGGATCTGCTGGCGACAAGTATCCGCGAGGCAGGCTGCGGGCTGATTGATGAGCAATTGCTCCGTCCGCTCCGGCAGAAGCTGGAGATATTCGGCTTCCACCTAGCGATGCTGGATGTGCGGCAGAACTCGGAGTTCCACGACAAGGCGATCTCGTTGCTGCTGGGCGCGGCGGGGGTGGCCGATGGTGCGAACTACGCGGGCTGGAGCGAGGAGCAGCGGCTAGCCTTCCTGAATGAAGAGCTGAAATCGCCGCGGCCCTTCCTGCACGACACGGCACGGATCGGCGGCGAGGCGGATGCGGTGCTCGATTGCTACCGGGTGCTGGTGAAGCATCGCAAGGAGTGGGGCGATGCCGGGCTGGGCGCGCTGATCGTGTCGATGACGCGGCAGCTTTCGGATTTGTTAGGCGTGTTCCTGTTGGCGCGCGAGGCCGGCTTGATGGAGCACACGGAAGAGGGATCGTGGTGTGCGCTGGAAGTGGTGCCGCTCTTCGAAACGATGGACGATCTCGATCGCTCGCCGGGGATTCTCGGGGCCTTCCTGGATCACCCGCTGACGCAGCGTACGAACGAGAAGCGCATCGGGAGCGATGGCAAGCAGAGCCAGCAGGTGATGCTAGGCTACTCCGACTCTAACAAGGACTGCGGGATCCTCGCGGCGCAATGGGCGCTGCACCGCGCGCAGGAGAACTTGACGAAGACCGGCGACGAGCGCGGCGTGAAGCTGTGCTTCTTCCACGGCCGCGGCGGCACGATCTCGCGCGGGGCCGGTCCGACGCATTGGTTCATGGCCTCGCTGCCGCATGGCTCGATGAGCGGTGAATTCCGCATGACCGAGCAGGGCGAAACGATCGCGCAGAAGTACGCGAACCTGGCCAACGCGACTTACAATCTGGAGCTCTTGCTGGCAGGTGCCGCGATCACGACCGCGATGCACCGCTACACGACGCCGAAGGCGGATCCGGCCGAGCCTTTCCTCCCCTTCCTGGCAGAGAAGAGCCAAGAGGCTTATCAATCGCTGCTGAAAACCGAGGGCTTCATCGAGTTCTACCGTCAGGTGACACCAATCGATGCGCTTGAGAATTCGCGGATCGGTTCGCGGCCGGCACGCCGTAGCGGCAAGAAGGGCCACTCGATCGCCGACTTGCGCGCGATCCCGTGGGTGTTCTCGTGGACGCAGGCGCGATTCTATCTACCGGGATGGTTCGGCGTGGGATCGGCACTGGAGGCGCTGAAGTCGTCCGAGCCGGAGAAATTCGCGGCGTTGAAGGGCGTGCTGAAGCAGTCGACCTTCCTCGGCTATGTCTTCACGAATGTGGAGACGAACCTGGCCTCGGCCAATTTGGATCTGATGAACGAGTATGCGGCGCTGGTGGAAGACCCGGCGCTGCGGAAGAAGTTCATGGATATCATCGTGGCGGAATTCCACCGCACGCGTGATCTGCTGGAGGGTCTCTACGAGGGCAGCATGGACGACCGCCGCCCGCGGATGGCCAAGACGCTGGCGATCCGCGAGGCGCCGCTGAAGGTGCTGCACCGCCAGCAAATCGCGATCCTGCGCGACTGGCGCGAACTGGTGGCGACGGAGCGCGAGGCGGATGCGGAGTCGATGTTCCCGAAGATGCTGCTGTCGATCAACGCGATCGCTTCGGGGCTGCGGACGACGGGTTGAGAGTTGGCCATTTCCCCGGAGTGCTATAGGCTTTCGGGTTGATGAGCGAGCCACGGCATTCGAGGGGGACTCCTGAAGGACAGGAGCTCCGCCGACCCGTAATCCTGCCCATCTCGCCGGAAGATCGACCGAAGATTCCGGACGGGCCGCCTCAGCCGCCCGCGCCTTCTCCGGATGACATACCGCGTCCGGAGCCGCTGTTCACCACGCTGTCCTATGTCCTTGGTTTGTTGCCCATGGGGTGGGCTCTATGGCAGTCTTGGGCCGAGGCGAAAGTTCCAGGCAACGACTTTGCCACGCTGACAATCCCGGCGTTTCTGTTCTTGGGGCTGATCGGGGCCATTGCCTTCGGAATGGGTTTCGCCATAGCCGGTCATTGCCGGGGTGAGAGAAGGGCGCGGCACGCCCTGTGGATCGTGCCGCTGACCGCTGTGACGGCTCCGGTTCTTGCGATGATCGCCGCGATCATTTGAGGACGGGACGCATTAGGAGTCTGTTTTCCTTGTTGATCAGGCGATATCCGCCCGCACACTGGCGGCGTGACCACCAAAACCCTCCTGCTGTCCCTCGCCCTTTCCCTTGCGACCGCCACGGCGGCATCCGCTGCCACGTCCACGACTCCCCCCGTCGAGCTCACCAAGGAAGCCCCGGTGGCGGCGCCGCCGATTCCCGATGGTCCGGCGAAGCCAGCGATGGAGGCGTTCCGCGATGGCAAACACTTGGCTGCGGTGGAACTGGCGAAGCCGCTGGCGGAGCAAGGCAATGCGGACGCGCTGTTCCTGCTAGGCTTCGCGGCCGAGACGGGTCAGGGGCTGACGGCCTCGCGCGAGGCGGCTCTGGAATCCTACAAGAAGGCTGCCGAGGCGGGTCACAAGGACGCGAACTACCGCAGGGCTCTGATCCTGCTCAACTCGAAGGAGGAGAAGGACCGTCAGGAAGGACGGCAAGTGCTTGAGACCGCTGCGGGCACGGATCCCGCCAATGCGGGCCGGATTCTGGGCGAGGCTTGGCTGCGGGGCCTACTGAGCGAGAAACCGGATTTCGACAAAGCGGCCGAGTGGTGGAACAAGGCCTCAGAGGCGGGCGACACGCCGGCCATTCTGCTGCTGGCACGCCTCTATGAGGGTGCGCTGGGCTTCCCGGAGAAGAAGGATGCCGCCCGTGCCATGGAACTTTACAAGAAGGCGGCCTCGCTGGGTGACGAGAATGCGTTTATACCGCTGGGATCGCGCTTTCTGAACGGCGAGGAGAAATTCCGCGACGAGAAGGAAGGCCGCCAATGGCTGGCCAAGGCGATCGAGAAGAAGCAATTCGCCGCCTATCTGGCACTCGGCGACTTCGAGGAGAACGTGAAGAAGGACGAGAAGGCCGCCCTGACGACCTATCAGAAAGGCGCGGAGGAGAAACAGCCGGACTGCCTACTGCGCGTGGCCGCCTTCCACCTCGAAGGCCGCGGTGGTCTGGAGAAGAGCGAGGAGAAAGGCCGCGAGTGGCTGGGCAAGGCGGCAGAAGCCGGCAGTGCCATGGCGGCGCTGGAGATGGCCTCCCGTCTTTCCAACGATGCGAAGCCGGATCTGCTGGGTGCCTACAAGTATCTGGTCTCCGCCGCGAATGCCGGGCTGCCGGTGGCGCAAAACGAACTGGGGCTGCTCTACGTGAACGGCAACTTGGGTCTGAGCGATCCGACCGCGGGCGTGGCTTGGTTCACGCTGGCCGCGAAGTCGGGTCACGCTGCGGCCCAGAACAACCTCGGTGCGCTGTACGAGCGCGGGGTGGGCGTGCCGGTGAACTACAACAATGCCGGCCAGCTCTACTCTCTCGCCGCAAATCAGGGTCATGGCCCGGCGACGGCAGGCTTGGCCCGCCTCCATGCGGGTGGCTTGGGCACCGATCAGGATCTGCCCAAGGCATGGGCGCTGGCATCGCTGGCGGTGGAGCGCGGCGATGCCGAGGCCAAGACCTTGCTGGGCGACATCACCAGCAAGCTGAATGGCGACCAACTCGAGAAGGGCAAGAAGGAACTCGAAGAGCTGAAGAAGACGGGCGATACCAAGGCTGAAGCTCCGGCCCCGGCACCCGTGAAGGAAGAAGAGAAGTGATCCGATGCGCGTTCTCGTCACTGCAGGCCCGACCCGGGAGGCTCTGGATCCGGTACGCTACCTGACGAACCGGTCTTCCGGGAAGATGGGCTATGCGATGGCCGCCGCCTTTGCGGAGGCAGGGCACCGGGTGCTGCTGATCTCCGGGCCGACGCAACTCGATGTGCCGGACGGCGTGGACTTCCTGCCGATCGAAACGGCTCAGGAGATGTATGAGGCCGTGCAGCGGCACATCGGGCGGATGGATGCCGCGGTGTTTGCCGCCGCAGTGGCGGACTACCGTGCAGCCACGGTATCCGAACAGAAGATCAAGAAGGCGGGCGAGATACTTACGCTGGAGTTGGTGAAGACACCCGACACGCTGGGCTCCGTGCGCGGGGAATTCGGATTTACGGGAACCCTCGTAGGTTTCGCGGCTGAAACGCAGAATCTCGAAGTGAATGCCCGCGAGAAGTTGAAACGGAAAGGCTGTGATCTGGTGATCGCGAACGACGTTTCAAAGCCGGGAATCGGTTTCGATTCGGATCGGAACGAAGTGCTCATGGTCTTTCCGGAGCACACCGAGGCACTGCCGGAGGATGAGAAGCATCATCTGGCTCCCCGGCTGGTGAGGGAGATCGAGACTATTGCAGCTGCACGTCAAAGCTCCTGAAATCGGGAAAAGGACCGGACACTTTCTCCCCTTGGCAGAGCGGACCGGGGAAGTCACCCTCCCGCCCGTGACCGACCTCGAACTCACCGTCCACGCCGCGAAGGAAGCGGGCAAGCTGCTGAAGGCGAACTTCGGCTTGGAAGCCGCCGTCGATGAAGCGACGCACCACGACATCAAGCTGGCGCTGGACAAGGAGTCGCAGAAGCTGATCGAGGACATCCTGCTGGGAGCACGCCCGGGCGACGCGCTCTACGGAGAGGAAGGGCTCGGCGGCAATCAGGACAGCGAGCGCCAGTGGATCGTGGACCCGATCGACGGCACGGTGAATTTCTACTACGGCATCCCCCACTTCTGCGTCTCGATCGCGCTGCGCGTGGCGGGCGAGGTGGTGGTCGGCGTGATCCATGATCCGATCATCGGCGAAACCTGGACGGTCGAGAGAGGCGGCGTGCCGATGCTCGATGGCAAGCCGATTAAGGTGAGCGGTCGCGAGAAGCTCGCGGAGTGCGCGCTCTTCGTCGGCTGCGGCAAGGACGAGGAAGCCCTGAAGACCGGGCTGGAGCGCTTCCGCAAGGCCTCGCTCAAAGCGCGCAAGATGCGCATGATGGGCAGCGCCGCACTCGGTCTCGCCTACATCGCGAGCGGTCGTCTCGACGGTTACATCGAATCCCGCATCTCGCTCTGGGACATCGCCGCAGGCAAGCTGCTGGTGGAAGCCGCCGGCGGCAAGGTAACGCTGGAACCGGCGAAGGACGCGGATGCCTGGTCAATCGTGGCCACCAACGGCCTGATCCCGGTGGAAGAGATTCTCTAAACCAATCAAAGGCCATGGTAGGATTCGGCTACGACGTTCATCGTTTCAAAGAGGGTCGCCCCTTGATCCTCGGTGGTGTGGACATCCCACACACGCTCGGGCTCGACGGGCACTCCGATGCAGACGTGCTATCGCATGCGATCGCTGATGCGGTGCTGGGCGCGCTGGGCTTGGCGGACATCGGCCACTACTTCCCGCCGGGTGATCCGGCCTGCCTCAACATTTCCTCGCTGAAGATTCTGGAGAAAGCCGCGGCGCTATGCGCGGAGCAGGGCTACCGGCTGGTGAACATCGATAGCACGCTGGTGGCGGAAGCACCGAAGATCCTGCCGCATCGCGATGCGATGAAGGCGAACATCGGCGCGGCGCTGGGGCTGGATCCGGCACGCGTGGGCGTGAAGGCGACCACGAACGAGACCATGGGCTTCGTGGGAAGGCGCGAGGGAATCGCGGCGATGGCGGTGGCCCTGGTCGCTCCCCTCTGAACCGATCCGCCTTGCGAGAGAGGGCTGGCAGCGGTAGAAGCGGGCGTGTTTCCCGCGAAGCCGGACCGGCCCTACCTCGAGACTTGGCTGCGCCGCACGCGCAAGCAGCTCGCGGCAAGCGGTCGCTTGAGCGAGATCGCCCTGATTCTCTCGCGCGAAGACGGGAACACGGCGACCCACTGGAGCACCTACTTGCGCGAAGTGCTGGAGGAGGAAGTCACCCCATCGCTCGATCTGCTGACAAGAATCGATGCCATATTGGCGAAGCCGGTGAAGCGCGAGCAGACGCAGGACGAGCCCGATCTTTTCTAACAGAATCGCCTGTTTTACCGGCCAGTTGTTTGAATCGATTTTCGTTAGATTTTTGGTTGCGCGCGGGTGATTCGCATCAAGAGTCCCCGCGCTATGAAATCGATTGCAACCCTTGCTCTCGCCCTCGCGCTCGGCTCCCAAGCCTACGCGGGCGAGGTGACCTCGAACACCACTTCGTCTTACTCGGCCCCGGCGGAATCGTCCTCGCTGTGGAGCTGGTTTGTCGGTGGTTCGGCAGGCTACCTGCTCGATAACGAAGAAGAGTTCTACACGCTGCATGTCGGCGCGAAGATCGGCGAAAGCGGCCCTCTGACCCACTCGCTGTATCTCGAAGGCGGCTGGGCAGAGTTTGAAACTTTCCCCTTCGATACCGAGATCATCCCGGTGACGCTGAACTACAAGCTGGACTACGCCATCAACGACCGCCTCTCCATCTACGGTGGCGCGGGTGTGGGTGCCGCCTTCGTGGATACCGAAGTGGGCCCCTTCAGCGACGACTCCGTGGAGCTGACCGCACAGGTCTTCGCCGGCGTCGGCTACGATGTGACCTCGAACTTCCAACTCTTCGGCGGTGCCCGCTGGATCTGGGTGGATGATTCCGAGATCTTCAACGTGCCGGTCGAGGTCGGTGACGACGTGGGCCTGGAGCTTGGCGCACGCTTCAAGTTCTAATCGGTTCCCACCGGTTGTTTGCCATAGAGCCTCCCGGTTTGCGCCGGGGGGCTTTTTCGTATCAAAGTCCGGTGGCGCGGCGGAACATCTCCCATGCGTGCCCCCTGCGACCGCTCCACGGCTTGGCCGGACGAACGATCTCCCACCCTTCTAAGGTGCCCGTGGCGGTGAGCTTGGACGAGGGATTGACCAAAGTGTTCCCGAGACAACAGCGCAGCATAGGCAGATCCGCAGAGCTGTCCGAGTAACCATGGCTGAGCGGCCAGCGGCCCTCCGCCAGCGGCGGGCCAAGGATCTCCGAGATCCGTCGTACTTTCTCCGCCCCCTTGTGGTTCACGAGATCGGGCAGCAGCTTCATCCTGCGCGCATCTTCCACTGAAGTGCCTAGCGCGAGATCGAAGCCGAGAACGCGGGCGACCTCCCGCACGTAGAACTCGGGGCTGGCGGAAGCGAGGATGGTGAGATGGCCTTCATCCTTGTGGCGCTGGAGCTTCTCCAGCATCTCGGGATAGCAGCGACCGGGGAAGAACCCGGCGACGAAGTCACGGGTCCATGCGTCGAGCTTGTCCCGCTCGACGCCCCAGAGGTAGCTGAGGAAGACGCGCTTCATGCCCTCGTCGCCGAGGATCTTCGCGGCCGGAAGCATGGCGGCAAAGAAGAGGAGGTAAGCCCGACGCCAGCCTTCCCGGCGCAAAACGTGATCGCAGAAAAGCACTTGGGTGTCCCAAGCGATGAGGGTGCCATCGAGATCGAAGAGGGCGAGCCCCCGATCCTTCTTGGCATGCAACTTCGGTGTCACGGAACGAGCATTCCTCCGCGACCACGGATCGGGCAAGCCCTACTTGATGGCGGCATAGTCCTCCGCCCATTTCGCGGCGGCGGCGGGGTCGGCCTCGCCATCCGTAACGATGATTCGATAGCGGGCGATATAGGG
This sequence comes from Luteolibacter rhizosphaerae, assembly GCF_025950095.1. Classification (NCBI taxonomy): domain Bacteria; kingdom Pseudomonadati; phylum Verrucomicrobiota; class Verrucomicrobiia; order Verrucomicrobiales; family Verrucomicrobiaceae; genus Neoluteolibacter; species Neoluteolibacter rhizosphaerae. Next base: position 104,952 of record NZ_JAPDDR010000006.1, on the reverse strand, counting down.
CTTACCGGGCTCGATCTCCATCGCGCCGCCCTGCTGGGGTGCGTAGCAAAAGAAGGGCTCGGTGGGGTGAACGCGGATGGGCTGCGGGGCCCGGAAGTTCGAGGGGTGGCAGAGAATGGTGAGGCCGCAGGTCGAGCCATCGACGGTGCCACCCACCCAGCACCAGGGCTCGCGGGCACCATTCACTTTGAGGCGATCGGTAATCCCGGAGGCGGTGAGGAATTTGCAGTTGGCGGCTCCATCCCAAGCACGGTTGCCGCGGAAGCCCAAGCCACCGTAGTGATACTCGGGCAGCTTCAGCGGTGAGTCGGTGGCGCAGGTCTGGGTGATGACGAGGTCGATGATGTTGCGCTTGCCATCGCTTTCCGCGGAAAGATCCCAGGTTTCCAAGAGCGCGGCCTTCTCGGGCTTCGCGGTCATATCGACAAAGCGATGCTTGGCCTGGAAGCCGACCTTGCCGTCCTTGGCCCAAGTATCACCGAGCGAGACGAAGTCCACACGTCCCTTGCCATCGCCCATGTTCCAGAAGTCCGGCTGGCGACCTTCGAACTCGGTCTTGGTCCACGGGCTCCAGATGCCGTGGTGGTGGATGTGATTCGGCGGGAAGTCGTCGTTCACCCGCTTGCCCGCGGGTGAGAAGAGCGACTCGATGTAGCCGCCGCGGCGGAAGACCTCCTTGATGTCCTTGCGCGGAAGTTCTCCGGCTTCGGCTTGATAGCGGAGGATCTCACGCTTGCCGGAGCGGATGATCATCTGGCTGCCCTCCTTGGTAGCGGTGAGCCCCTCGGCGGCGTGGGCGTTGCAGATGGCGACGGTAGCGAGAAGGAGAGGGAGCAAGGGTTTCATGGTCGAATAGATACACGGTACCAGGCCATGGGTTTGCAAGGGAATGATCCTCTTTGCGAGGCGTGGCCACCGGGGGAACGAGGTCTATCGACACGGGGCTCCCCAGCGGGAGCGCCCCCAGCCGGAAGGACGAGAGTCCTTCCGCTACCGCTTGAGGGGATATCTCAGCCGATGATCGGCATGGTGGGGTAGTCGCCCTTGAGGATCGGCTTGGCGTTGGTCTTGAGCCAGCCTTGGATAACGGAGGCGTAGACGCCGCGGAAATCGACAGTGTGCTTGAGGTCGCCTTGGTCGAGGTCGGTGAGGCTGGGATACTTGCCATAGAGGCCGCCCTTCACACCCTCCCCGGCGAGGAAGAGGCAGGAAGCGCGGCCGTGGTCCGTGCCGGCACTGGCATTCTCTCCCACGCGGCGGCCGAATTCGGAGAAGGTCATAAGGACCACGCGCTCCGCATTCCCCTGTGCCTTGAGGTCGGCGAAGAAGGATTTCAGCGCGCGGTCGAGCTGGCCGAGCAGGCGATCGTGCGAGTTCACCTGCTGGTTGTGGGTGTCGAAGCCACCGTGACTGACGTAGTAGACTCGGGTGGGCATGCCGCCAGCGATCAGGCGCGAGACCATGTTCAGGCTGCGGGCGATGGGGGTGCCCTCGTAGTTCACCTTGGTCTTATGCTTCGCTGCGAGTTCGAGAATCTTGGCCGAGCTGACGCGTGCATCCATGGCCACGCGCTCGAGGAAGGCGAGATTACTCTCCCCTTGGATACCGCCGACCTTGCCTCCCGCGGGCATGTCGATCGAAGCTCCCTCAGCAGGCAGGTCGTCATCTTCCGGAGAGTTCAGCGAAGCGAAGAACTCCTCCGCTTGGGCCTTCTCGCCGCCGCCGTGGATCCAGCGGTAGAGCTCCGGCGAGCTGAGGCAAACGCCGGGGTTCTTGAGCGCGCCGAAAGATTCCGGCTGCGTCTTGTTCAGGCTGATGCCGACGGTCGGATCGGCTCCCGAGCAGGCGTTGTCGAAGTAGCGGCCGATCCAGCCCGTGTTCGAGCGGTTCTCGATGTCCGCCGTTTCCCAGATGGAAGTCGAGACGAAGTGGGAGCGGTTCGGATTCGGATAGCCGACACCCTGCACCACACCGAGATTGCCTTCCTTGAAGAGGCTACCGAGGTAGGGCATGGAGGAGTTCAGGCCGACGTAATCGTTCAGCGTGATGATCTCCTTCTCCCTCTTCGCCAGGCGCGGGCGGGCCTTGTGGTAGGCATCATCGGCAAAGGGAACCACCGTGTTCAGGCCGTCATTGCCGCCGGCGAGCTGAAGTACGACCAGAATCGTACCATCCTTGCCGGTAACCGGCTGGGTCGCCAGATCACGGGCACCCATGTGGAGATCGGCGAAGGTGCGCTCGACGAACATCGGCACCGTCCAGGAAGCCGACGCGCCCAGCACCGTGGAGCGGAGGAATTCACGTCTCGTTTTCATCAGAGGAAGAGTTTCTGGATTCAGGCGAGTTGATACTGCGGCGTGCTCAGGATCAGGTGGCAGAGTTCACCGGTCTCTTTGTTGGTGAAGACCGCACCCTTCTTGGAACGAGCGTATTCGACGAAGGCTTCGCGTTCCTTGGGGCCGAGCGGCGACTGGAAGAAGCGGAAGAGCAAGGAATCGATCAGCTTCTCCGGATCCTCACGCAGGGCACGCGGGGCGACCTTTTCATAATCCGGGCCGGCCCAGTTGCGTTCGGCGCGCTTCATCGCATTGCCGAGGCGTGCGGGCTTGCGTTCTTCCATCTCCATCATCATGCCGTCGCCATCGCCATCATTCCGGACGGGCTCGTTCTCTTGGGAACCTTTCGTAATGAAGCCCGCGACATTGTAGCGGGAAAGCAAGGTGTTCGTGTTGATCCAAGCCTTGCCCCAATCCCAGCCAGCGACATTCGGCGGCATGAAAAGCACTTGCCCGAGCTGCTGCTGGGCACTCAGCACGTAAGCTTCCGGAGCCTCGCGAAGCTCCAGCTCCTTGAACATCTGAACGAGGTACTGGATCGGCGACTTGATCTGATCCCGCATTACCTTCTCCGCGTAGAAGGACTTCGAGAGGAATATCTCGCGCAGGAGCGGCTCGATCTTGAAATCGGCATCCTTGAAAGACTTCGCGAGCGCATCAATGCCTTCCTTCGGCGGGTTCTCGGCCACGAAGTATTCCCAGAGCTTGGTCGGGATCAGGCGGGACGCGGCGCTTTGCTCGAAGATGAGATCCACGACGCCATCACCATCATACTTGCCCTTGCGGCTGAAGATGGTTTTCTCGCCATTGTCGGCCTGGCGCCTGTTGTGAGTCACCGCGCCGTTGCCACGGTTGATCTGATAGCCGGTGAAAGCGCGGGCAGCTTCCTTGATATCCTGTTCGGTGTAGTTCCCCTCACCCAGCGTGAAGAGTTCCATGACCTCGCGGGCGAAGTTCTCGTTCGGCTTGCCCTTCTTCGAGCTTTGAGTGTCCAAGTAGAGCATCATCGCGGCGTCCTTCACGATCTCATGGGTGAGATCTTTGAAGGAACCGGTGGCATAGCGACGGAAGAGTTCGTTCTGCTGGATCAGAAGCACCGGCAGCCGGACCTTCTGGAAAGAAGTCGCGAAGTGGTCGTGCCAGAAGAGCACCATCTTCTCGCGCAGGGGAGCCTTGGTCTTGAGCATGCGCTCGAACCACCAGCCCTGGGCTTCGGCCGAACGCTGGCGGGATTCGCGCTGGCGCTGCTGGTTGAATTGCCGGCGGGTGCGGTCCGCTTGCTCCGGCGTCATGTCGCGGGTGCGCTGGCGCATCTCGCGGACTTCCATGGCGCGCTCGCGCATTTCCTCGGCCGCGACTTCACGGCTGGCCCATTCGGGAAGCGGGAAGGCATCGAGCGCTTCATCCGGAGCGAGCAAGGCATCGACCGCCTTCTTGCGGCCGAGCGCGTGGAACACCTTGATTTCATCCGGTGATCCCCCGAAGCCGGCCCGGCGGAGCAGGTGAGCGGCTTCAAAGATGGTCCATTCGTCGGGTGCGGCCGGGAGCATGGCAGAGGAGTGGGTTGCGAGTAGGGAAACCTCGGCGCGCCTGCACGGTTGCGAAAGTTGTTTGCGGAAAGGCGAAATCTCCTTGCCGTGAATTGCCCGGAAAACGCGAATCCATTGGAAATGAAGGCACTTCTCACGCTGCTGGTGATCGGCATCAATTCTGCCATCTCGGCAGAACGACCGAATCTGCTGGTCTTCCTCGTCGATGACATGGGATGGCAGGACTGCTCTCTACCCTTTCATCGCGGTGCATCGGGTGAGGCACTCGCGACGGATCTCAACCGCCGCTATCGGACGCCCAATATGGAGGCGCTCGCCGCGCGCGGCATGATCTTCACCCGTGCCTATGCGCACCCGGTTTGCACGCCTTCGCGGGTCAGTATCATGACCGGCAAGAACGCGGCCCGCCACCAGGTGACCAACTGGACCAATCCGGCGGGCACCGAGAACAGCGACAAAGATGTGCTGCATCTCCGATCACCCGAGGGCTGGCGGCGAACCGGTATGGCTGCGGACGAGAAGCCGCTACCCGCATTGCTGAAGGCAGCCGGCTATCATACCATCCACTGCGGGAAGGCCCACTTCGGCAGCCGGGGTGCCTTCGCCCAAGATCCGAAGGCGATCGGCTTCGAGGTGAACATCGCGGGCAATGAGATCGGGCACCCGGCTTCCTACTTCGCCAAGGATAGCTTCGGGAAAAGATCGAACCACGTGACGGGTCTGGAGAAGTGGCATGGCAAGGATGAGTTCCTGACCGAGGTGCTCACGCGCGAGTTGTGCGGCGCGATCGAAACGGCGGCGAAGGGCGAGAAGCCGTTCTTCGCCTACATGGCCCACTATGCGGTTCACTCGCCCTTCCAGCAGGACCCGCGTTTCAGCGCGAACTATCCCGACCTTCCTCCGGCCCAGCGAGCTTACGCGACCCTGATCGAAGGGATGGACCGATCGTTGGGAGACATTCTGGCGAAGCTCGATCAACTCGGCATTGCGGAGAAGACCTTCGTGGTTTTCATCTCCGACAATGGCGGCGACGCGCCAATCCCGAACGACAACGCCAACCCGATCGTCTCCGGCAATGCACCGCTGCGCGGGAAGAAGGGGATGCGCTATGAAGGAGGCATCCGCATCCCGATGATCGCGGGATGGGCAAAGGCGGGAGACGGAGAAGTCCAAGCCGAGCTGCCAGTGACGCCGGGTTCGCGGACGGATGATCTCGTGTCCCTCGTCGATCTTTTCCCCACCCTGCTCGGATTGGCAGGGGCGAAGGACGTTCCTCTCTTCGACGGGCACGACCTCCGGCCTTATCTCAAAGGCGACACAAGCTATCATCGTCCGCAGTGGCTGGTGACGCACTATCCGCACGGTCACAACAACGACCACTTTTCGATCCTCCACGAGGGGAGCTGGAAATTCATCCGCAACTACGCGGACGGTTCCACCGAGCTGTATGATATCTCCAAGGACCTCGCGGAAAATCGGAACCTAACGAAGGCCCACCCGGAACGAGGCGCCGCGATGGAGAAGGTATTGGACGAGCATCTGCGGGCTTATGGAGCTCTGATGTCCCAACGCGTGGAGGCGGGAGCAGAGCGCTAGCGCCGACCTTCACCAATAGATCGCCTCCATCGAAGGCCAGCCGATGATGGTGCAATAAAGATTGAACAGCGCGTGCATCAGCATCGCCGCGGCCAAGGATCCGGTGAAACGATAGAGCAACGAGGCGACTACCCCGAAGAGGAAGGTGGCCACGGTGGAGTCCAGCGGATAACCGTGGATGAGGGTGAAGACGAGGTTCGCGATCACCAGCCCCCAGATCAGCCCGAGACGCTTGTTCACCGCATTGAACAGGAAGCCACGGTAGACGATTTCCTCGCTCACCGGAGCCAGGATGCAGGAGCTTAGAAGCGTGTAGCCGAGGCCGTCCCAGCCGAAACCCCAAGCATCGGTCGAGTAGGCGGAGAGGTCTTCAACATCCTGCGGGATCAGCAACCAGCATAGGGTTTCGACGCTCATCGTGATGCCGAGGGCGGCCCATACCGCGCCCATGTGGAAGCGCCGGTCGACGCCGAGAGCGCGGACGCTGGTGCTGAAGGAGCGGAAGAATACGAGGCACAGGAAGACTGCCGGTGCCAAGCGCCAGAAGATGTCTTGGCCGATGATGTCCCCGAGGTCGTAGTCCGGATTCAGTTCGATCGCCAAGCCCGTGAGCAAAAGCACGAGGAAGGCCACCAGATCGGCGAGCGGCAGGGTCGCGAGCACCGACCTTTCGTCGAGCCGGCGGAAGACGGCAGGCAATCGCTTGAAGTCTTTCAGCTTCACCCTGCTCTTCGCCAGCGCCACGAAACCGCCGAGCCCTGCGACGGCAAGACCGACAACCGCTACCATGACGGCCCAGCAAATCATCGCGCTTCGGTCCGCGCGCTCCGCAATCCGCGCTCTTATCCCCGACGCGGTCTCGCCCTCCCTGTCATCCGAAAGCTGGAGATAGAGTTCTTCCTCCCACCAATAGGTTTCGTCGTTGGCGAGGATCGTTTCACCGCAAGCTTCCACCGCCTCCGGATCGACCTCTTCAGCGCCGATGAATTGGCCGACCGCGAGATCCACCTCCGGGTAGTCGCTTTCTGGTCGCTCCAACTTGCGCGCCTTCTGATCCTCCCCGGCCATCTTCCAGAGGATCGCCGCTGCGTTGCGGGAGCGCCCATCTTCATCCTTGGCCAGGATCTCCGCCCAGTGCGCGTAGAGGTCGCTGCCCTCCCTGTCTCCGGCCACCTCCGCCGAGCCCCATGGAAAATCAGATCGGAGGTTTCGATCCGCAGATCGCTATCGGCAATCCGCCACAGCACCCAGGCCTCCGGCGGCGAGTCACGCAGATCCCGGAAGTTTTGGACCAGATAGACCGCCCACAAGCCGAGAAGCGGCCACAGGATCCATAGCGGCAGGCGTCTTTTCTTGCGCGGGGTGCCGCCAGACAGCGGCGGTGGCGCGGGTGCTTGGTCCATGAACGCCGGAATGGACTAGAGCTTCTGCTCCTGCAAGCGGAAGCGGGAGTCGAAGAGACCGCCGCTGTGCTTCCGGCAGCAGGCGTAGCAGGCTACCATGCGGTTGATCCGCTTCACGCGGCGGATGGTGGAATAGCACTCGGGGCAGATGTAGGCGAAGTTCCGCTTCATCCGCTTGCGCTTGAAGGGCAGGTTGTGAAAGGGCTGCTCGTTCGGGATACCGAGCTCGGCACAAGCCGCGCGCCATTCGACGCCGTGCACTTCGATCCGGCGGCGACCGGCGCGCTCATAGGCGACCAGATGCGCGAGCTCGTGGCGGAGCGTGCGCCACACTTCCTCCGGCGCCTGCTCCTTCAACTTCGGGTTGAGCTCGATCAGCCGGCTCGGCCACCAAGCGCGGCCCGCGGTGGTCTGCATGCGCGCATTCCATGTGACGCGCACGCGACGGGAAAGCTCCGGCAAGGCCATGCCCGCGGCGGTTTCGCGGCACCATTCGGTGAGGCCGCCATCGATCTTCGCAGCGGAAGTTCGCGAAGGGGACGGCGGGACTGCCCGGGATTTTCTACCCCAAGCAAACTCTATCTGACGGAACGACCACGCCATCCACCCGCCTCCTAGCAAGACTGCCGCCGACTGGCAATGCGCCAGCGAAAATTCCCTGCGGATTTTTTCATGCGACAGTTAGGGCAAGCGCAAGTCGGTGTTATCCGGCAAGACGAAGGTCTTGATCCGCGAGCTGTCGCCATGGTCCAAGCTCACCTTCGATTTCGGAATGCGGAGATATCCGGCGAGGAACTCGCGCAGCGCGGCATTCGCTTTTCCGTCCACCGGCGGTGCCGCGATCTTCACGCGCAGCACGCGCCCGACACGCGGGTCATCTTCCCATCCGACCACCTCGCTGGCCTTCGAATTCGGGACCGCCAGCACTCGCAAACGCATGCATGGAAGGATGCCCGGGGAGCGAGGCTTGGGAAGCGGCGTTTAGCGTTCCTCGATGAGGAGACGGAAGAAGTGCGCGGCATCCGCGGAGCTGCCTTGGATCGCATGCGGACCGGCGGGAAGGGAAACCCCATCGTTCCCCGGCACATCCCACAGCGACCAATCCTGGAGGTTCGCCGAGGATTGCACACGCACCGAGCGATTGGCAGGTAGGTCGAAGCCGATCGAAACCTGATCGCCGGACCGCGTCAGCACGGGTCGCAGGAAGCTCGCGCCGTTCGTCGGCGAGGTGCCGGCGAGGAATTCGTCGCGGTTCGCAACGCCGTCGCCATCCACATCCGCGTCAGGATCGCCCTGCGGTGAGGAGGATGAACCGAACTTCTCCAGACGCCACGCGGCGTAGGTTTGATTTTCCGGGAGGCTCTCAGCGATCCACGCGGAGAGCAGCCCGACGTTAACCTGATCGATCTCGTTGCTACCCAGCGGCGGCATCTTCGAGAAGCCATTGGTTACCGCCACCCGGTTCAGCACGATCGAGTGCAGGAGATCTCCCGGCACTACCAGCTTGTTGGCCGGATTGCCGTTGTTCGAGTTCGCTTCCCCGTTTACTAGACCGGTCTGCTCCAGTGTCAGCTGGTGGCGCCCGTCCCATGCGGTGGGTGCGGTTCCTTCCGCTCCGGCATGGCAGTAGGAGCAATTGACCGCGAGGTAGGACCGGACGCGGGCTTCCAGCGGATATTCGTCCTCATCCGGGCGCAGGTGGCGCGGCAGCAGGTTGGTGGACTGCGGAATATTCGAAAGGTATCCGGCCTCCGAGAGCAGGTCGATCTGGTTGCCACTGAAGCCCTGGATCTCCCGGCTCAAGTTGAGCTGCCGGGTGTTGAAGGAAAGCGCGTGCCCGGCCTGCGGCGAGTGGCAGGTCATGCACTGCGAACGGCTCGGAATCCGCCACTGCTGGAAGTAGGGCGCACCGTTCACGGTGAGATTCACCGGAAAGTCTTCGCCGCCGTCCGCCGCGAGCGTCGCGTCAGTCTGGGCTTCGTTCCAACGGTAGCTCACACCGTACATCCCGGTGGAGTTCTTCACCAGCAAGCGTGTTTCGATCCGCTTCTTCGGAGAGGACGGATTCCCGCGCTCGGTTTCGAGATCGAAGTGTTTGATCCAGATCTGCCCCTCCGGGAAGGTCCAGTTCCCGTCCCGCGACCATGTCATGCGCTTGCCCGCATCCGGAATCGTGAACCAGCGGCGCTTTACCGCATGATCGCTCCAGAAGGTCAGGTTCGGCTCGTAGGGCAGCACGCCGGGAGAGGGCGAGAGGTCCGTGAGATCGGCGAAGAGGGCGGTATCGCTCAGCTTGGCCGGGAAATTCCCATCCGCCGTGGCGGAGACGATCCGCATGATACGGCCACCGAAGTAGTCAGACACCAGCACGTCGCCATTCGAGGGGTCCGTGCCGAAATTCGAGAGGAATGCCTGGCCGCCGATTCGCTCCACGGTGACCGCCCCGCCCGGAACATCTCCCGCACGGCCGAGCGACCAGATGTGCCCGGAAACCTGATCCCCGAAGATGTATTTTCCGTAGAGCGAGGGTATCTTCGAGCCGCGATAGACCACGCCCCCGATCACAGAGTTCCCCTTGAAGTTCGAATCGCCCGCCATGCCGGTGTGGACGTATTCGTAGATCGGATCGATCGAACTGAATCCGGCGGGCTTGGTCGGGGGCACCGGGTTGGTGAAGGCGGTATCGTGCATGCCCTCGCGATAGACCCAGCCGTAGTTGCCACCCTTCGTGATGAGGTCCACCTCCTCGTACATCCCCTGCCCCACATCCCCGAGCCAGAGTTCATGGGTAAGCGGATCGAAAGAGAAGCGCCAGGGACTGCGCAGCCCGACCGCCCAAAACTCGGTGCGCACGGCGGCAGGATTCACCGGCAGCCCGTTGAAGCTGGTGGCTCCGATGAATGGATTGTCCGCCGGGATCGAATAGCGGGCGATGCCATTGTCCGTGGGGACGGAGACGTGGGGGTTCGGCTCGATCCCGGAAGCCTTGTCCACGTCGATCCGGAGCATCGCGGAGAAGATGTTCTTATCGATGTCCTGGCTATTTACATACTTGTCGTTCGCATTCGCCTCGTCACCCACCGAGTAATAGAGGAAGCCATCCGGACCGAAGTGCAGGTCACCGCCGTTGTGGTTGTCCTCGCGGTCGGCTTGCTCAATCAGGATCGACTCCGTGGAAGGATCGGCCACCGGGCTCGCCTGCCCGATCTGGTCCGGGGGCACGGTGAAACGCGAGAGCCGCTGGAACCATCCGCTCAATCCGGACTTCACCACGGAATAGGTCACGTAGAAGTAGCCGTTCTGCGCGTACTGCGGGTGGAAGGCCAGACCGAGCAGGCCGCACTCGCCATTCGGACCCGGCGTGATCGACTCGGCAGGCACGCGCGGCGGATTGGTGACCACGTTCACGATGTCCAGCACCTCTGACACGGTGGGAGTGGAAGCACCCACATCCGGAATCACGCGCAGCTTCCCGCCGAGCTCACAGACGAAGAGCCGTTGGGCATCACCCGGCGGGCTGGCGAAGCAGAGCGCCTTGTTGAAGGCCAGCCCCGGGAAAGCAGGCACCACCTGGATCGCTGTGACGGGAGCTTCCAGCGGGACATTCGGCGCCGCCGTCGCGATTCGCAGCTCGGAGGAAATTTGTACGGTGACCGCCGTAGCCGCCGAAGTCCCGCCCTCGCCCGAAACCCGGTAGCTGAAGGTTACCGGATTGCTCCCCGATCCCGGGTGCGTGTAGAGAATGCTCCCCTGCGCATCCACGGTAGCGGTTCCTAGCACGGGAGGCGTGACGATCTCGACCGAAGCCGGATTGATCGCGCCGCTGTCATTCGCCAGCACGGCGATCCGCACCTTCTGCCCGGCGTGGATGGTCGCGGTATCGGCGACGGCGACGGGAGCGGGAAACACCGCTGCCGCGCCATTCGAGTGGCTCGCCAACACCTCGCCTGCACTCAGGGCCTTGGAGTAGATCCGCAGCTCGTTCAGCGCGAAATTCGAATTCATATCCGCCGCCCAGAGCGAGCGGCCGATCCAGTTGTTCACGTCCGCCATGTCGGCCACGCGGTAGGGCAAGTCGATGCTCCCTTGCAGTTCGCCGTCACGATACCACTTCGCCTGACAGCCCGAGGCTCCGGAGGCACCCGCCCCATCCTGCACGCTCAGCACATAGTGATGCTCCGTGCCGACCGGGGTGCTGCCGGCCAAGCCGGTATCCTGAGTCACCACCGATCCTCCGGCCATCCGCGACTCCAGACGATGGTTGCCCAACTCGCCATTGATGTTCAGCGAGAGCAGCAGGTTGTCCGAGGCGGTGAATCCACCCGGTGCGGCCGGACCATCGATGATCTCCCCGGTGGCGGCACCGCTGCCGCTGGTGAGGCTGGAGTTCCCGAAATCGAAAATGCGCTGCCAGTTCTTCGAGGAAAGCGGCGTGAGCCAAGCTTCCATCGTGAAGGACTTCGCGGCGGAGAAGATCCCGTTCGGCAAATCCACATAGGCCGAGATGTTTGCCGCCGTCTGGTTTCCGTTGGTGGTGCCGGGCAGGACGATGGCAGTGCCATCGAGTGCCGCGCCATTCCCGCGCAGGGTAGCGAGCTCGCCGGTGGCGCTATCGGTAAATGGCGTGCCTGCCGGGACTGCACCGGCCGCTCCATTGAAGGACCAGCGGTGCCGCGGAGCCGGAGCAGGCACCGGCGGCTCGGGCTCACCGGAGTTCAGGTCCGGGCCTTCCGTGTAGCTAGCCAAGATCTCTCCCGGCGTGATCGCCCGGCGATAGATCCGCAGTTCGTTCAGAGCGAGATTCGAGCAGGAGTCGCCGGAGTAGTTCGAGCGCCCGATCCAGTTGTTTACGTCCTGCATCTCCGAGAGATGGAAATCGAGATCGAGCGTGTTCTGGAGCGCGCCATTCCGATACCAGCGGATCTGGCAGCCGTTGGCGCCGTAGGTTCCCACGCCATCCTGTAACACCAGTATATAGTGATACTGCGTGCCCGCCGTCGTCGCCGCCGTAGAGTCGGTGAAGATCGCCTCGCCATTGTCAATCTGTCCCTCCAAGCGGTGCGTGCCGAGGTTCCCCGCGACATTGAGCGAGAGCACGAAGTTATCGTAGCCGGCGAAAACCCCGGGGGCTCCGCTGCCGTCGATGATCTCCCCTGGCAGGGCTCCGCTCCCGCTGGTGACATTCGTGCGACCGAAGTCGAAGAGCCGCTGGTACGCCTTCGACGACAGGGGCGTGGCCCATGCTTCCAAGGTGATGCTCGGCTGGGCGGAGATGATTCCGTTCGGCAGATCGAGATAGGCCGAGATCGACGCCGCCGATTGATTGCCCGCCGTGCTTCCCGGCAGGCGCAAGGCGGTTCCCGTAAGTGCCGCTCCGTTCCCCCGCAAGGTCGCGGCCATTCCCCCCACGCTATCCGTGAAACTCAGGCCGCTATCGACCGTGGAGTCCGCTCCATCGTTGAAGACCCAGAGATGATCCGGCACGGGAGCGGGCTCCGGATCGGGAGGATCGACAAGGGCATCGGGACCCGCGACCAGATTCGCGGAGATCTCCGAAGTGCTCAGTACATGGTCGTAGATCCGGAGTTCGTCGAACTCCGCGTGAGCGTTCCGGTCACCCGTCCACATCGAGCGACCCAGCCAGTTGTTCACATCCTCGATATTCGAAAGATGGAAGCTCACGTCCCCGCTCGCGATCTGCGTGCCGTCCCGATACCATGTGATCCTTCCTCCCTCCGTGCCGAGATCCTCGAAGGTTAGCACATAGTGGTATGGGGTCCCTGCGGTGGTCGCGAGAGCGCTATCCATCGTCAGCTTGCTGCCGCCGTTGAGGAGCGCCTCCGCACGCTGCGCGTTCAGCGAATTGCCGATGCAGAAAGACAGGAAGAGATTGTCCGAGGCACTGGTTCCGCCCGGAGTCGTGCCGGTGATGTCGATAATCTCTCCCAGCGCTCCACCACCGGAGCCTGCACCCGTGACCCGCCCGAAATCGAAGATCCGCTGGTAGTCGCGGCCCGACAGAGGGGTGGCCCAGAGCTCCACCGAGAGATGCGTCTTGGACGAGATCAACCCGTTCGGCAGGTCCACATAGCCGGAGATGAAACCGGCCGAGCGATTTCCCGTGGTGGTGTCCCCGCCGTTAGGCCCCTCCAAGCGCACGCTGGTCCCGGTAAATTCCGCGAAGTTCCCCTGCACCGTGGCCACCGCGCCGGTGACACTGTCGCTCAGGACCGATCCATCGGTGGCACTCCCTGCCGGGTTGTTGAAGGACCAGCGGTTAACCAAGTCCGCCCGCGATGGCGATGCGCCACCGAGCAGCAGGAGGAGTGAACCGAAGGCGAGCCGAGGCCAAGCGCCGCCATAAGAATCGATTGAAAATGCGGACCGCATGAGTTTCCCGGGGAGGGTGAGAAGGGCTGATCCGAATGGACCTCAGGGTTTCACGACATCGCGGATGCCCACGAACTCGATCTGCTTCGTCACGGCATTCTCGGAGATCACCTGCAGGACCCGCTTGTCACCCGGGCTGGGCCAGATGCCGGAGCTCAATTGCTCCCAAGTTCCGTTCCGCTCGCAAAAAGCTTTCATCTTCGCGGAGCCCGCGTCGCCCACGGGTGGCTTGGCGATGATCTTGGTTTCGGCGGGCTTGAACTCGAACTTCTCGTCCTCCAACTCGATCCGCACGGGAACCGAGCTGAGGTTCACCACCTTGAAGGAACCTTCCGGGAAGGCTTTCGCGCTCGCATCGATCACCGTCACCTTGCTCTTCACCTTTCCCGGCGACTCAGGCACCACGAACAGGATCAGTGAAGCAGCCTTCACCGGCAGCTCGCACTCGCCTACCACATCTTCCTCACTCTTCACGCTCGCAGGCTCGGCTTTGGTGGTGAGCACCATCGCTCCGCCTTTCTTCGGAGCAAGCAGATCGAATTGATGATTGAGGAAAGTCTTCACCGCCACCTTGCCTGCGGTCGCGCTACCTGCCGCGTCGTGGACATAGACCTCCGCCGGCAACGAGCCGGCTTGGGAAACGATCGCACGCACCCGGCATTCGCCTTCCGCGGCCCAGGACATTTGCGCACAGGAGAAAATCGCCGCCGCAAGCAGCGGGACGGAAAGCAGGGTTTTCATGGGTTTTGAGGGTTTGAGAAAAGAAACGCCGCATTCCTTGGGAGAATGCGGCGTCTCGGAGATCAGTTGTCGACGGCGACGTCGCGTATGCCCGCCAGCTCGATCTGGCGTGTCTGGGGATTCTCGAAGATGATTTCGATCACCCGCTTGTCTCCGGGATGAGGCCAGACACCGGCACCGACGCGCTGCCACTCGGTGCCCTTGAGCGCGAAGGCCATCATCGCCGCGGAGTTGTTGGCACCCACCGGATGATCCTCGATCAGCTTCATCTCGCCGCTCTTGTACTCGTAGTTGTTCTTCTCCAGACGGATTCTCACCGTCGCCGGGCTCAGGTTCATCACCTTCACCGAACCGCGCGGGAAAGACCGCAGCGAATCATCCATCACCAGAACGCGATAGGCGGTATCGCCGGTGCGGCCGGTGCCGGGCAGGAAGATCAGAATGCCTTTGCGAAAGCCGGTGGGCAGCTTGGCCCGGGCCTTCACCTTCGCAGGGTCCTTCGCACTCGCCGGGGCCGCGTCATCGGTGAAGACGACTTCTCCCGTGATCGGGACTTGGGTGAACTCGTGGTTCAGGTAGGTCTTGATCTGGAATGCTACCCCCGGCAGCGGTGCCGCCGCGGTAGGATTGTGGGCATAGAGACCCGTAATCGGGCGATCCACCATGAAGGAGATGGCGCGGATCTTGATACCATCATCCTGAGCGGGTGCCGGTGCGGGCGCAGGAGCCGGCTCCTGCGCATGAGCGAGCGGCGCAACCAAGCCGAGCAGCGAAACGACGAGAAGTCTTCTGATATTCATGGGCTGATCGGGACAATCACACCTCCTCAGGAGAAAGCCAGCGGAAGGATGTGATATTGAAGCGGCGGCCAAAGCGCTCGTTCGCAGCACTCGAGAGGTTTTCCGGTTTCACTTCGGGAAGGTCCGAGGAATCCAGGTACTCCGGGGTGCGCTGCACGATGGCTTCGCACCAGGCCTTCGCCTGCACCTCGCCATCGGGGTTGCGGGATTCGCCATAAGCGCGGATCCGGAAGGTATCTCCGCGGACGGTGATGATCGGTGCGAGCGCCATGAGCACGTCGCCTTGGGTCAGCATCGAAGGAGCACCTTCGCCGGAGAAGCCGGTCTTGGACGAGTATCCGGAACGGGCTTCGGCCGTGGCCATGCCAGTCAAGGCGCTCGGATTGGAGGTACCGGTCAGCTTCTTCGAGTCCATGCTGTGGGCCAGATCGTTGATCCTGGAATCGCTGATGGCCTTCTGGATAATCCCTTCCATGGTGTGGAGGGAACTCACGCTTCCGAGACGGCGGTTCACGAACTCACCCATGGTAAGGGATGGAGCCTTGTCCTCGCTGCCACGGGCCCGGATGTTGGTCACGATACCGGTGGCGAGCTCGTTGATCTCATCGTCCGTGAGCGCACGGAAGCCTGCCCAGCGCACTTGGCCGGCCACGTCGATCCCGCCACCGCCGGCGGATTGTCCGTCCCCATAGATCGGCAAGCCGAAGCGGGAGAATCCGGTCTTATCCCGGGGCGAACGGTTGTCCATGTTCCAGCCGATCAACTGCTCGTCGCGAAGCGAGGTGAGCATCGCTTTCCAGGCTGCAATGGAGTCGGAGTTCACGTTGAAGGGTCCGCGGATGCCCAGCACGCTCGCCATGCGCTTGCTCAGCGTGGTGTCGTCGAGGCCATCGAGGGTGGCGGCCTGTTCCGACTTCGAGCCTTGGCCATTGGCCAGCGGCGTGAAGCGGGTGTTCAGCAGACGGGTGTTGCCCTCGAAGAACTCGGTCAGCAAGGTCTTGCGATCGCGACCGGGAAGCAGCGGGTTGTCCGAAAAGTTCGCGATGGTGGAGAAGAAGGTGCTATCCCACAGCGCATCATTCAGCAGGTAGCTGTGGTCGAGCATCATGCCGCTCGATCCGGTGGTGCCACCGGAAACGGAGCGTGTCACGCCACCCGAAGGAAGCAGCGGATGAGCGCGAGAATTGCCCAAGGCGTGAGTCACGCGCGGAAGAGCGGCGGAAGCGACCAGGTTGGCGGGAATCAGGTCACCGAGGCTGGCGGCAGGCAGCAAGGGCACGCGGAACATCGGGACGTTCGAAACCCCGCGGTTCGCCGTGGCGGTGGCACCGTAGTAGCCCTTGTTCGTGCTGGCATCGAACTCGATGCCAGGGGAACGGGTGAAGTCGGTAACCTCCTCGAAGCGCAGGTCATAGGAGTCCAGCGCATTGCCCACGCGATTGCTATTCTGCTCCACACCTTCCACCACCGGATGATTGTGCACCCAAGGAGTGGATTGGTCCCAGAGCGGGTCAGCCGTGGTCTTGGCCGACATGGTCAGGATCGCGAAGGGCGACTTGCCGCTCGGGGTGGTATCCCCCGGGCGTTGAAGGATATCACCCACGCGCCAGTTCCGGGAGATGACGGGATTGGCCGGCGTGACGCTCATCTCCGCTTCCGGATTGGTCATGCGGAAGCGATAGGTGCGAAGAAGGTCGCGGGTGACGTCCTGCACCGAGCCGGCAAGAAGATCGACGGTGAAGTCCGAGACCGTGGCCGTCGTCAGGGGACGACCAGGCTTCGCCTGTACCTCGAAGGTATCAGTCAGCTTGATCGACATCCAACCGTTCCCCTTCATGTCGGGATTCTCGAAGCTGTAGAGGGTGGCAGCCGGACGACGATTGTCGGAATAGGTCAAGTGGTCGGTCTGCAACCCTGCACGCGGGTCCCAACCGGGGACCGATTCGACCCCGAAAAGGTTCTTGGTGCGGTTGTCGACGTTACCGAAATCAAGGCCGGCATCCCAGTCGAAGAAAGAGCGCGGCGTATACTGGCCGGCGGTTTCCATGCCCCAAGTCCAGTTCTTCTCCACGTAAGGCGAGAAGACGCGCACCTCGCCGGGCATCATCGTGATCGCGCCACCGTAAGGCGTTACGCGGCCCGCATCGGTCAGCAGCAGGGTAAAGTAGCGCCGTGCGTTCTCGTTGAACTGGTTGGCGATCTGGAAGCGGGCGAGGCTATGGAACCTGTTGTTCGCAAAGTCATCGCGCAGCCAGGCACCGTTCTTCTTCATCCCGAAGAGCACGGGCGGATCCCAGACGCGGACGCGCAGCTTCTGGAGCGTGATCGCGACATCGTAGGGATTGTAGAGGGTCACCACCGGGTCGTAGGCGAGGTGAGGAGCACCATAGTTCTGGTTCCCCTGCGGCACGCCCTTGGTGTTGTACCAGTTCACCCGGTCGGTGATGTGGTTGTAGTGCGAGACCGCGGAGAACATGATCTGCAGCTTCGCGATCACCGGCATGAGGCGCTCGGTGGCAGGAGAAACCGTGAGGGCGCTGGCGGAGGGACGCAGATCCGTGGAGCTCAAGGTGAGCTTCGGCGTGCCGGAGCCGGCGGTGCGGCCCAGCTTGCGGTGAAGCTGGTAATGATTCTTGATGTAATCCCAGCGTGGGGCTCCGTCGTTCGCGTTGTTGTAGACGGTTACCGCGCCGTTGATGTTCGGCGAGGCGCTGCTCGATTCGAACACCGTGGTCAGGTCTGTCTTCAGACCGCCCTTGGCAACGTCGGAAAGCAGGCCGACCGAATAGGGCGTCACATCACCTTGATAGGCGAGGATCTGCTTACCCTCTTCCTTGCCAACCGCGACCACCGCGCTGTCCAAAGAAACGATCTTCGCCGGGTTCCCCAGCTTCTCAGGGTCCAAGGCTTCCAAAATGTTTTCGGGACGCGCACGAGCCGGAGCGATACGACGGGCGATGAGCTCGGCCTTGGTGGGGGTCTCGCCACCATCCTCGTTCTCTGGTTCGCGGAGCTGGATCGGGGCCTTCATGCTCTCGTCCATCACCGCCCAGGCGAAAGCACCGCGCTGGGTCTCGGAGAGTTCCATCGGAATCTTGTCCCCGCGAAGCCCGGCTCCAACGATGCTCTCGGAGTTTTCCGGCATGCCGACCGTCTCCGGGTTGATCAACCAGACCGGATCCTTGAAGGTGGCGCTCGTGACATCCTGGGCCGTGTTCTCACCGGTCATCGAGGCAAGCCAGCGGCGGAACTCCCCTTCCTTCTGGGAGTAGGTCGGACCCGAAGTGCCGGGCTGCCAGTGCCAACCCTTCCAAGTGCCCAAAAGATTGGGATCGGACTCGGAAACCCCGATCGAGCTGGCGCGGGCGGTCACCGCTTGGTCCGGACCCATCGAAGTTTGCAGTTCGCCGATGGCCATCATCAGGGCCATCCGGGCATTTGCCTCTGCCTCCGCGCGTGCCTGACCAGCACCCGAAGAACGAAGGGAAACCGCAGAAAGAGACATCAGCCCCACGGCAAGAACCGTCAGCAGCACCATGAGTGATAGGGAAATCACCAAGGCGAAGCCGCGCTGCCGTAATGGCACGCGAGTGCGGGTTGGATTGTTGGGTTTCATCACGAGAAGTCTGTACCTACTTTGAGAATACATCAAACAAGTTTTGCGTCAGCCATTCCGAACGCGTTTGAATTCACAAACAGCCAAGGCGCGGGTTTTCGGCGAGGCGCTCCGGGATTGGAAGCTGAATCTATCACGCCATTTGGGCATTGCTTGTATCCAAGTGGTTAAAATTTGTATCGAAGCGACGAGATAACATCCAAGGCTTCGATTCTTAGAGTGGCGCCAGGTTTGCGCTATTAGTGCTATTACGAAGCTTATCCGCTGTTTTCGAGGGATTGCAGACTTTTGCATCTTTTCACTCACGATGCGCGAATCCAGCGGATCTCAGGAGCTCGTCCCCAGTGCGCAAAAAACGGAACTTTTTAGCGTTTTAACGCATTTTTAGTGTCACTAATGATACGATTCTTTGGCGGTTTACGTGGTTTTTCGGATAGGGAGCTTTTCGGACATCTTGAGAAAGCAAGGCAAATCCACTTTCGCGTGTCTGAGATACTCACCGCTCCCAGCTTTTTTCGGAAACCGGTAGGACTTTGCACCAAGCGGACATCCCGAAAAAGGAACAGCCGGGGGCCCCGTAGCCCCCGGCTGTAGTCAAACACGCCTCAACCCATCAAGGCGTGGTAAGGTCAACCCGGTAGAAGGCTTTCCCGAGAGGGGCGCCGTTATCGGTGTAGCTGGCAGAAGTGCCGGTAGCAGTGATCACTCCGCCGATCGGCGACCAAGAGCCGAGCGTGGTGGAACGATAGACTTGGAAGGTCAGCCCGTTCTGTGCGGGCCAGGTCAGCGTGGTCCCGGTGCCGGGGTTCACGTTGCTCTGGGCCACGGCGAAACGTTGGCTGCCATTCACCGGGCTGAGCCCCAGAAGGAACTCGGTGCGGTTGTTGGTTCCGTCCGCGTCCGCATCACCCGTCCCGGTCTGGGAAGTGGTGTTGCCGAAGTTGGCAATCTCCCAAGCATCATCCAAGCCGTCTGCGTCGACATCGTTGGAGGACTGGCCGAAGCGCACGATGGTGAAGCTATCGAGCACAGCCGTCCGGTGGATACCCGTGCCGCCGCCATCGAGGACGAAGACGCCCGCCTGCAAGGTAGACAGCCCGTCGAGGAAGGTCGGCTGGGCACCGGGTGTGCAGGTCGAATCGTTGCAATACATCGCCCACACGCCACCGATGCGCTCGATCTCGACCGTGAGGTCGCGCCCCTCGGCGCCGGCAGTCCCGGCTGCACCGAAGGCTGCATTGGCATCGTTAGCGCCATTGGTATTCACCCCCAGAGACGAGCGGTTGCCACCGATCAGCGCCGCGCGGGTGACTGCCGTGCTGCTGGTCCCCACGTAAGCTCCGATCTGATCGAAGCCGGTGGCCGGCGGCATGTTGATGAAGTGCGCCCGGATCCTGAAGTCCTGCGTGCCGGTGAAACCGAGCGAGGACAGCGGGATACCGAGAGCTTCAAGCTCGGCCATGTTGACCTGCCCGTTGATGTCCGAAGTGGAGGAGGTCAGCGACAGCGTTCCTGCCGTAGTATTCAGATCCAGATTCGGATCCACCGTCGGGATCGCCGTGCCGGTGTTGGCCAGGCGTCCCGTGAAAGGAGTGGCTTGCGCATCCTTGTCCTGCGGGCCGCTGCCGGTGGCACTCATGCCGTGGAAGACATGCTGGTCGGCCTGACCGTCGCCATTGATGTCGGCAGGAGTCGAACTTGAATCGGTCGGATCGGAGGTGGCTTGATACTCGGCCAGATTGTTCGAGCCGTCCGAGTCGGAGTCGGTGGTTCCCCCTTGGGTGCCGATGTTGGTGGCGTCGAACCAGCTGACTTCCCAGCGATCCGGGAGACCGTCGTTGTCGGCGTCGCCATCGGCCACGCCGGGGAGAAGCGGATTGAGCGGATCGCCCTTTTGCGTGAACTCTTGCAGGGAGTTGAGCAGATCGCCGTCACCGTCCGTGGTGCCGTTGTCGTCCAGCCCGAGGAAGTAGTAGATCTCCCAAGGATCCGACATCCCGTCGCTGTCGCTATCCGGGAAGGAGGTGTAGAGCGTCGGGTTCGAGTTTGCGTCAAGTTCCTCGCTGTTGAAGGCGAAATCACCGTCCGGATCACCGCCACCGTTCTGGGAGAGATCGCCGAAGTAGCCGATCTCCCACGCATCGGGGAGGCCATCCGCATCGGAGTCGTTCGGACTGGAACCGGGGTCGGTCGGGTCGCTTCCAGCCTTCAATTCGTCGAGATTGCTGCTGAAGTCGCCGTCGAAGTCGCCCGCAGCCGTCTCAGCCAAGCCGGCGAAGTAATATTCTTCATACGCATCCGGCATCTGGTCCGAATCGGAATCGGGCTGGGCCGGATTGTCAGGACCCTGCTTGTGCAAACCCTCGAGGGCCCAAGCCGGCAAGGCACCATCCCAGAGGCGCACCTCGTCGTAGGTCGCGTTGGCGGTATTGTCCGGCCATGGCGAGAACCCGAGCGCATTGACGGTGTCGTTCATGAACGCGAGGCTGTTCGCGACCGTCTGGGTCCCGCGGGCCGCGCCGAGCTCGAGGTTTGATGCCCCGTCGTACTCGGGGGCCGAATACCACTTCACCACCGAGCTACCCGGAGTCGCCGCCGGTTCGATCGTCATCACGATGTGATACTTCGTGGCGAGCGCGTAGTTGTTGGTGTTGTCGACCAACAACCCGGCGGGATCGACCCATTGGATGCGGTCCGTCAAGGCTCCGGTGCCGACCGACCAGCTCATGTAGAGGTTCTCGGTGGTGCTGTTGTGGAAGTCCCAGATGCGCGAGAAATTCTGGATCGAGTGCACCGTCGCCCACGTTTCGATGGTGTAGGGGGTGTTGCGCGCCGGCAGCAACTGGCTGCCGAGCTTCACCCACTGCGAGTCCGCCTTCGCGCCACCTGCCAGGGTAACGCTGGTCGGATTCTGCGTCACCACGTTGGTGTTACTCGCGGTCCCGTTCTCGATCGTCGCATTGCTGCTGCCGACCGAGTCGCTCAGGTTACCGG
Organism: Luteolibacter rhizosphaerae; assembly: GCF_025950095.1. NCBI lineage: Bacteria > Pseudomonadati > Verrucomicrobiota > Verrucomicrobiia > Verrucomicrobiales > Verrucomicrobiaceae > Neoluteolibacter > Neoluteolibacter rhizosphaerae. Next base: position 83,526 of record NZ_JAPDDR010000006.1, on the reverse strand, counting down.
TGAAGCTCCAGCGGTGGGCAGCCTTGGCCTTGACCGGCGAGAAGGAGGAATCGGTCGGGATCGAGCCATACTGATACTCCTCCAAGTCGGTGAATAGGTCGCTGTCCGTATCGACGGTGCCGTTCTTCGCGGTGATATTCGAGAAGTACAGGATCTCCCATCCATCTCCCATGCCGTCCGCATCGGTGTCGCTGAAACTGGCGGCACTGGCAGGGTTGGTTGAGTTCGTGAATTCCAACAGATTGGAATCGAAATCCCCGTCGAAATCGCCGGTTCCGGTTTGGGCGGCAATGGTGCCAAAGTGGGTGATTTCCCAATTGTCGCGGAGACCGTCGTTGTCGGTGTTGAGCGGGTCGGAGGAGGCATTGTTCGCGGCGGTGCCGGCGAGGAACTCCTCGTAGTTGGTGGCAAAGTCGCCGTCCAGATTGCCGGAGGCGCCGTTGACGCCGGTGGCGTCGTTCGGATTCAGGCCGTTCGCCGTCTCGTAAGCGTCCGACATGCCGTCGCCATCCGCATCGACCGAGGTCACCTGGACGGTGACGGCGGAGCCGGTGTTGGCGAAGGTGTAGCCGAAGCCCGCGCGCGGATTAAGGACGGAGAGCCCGGCGATGCCGCCGGTGAGGCTGCCGCTGTATTGGAACAGGGTGTAGGTGCCGGGAGTCGCGCCATTGGTGGTGCCGCTGTCGTAAAGATTGACTCCGACCGTTCCGAGCGTGAGGCCGCCCGCGGTATTCACCACGACCTTGTCGCTGCTGGTACCGCCGGCGGTTTCAAAGGTGGCGGTGGTCCCGTTGGCGAGGGACAAGGAGGAGACCGTCAGGGTGCCGACCGGGAGGGTGGGTTCCGCAACTACGATGCCTCCCGTACTCGCGACCGTGACCGCACTGGAGGCATAGCTGCCGCCGATCCCCAGCTTGGAACCAGTGACCGCGATCGGACCGGTGAAGGTATTCGCGCCAGCCAGAGTCGTGATGCCGCTGCCGGTGAAAGCGAGACCGCCGCTGCTATTCGCCACGAGGGTGGCCGCGCCGCCGATGGCCCCGGTGTTCCCCACGCCGCCACCGACCAAGGCGAAGGTCGGAGCGCTGGTGTAGTTGATCCCCGGATTGGTGATCTGGATGCCGGTCAGGTTACCGCTGGCATCGATCGTAGCCACCGCGGTCGCGCCGGTGCCACCGCCGCCGGTGACCGTGACCAAGGGCGTGTCGAAGTAGCCGCCGCCGCTCACGGTCAAGCCGGTGGCGCTCACGCCGTTTCCGACCGGTGCCTTCAGCGCCTCCGCGATCGTGATGTTGACGCCATTGTTATCGATGGTCCCGCCGCCGGAGAAGACGTAGGCATCCGTATTCGCGAGATCCGCGAAGAAGAGGGGGTTCGCGATGGCAGCCTTGAGAGTGCCGCCGTGGAAATTGAAGCGATAGACGGCTCCTGCGGTGGAAGCGCCCTTGGTCACGCCGAAGGCGCTGAGGGTGCCGCCGCGGAGGTTCAAGGTGCCACCGAGCGAGGAGGCATTGCCGCCGAACTGCATCGTGCCGCTGGCGGCTGCGCCATTGGTCGCGAGGCTCATCGCGGCGCTGCCGCTAAGGTTCAGGGTCGCATTGCCGTTCTCCCCGAGGAAGATCCCGGTATTGGCGCCCGCGGCGACGTTGAAGGTGCCGCCGCTGAGATTGACGAGACCGATGGAAGCATTGCCGCCTGCACCGAAGGTGCCGCGGTTTGCGGTCACCTGGATCGATCCAGCGGTCTGGTTGAGCACCGCGCGGTCGTTGTTCAGTCCGACGACCAGCCAGCTTCCGACGGAGAGGGCCCCGCCATTCTGGGTGTAGGCCGAAAAGGATCCGGTCTGAGCGCGGCCCACGTGGAATTCACTGGTGGCAGCGATCGAGCCCGAAGTCATCTTCAGGAAGCCCTGCGAGTTTGCGGCGGTCGCGATCGCCACGCTCGGGCTAGTGTTCTTGGAAGCATTCAGGGTGCCGCCTTCGATGAGCATCCGGCCGTTCTGGGCACCGACGGTGCCGACCGAAGTCGTACCGTTGCCGCCGCCAACGCCTGACTGGGTCGTGCCGGTGATCTTCACCAGACCGTTCTCCACCGCGAAGTTATCGCCGAGATTGTTGGTGCCGCTCAGGGTCAACATCCCCGCACCGCGCTTCACCAGACCGAGACGCACCGTGGCGCTCTGGTCCTTGATGCTGCCGGAGAATACATTGTCCGCCGCGTTGTTCAGGAAGAACCACTTCGAGTTCGGACCGCCGTTTTCCAGTGTCCCTGCACCAGTGAGACCGGCAGCCGTGATATCGCCGGACATCAGGAACTTGCCGGCTTGGATATCGAGGGTGCCACCGATGTTGGAGGTGTTCGCGACGTTGGTCATTGCGACATTCCCGGTCCCGGTCTTGGTCAGCCCGATGCCCGCGGCGGAGGTGAAGGGATTTCCGATCGAAAGCGCGGCCGTGGAGTTGTTAGACCAGGTCTGGCTGGCAGTGAGGGTAATGGGGACTCCCTGCCCCGCGGTGGCGGACCCGATGGTCGCGGCTCCTGCAGCGGCATCCATCTGGATTCCACCGGCACCCAGCGAGAGTGCGCGGTCCGTTCCGCCGCCCTGCAGCGTGGTCGTGCCGGTGTTGTTGAAGACGAGCGAATTGGCGGACTGGGCCGCATTCAGGTTTACCGTCACGGCACCGTCCACCGGATCGATATTGAAGATGGCGTCATCCGCAGCACCTGGGACGGCGGCGGGATCAGGGGTAGCGGCACCGGCCACGGTTGACCAGTTCGCGACGGCATCCCAACCCGCGTTCGTTCCGTCCCAATAGAGGGAGGCTGCATGAGCGGAAGGGAGGGTAGAGGCAATGATGCAACCGAGACCCAAGGCGGTCTCCAGAAGATTGCGACGAGTGTGGGGTAACGTGGGTTTCACTTCGACGATTCTCGGGTTTATTTCACCCCCCGGAACGGCAAGGAGAGATCCACCGGACATATATCAATCCGGCGCGGCTTGGGTTTCGGGAAGGCTTGGTCGACCGCAGGGCTTCAGGTGGGTTGCCCGGCTCCACGGGGTTAGGTGGCGCGAATGGGACGCTTGATCCTGCAATCTCCCTCAGACTAAACGATGCTCCTGCATCCGCTTGTATTTACACGGAAGCAATTGGTATGTTTCCGTCGCTTACAACGGTAAGCAACAAATCACCAAATACACCAAACACTGAAATACAATATGTTACAATAAATTCCATGAAGCCAATCCTGCAAAAATAAACGCGTTTAAGCTGATCCAATTTTCGATTTGATGATTTTTCTGTCAGACAAATGTCGCAATATTACACACCGATGCGCTCGCCTCCGAATAAAAGAAGAGGCCCTATCCGCCGGATGACGAATAGGGCCGCAGCTACTATCAATTATCTTTCTCAGGGCTGAGCCAGCGGCTTGGCCAAGGCCTGCAGGAAGCCCTTGCCGACGAGACCTTCCGAAGCGGTGAGGCGGAAGGTGTGGAGCTCATACGAAGGATCTGCCGAAGGAACCGAACCAACCCGAACCACGGCGCTGGTGAAGTTCTGCAGATCGAGCGAGCCACGAACCTCATAGATCACTCCGCCGACCGTCGCCGTCTGGACGCCACCTGCACCGGCCGCGAAGTTGGCACCGGTGCGGACGGGCACGGTGAGCGTGAGTTCACGCTGGCCGTTGGAGTTCGTATCGGAGAGCGCGCTCGTCACGCCGCCTTGATCGGAGCCGTTCTGCGGATCACCATTGAAGGCGAACTCGACGAGGTTGCTCACGCCGTCGTTATCCGCATCCGCGCTGCCGCTCTGGCCGGTGCCACCAAGCTTGGCGATCTCCCAACTATCGTCCATGCCGTCGCCATCGCCATCCGGATTGGAGCCGCCCATGCGGACCACGGTGAGACTTTCGACGACGGGGAACTTGTGCGCGTTCCCCGTGAAGAGGTCCGAACCATAGAAACCGACCGTGAGATCGGAGAGCGCGTTCAAGAAAGCCGGCTGTGCTCCGGGCGTGATGTTCACGCCATGAACCGACAGAGCCCAGACCCCGCCGATGCGGCTGAGTTCCACCGTCATCGGCTTACCCGCAGCGAGGGAAAGCTGCGCGCCCGGGAAGACAGCGTCGCTATCGTTGTTCCCGTTGGTATTCACGCCAAGCGCGCTTCCGGCATCGATGCGGCCGCCACGGACGAGCTGGGTCGAACTCGCACCGGCGAAGATGCCGAGCTGATCCGCGCCACCCATCGCAGGCGTGTTGATGAACTTCACCCTGACGCTGAAATCCTGGCTACCGCTGAAGCCGAGATCCGAGAGGCGGATACCCAGCGCCGCCATGTTCGACATGAAGGACTGGCCGTTGAAATCGGTGGTTTCGGTGCGGAAGGTGAAGGTCCCGGTGCCCGCGGTATTGATGTTGATATTCGGATCGTTCGGCAGGTAGGCCGGATTGGTGCCGGTGTTTGCCAAGCGGACCAAACCGGTGGGCTCGGCATCCACATCGGTGATGGTTCCCGTGGCGCCGAGTGCCTTGAAGTCCATGAAGCGGACCACATCGGCCAAGCCGTCGCCATTCACATCGGTGTGAGTGGATGCCGCCAGCGTGGGATTCGAGTTGGCCTGATACTCCTGCAGGTTGGTCGAGCCGTCCGAATCGAAGTCACCATTCGCGCCCTGCGCGACGATGCTGCCGAAGTGGGTACGTTCCCATGCATCGTCCAGACCATCGCCATCGGCATCACCCGTCGGGTTGAGTACCGAATCCGGATCACCGGGGTTGGTGTTGTCGAGATATTCTTGGAGATCGGAAACGCCGTCCTCGTCGAGATCACCGGTGCCATCGCGACCGGTTCCTAGCAGGAAGATGGTTTCCCATGCGTCCGGCATGCCATCCGCCGGCACTTCCGTTTCCGGGAAATCGAGGCGGTCGTTCGGATTCGTGCCAGCGGCGTATTCCTCGTCATTGGCGGTGTAGTCGTTGTCCGGATCGTCGAAGGCACCTTGGGCGAGGTTCTGGAAGTTCGCTTGCTCCCATGTATCCGGAAGCCCGTCGCCATCGACATCGCCCGGAATGGAGGCGGGGTTACGAGGATCCGAACCCGCGGTGTACTCCTGCAGGTTGTTGAAGCCGTCGCCATCCGGATTACCGGAAGCACCGTTGTCCGGATTGACCGAACCATTGTCGGCGGGATCGAGGTTGTTCTCGATCTCCCATGCGGTCGGCAGTCCGTCGCCGTCGCCATCGTTCGCGCTGAAGGCTGCGAGGAATTGGGAAGGCGGCAAGGCCACGTCGCTGATGCGCACTTCATCGATGCCGCCATCCCAGCGATCGCCATGGTCATTGTTCGGGTTGTCGCTGGTGCCGTAGCGGCCGCGTCCGACCGTCCAACCCCAAGGGTGGCCATTCGCATCGTTTCCGGGATTGATGAGGGCGCTGTTCGTGCTGCCGCTCAGGCTGGTCGAAGCGACTTCGGCGTAGCCGCCCGCGTTACCGGTTTTCTTGTAGAGCTTCAGCGTGGTGCCATCCGAGGTGGCGGCGAAGTGATACCAGGTGGCGGCGGCCAAGGTGGTGGTATCGACCGCTTCATGAGCAAGGCCGCTGGCATCCACGAAGGCGATGCGGAAGCGGTTGTTGCTCATCTTCTGGAAGTAGAGCGGGGCGTGCGCGGCCTCGCCCGTCTTCACATCATTGCCCTCGCGGCCGACCACGGTGCGGAAGCCATCGAGTACGTCAGTGTAGAAGGAAGCTTCGATGGTCCACGTGGGCGAGGTCCATGTATCAAGGTTGATGCCGGTGGGAGCAGTCTGCGTGGACCAAGTGAAACTGGCCGGGAAGTTGCCGGAGTTCTCGATGAACCAATTGTTCGTCTCTCCGGTCTGTGGAACCACGGTGAAGAGAGCGCCCGGAATCACCGGCCGGTGGATGTGGCCGGTCGGCCCATCATCCCAGGTGAAGATGCGGTTACCATTTCCCGAGAGATCAGGAATGGGGATGCCGACCGGCTGGATCGCCGTACGGCCATTGGTATCCTGCGCGAAGGCGCCGTCAGTGGGCAGGGTGGCGCCCTCTCCTTCGAATCGCCAGTAGGCGATGGTGTTTGCATCGACTTGCGCCGTGAGCACGGCGAACGGAATTAGCTGGACCCAAAGCGGGCCCGTTACGCGGGTCTTGGATTTCATAGGGTTCGTCGGGTTCCACCGGCGGGGGTCAACCACCGGGGCAGACGACGGCCGCCGGCGACGAGTCAGCCGCCCTCTTGGCGGGCATCTGCCTGACTCGCAACGAAGCGGAAGTTTCCGTCCTGCACCTTCAGCCTATCAACCCTGCTTCTAGTATCCTCCGCCCATGGATTGGTATGATTCCGCCGAAGGGAACCTACAACCAGCGCACCGAACCACTGCTAACTCCTTCAGATTTAAGTCCGTTACTTGAGACAACACTGGCATCAACCCCACGGATCAAATCGGTTTTATTTTCGCCACCCCTGAGGATCATGCAGATTCCCGACTGTCTGGTGATGAATCGGCTCTAGCAATTCCGGCTTTGCCAGTGGTCGGAGAATTCCTAGCTTCCGCGCGGTGGAAGGAACGCGCGACGACGATCAGCGGGAGCCGACGCGCCGGGAATGGACCGGCTATTGGAGCCTGATCGTGCAGCAGACCCAGAATGCCTTCAACGAGAAGGCGGCTCAGTTCCTTCTCATTCCTCTGGGCGGATGGCTGGCAGGCAAGGGCTCGATGATGGCCTTCGCCGCGGCGCTGATGCTGGCTCTCCCCTACATCCTCTTCGCCCCTACCGCGGGCTGGGTGAGCGATCGCTTCTCGAAGCGGAACGTATTGGTAGGCTGCGCGATCACCCAGTTGCTCTGTCTGGCGGCGCTGCTGCTGGCGATCATGCAGCGGCAATTCAACCTGGCGATGGGGTGCTTCTTTGCGCTCGCAACCCTGTCCGCCTTCTTCAGCCCGGCGAAGATGGGAATCGTGAAGGAGCTCGTCGGCTCGCGGCGGCTGGGATTCGCCTCCGGGGTGCAGCAGATGACGGCGATGCTCGCGGTGCTCAGCGGTCAAATCTTGGCGGGCTTCATCTTCGACCAGCGGCTGGCCAGCTCCGGCAACGGCTGGGATGCGGCACAGGGCCCGCTGATAGTGCTGACCCTGCTAGGCCTGCCTCCGCTACTCTTCGCGCTGATCATCCCGCGCACCCCGGTATGCTCGCAGGAGTGCTTCCGCCCCGCGATGGCGATCGGGCATTTCCACCAACTGGCGGACCTGTGGCGGAACCCGGTGCTGCGCCGGACCTCCTTCGGAATCGCCTTTTTCTGGGCCTTCGCCGGGTTCATCAACCTGTGGTCGATCACGGTGGCGAAGGAGATCACGGGCGGTGCGACGGGCTTCGGGAGCGTGGCCTCCAAGTTTATGATCGCGGCCACGCTGGGGATGGTAGTCGGCTTCGGCACCGCCTCGCTGCTGATGCGGCGGCGGATCGAGCTCGGCTGGGTGCCGGTGGCGGGAGTGGCGATGACGATTTCCACACTGCTGCTGGCGGTGCCGCACCCGGCAAGTACGGCATTTCTCGTACTTCTGGCGATCACCGCATTCTGCGCGGCGATTTTCCTGACGCCTCTGAATGCCTTCCTGCAGGATCAATGCCCGCCGGAGAAGAGGGGCGAGATCCTAGCCGCGGCGAACCTGCAGGACTGCCTGCTGGGCGCGGTGGTGGCCGGGGCGCTAATGCTGGTCTCCTACCTGCACGGGCTGCTGGGCGAGCCGTGGTGGCTGGGCACACACATGCAACTGGTGCCTGCCGCCATCGCCTGCGGCTGGATCACCATCCACATCGCGCGGCTGATCCCGGCGGATCTGGTGCGGGTGGTAGGACTGAGCATCCTGCGCTTCTTCTACAAGATCCGCACGAGCGGTGAATGCAACATCCCGGCGAAGGGCGGCGTGCTGCTGCTGCCGAACCACGTGACTTGGGCGGATGCCTTTTTCCTCACGGCGGCGTGCCCGCGGCCGGTGCGTTTCGTAATGGAGCAAGGCTTCATGGGTCAGACGGCGATCCGGGTCTTCTGCCAGCTCTTCGACACAGTGCCGATCTCATCAAGCAAGCCGCGCGAGGCGTTGAAAGCCTCCGCGGAGGCACTGAAGCGGGGAGACGTGGTCTGCCTCTTCCCCGAGGGGCAACTGACACGGACCGGCACGCTGCGCGAGCTGAAGCGGGGATTCGAGCTGATCGCCCGCCAAGGGGGATGCCCTTCGATTCCGGTGTGGTCGGACGGGGCCTGGGGCTCGATCTTCTCCTTCGAGGGAAACCGCTTCTTCAAGAAGATCCCGCACCGGCTGCGCTACGGGATCTCGGTGGCCTTCGGTAAGGCGATCGCGCCGGAGGATGCGGACATCGGGACCATCCGGCGCGGCATGACGGAGGCCTCCGCGCTAGCGCTGGGCGAGCGCAGCGCCGGCTCCACGGTGCGGGCGAACGGACTCCAACTGGCGGCAGTGAACGGGCTGCCGCGCGGGGGAGACTTCGGGATTCTGGAAGGCGATCCCCTGCCCGCTTCCCTGCCCGGGCTGGCGGAATACGAGCGGATCTTCGGGACGATCTCGCGGGAATCGCATGTGGTGGATGCTTCGGTGGATCGATTCTGGCTGGGTGGGGAGATGCTGCGGGAGAGGATCGTGAGATCGGAGCTGAAGGTGGGCGGAGTGTTTTTTGATTTCAGCAAAGGGGCGACCCGGGCGCTGGGGCGGGAGGGTTGGATTCACTGCCCCTGCCTGGCAATCGGCGGAGTGGTGGTGGCGATGTCGATGCCGGATCCGCCGCTCTCGCATGAAGGCGCGAAGCCACAGCCGGGCCGCAAAGATGGGGCACTGGGGATCGTGCTGCCGGGTTTCACGGTGGAGGAACGCGACGGGGAATGGCGGGTGGAAGGTCCTGCGGCACCGGAGGGACTCATGCTGCCCAAGGGTTACCGGGTGGATGAGGAGGGTTTCGTGGTTCTGGCAGGGTGAGGCCTTGAGGTCGGGATGCTTCTGCGATTTGCAATCCGGGTGGGTTCGGCGATTGGTGAATGCACGGTCCCCTGCCCTCCCCATCTGCCTCGATCCGCGCGGTTGAGGGGATCGGAAGCGTGAAGGAGATGGGAACACAAGTTGCTGCCATGATAACCATGATCACGAAATCCATCCTGAAGCTGGTCTCCGCCCTCGCCACGGTTTGTGCGCTCTCCATGTGCGGGACTGGGTATGATCGCGCGACCCTCGATACGCGGCCGAATGAAGGTGCGGTGGCGGCGGAGGCGGCGTCCCGCTCCGGCAGCTCGCCGGAGGGCGGGTCGTCCTCCCCCAGCATCGGGCGGGTGGCGCTGCCGCCTGAACAACCGCGGCGATAGGGCCCCCGCGATCACGTAGGCAGCGCGAGCTTGATGATCCGGAGATCTCAGGCACTGTCTCCGCTGCTGTCTCACCCCCATCCCCCCGTATGAAATTGAACCTGCTTGCCGCGGCAACGCTTGTGCTTGCCCCCGTGTCCGCATTGGCGGCCGCTCCTTCCCCTGTTGGAACTTGGGAAGTCAATCTGGCCGGTGCCGACCAAGGCATCGCCTATGTCACCTTCGAGGAAGATCGCGACTTCACCGCCTATGGTGTGAGCGCCAAATCGGCCGGGGTCTTCACCCTGTCCGGCACATGGGCCGTCGACGACAAGGGCGTGCTCACCGGCTCCTACACCGAGACGATCGACGGTCAGGACGTGACCGGAACGATCCAAGGCAAGGTCACGGCCAAGAAGGTCAGCGGGAAGATCACCGCCACCAATGGCAACTTCAGCTTCGCCGGCACGCCGGAGAAAGATACGCAGGATCTGAGCGGCACTTGGACCGGCATCGCGGTCCTGGGCAAGCTGCGTCTGCCGGAAATCTATCAGATCTCTGCGACGGAGACGCCGCATCTCTATCAGCTCTCCGGCTTCGGAGTCTCCCCGACCGGTGGCGAATTCGAGATCAACGGACTGGCGCTGGCCGGATCGAAGGGCAAGGTGCGGATCTTCGCGCTGAGCGAGTATCCATGGGCCGAAACCCCGGGTGCCACCACTCTCTCCGGCAAGGTGAACGCGGCCACGACGAAAGGCTCGTTGAAGGGTTTCGAATCCACCGGCCAAGTGATCAAGGTTTCACTGCGGCGCTAAGCCACCGCAGCGCTCTGCTAGATAAAGAAAAAGCCCGGCAGGATCTGCCGGGCTTTTCGTGTTTGAAGAGTTGGGATGACTCAAGGAGCGGCAACGGTTTCCGGCTCTGGATCTGGATCCGGGTCGGGAACGGTGTCGGGATCGAGATTCTCCGAATCGTAAGGAGAGCCGTTGCGAATGCCGAACTCGACTTCGCTGAGATCACCGCTGCCGTTCTTGTCCTTCTTGCCGAGTGCCTTTTCCAGCTTCACCGCATTGTTGCGGATGGGAGCCAGCTGGGTAAGGGCGAATTCCGTGTCGTCCAAGTAGCCATCCGGTTCTTCACCATCGAGAACGAAGTAGCGATCGGCGAGATAGAACTGCCGTGGCTTGGACGGGGCTGCGAACTTCTTGCCGCCAAAAGCCTTGGTGTACTCGGTTAGAGTGATGTCCTCGGAGTCATCCCCATCCATGTATTCGAAGCGGTGGAGAGCGGCGACGATGGACTTGCGCTTGGTGTTGGCGGCGAGGAACTCATCCAAGGTGATGGTGCGGCTCGCGTCGACATCGACCTTACGGAAGTCGCGGACCCAGTAGGCTTCGCGACCCGTGCCATCGCCGGTGCTGACCGTCAGGACATTGGACTTGGCGGATTCACCACCGGTGGAATTCGCGGTGACGTAGTAGGAGTAGGACGTGGAGATCTCCACATCAAGGTCGGTGTAGGTCGTGAGCGAGATCTCCTCTTCAAGGATCTCGTCGTCGCGGTAGAGATTGTAGCTGGTGGCACCGGTGACGCCGCTCCATTCCAAAGTGATGGCGGTGGAGGTGATTTTGGTGGCTTTAAGGCCGCCCGGCGCACCCGGGGTGGCAACCGGCGTGGCGGTGGCTGTGTTCGACGGCGTGGACAACTCTTCGGCGTCCTCGGCTCCGATGAAGGCCCTCACCACATAGGTGTAGGCGGTGCCAGCTTGCAGGGCCGGATCGTCGTCAATGTAGGAGGTAACCGCTCCGCCCAACTCGCCGAATTCCGTGATCTGCACGGGACTACCTGCGCCAGAGGAACGGTAAACGTAGTGCCCGGTGGGGGTGGGTGTGCCAGCGGAGGCAGTCCAAGTGAGACGAATGGTTTTCCCAGTACTGGCTGTCGCCGTGAGACCCGTGGGATTGGCCGGAGGTGCCGCCAAGCTCGTCGCTGCAGAGGCTAGAAGAATGAAGAAAGCGAACAAACGCATGGATTTCGGGGCGAGGATGGAATCGTAGAAAACGACAGGGAGGAACCTGTGGCCGGAGTGCCCTGCCATCAAGTCCCGTGTCGTTCCGCTGATGTGTGCCCTAGGAAAACCGCGGGAACGCGGATTTGTGTCTCACTTTTCTTCGCGGGGGCGTTTGAAATGGGATTCTCGCCGTGATTTTCGGGAGGACTCTGGCAGTTTGGGAGGATGAAGGAGACCCGCAGGGAGCGTGATTCGATGGGTGAGATGGAGGTGCCGGGGGATGCGCTCTACGGGGCATCGACGGCGCGGGCGGTGGAGAATTTCCCGATTTCCGGGACCCCGCTGCCGGCGGGATTCATCCGGGCCTACGGAATGATCAAGGCGGAGGCGGCACGAACGAACGGGGAGCTGGGACTGCTGAGTGCGGAAGTGGCGGGGGCGATCGCCGGGGCGGCGGAGGAGATCGCGGCGGGCGGGCACGCGAGGCATTTCCCGGTGGATATCTATCAGACGGGCTCGGGAACCTCGACGAACATGAACGTGAACGAGGTGATCGCGCACCTCTGCGGTCGGGACGGGATAAAGGTGCATCCAAACGATCAGGTGAATCTGGGGCAGTCCTCGAACGACACTTTTCCGACGGCGATCCATCTGGCGACGGCGCTGGCGCTGAAAGATGAGCTCATCCCGGCGCTGGATGCGCTGGCGGCGGCGCTGGAGGCGAAGGCGGGGGAATTCCACGGGGTGCTGAAGATCGGGCGGACGCACCTGATGGATGCGACTCCGGTGCGGCTGGGGCAGGAATTCGGGGGCTGGGCGAAGCAGGCCTGGCTGGCATCCTCCCGCGCTCACAAGGCGCTGAAGGCGCTGCACGATCTGCCGCTGGGAGGGACGGCGGTAGGGACCGGATTGAACGCGCACCCGGAATTTGCGGCGCGGACGATCGCGAGGCTGGCGGCGCGGACCGGACTGGAGCTGCGGGAGGCGGAGAATCATTTCGAGGCTCAGTCTGCGAAAGACGCCTGTGTGGAGGCGCACGGGCAGCTCGCAACGATCGCGGTATCACTGCACAAGATCGCGAGCGACTTGCGCCTGCTGGGCTCGGGGCCGCGCTGCGGGATCGGCGAGATCCGCCTGCCGGCGACGCAGCCGGGATCCTCAATCATGCCGGGGAAGGTGAATCCGGTGATCGCGGAAGCGGTGACGATGGTGGCGGCGCGCGTGGCAGGGAATCAGACGACCATGAGCTGGTGCGGAGCGGGCGGATTCCTCGAGCTGAACGTGTCGATGCCCTTGATCGCGGCCTGCCTGTTCGAGTCGATCGCGCTGCTGGCGAATGCAGCCGGGGCGCTGCGAAGCAAATGCGTGGACGGGATCGTGGCGAATGAGGAGCGCTGCCGGGAACTGATCGAGTATTCGCTGTCGATGGTAACCTCGCTGGTGCCGAAGATCGGCTACGACAAGGCGGCGGCGATCGCCAAGGAGTCGGTGGCGACGGGACGGACCGTGCGCGAGCTGTGCCTGGAACGGCTGGGCGAACTGGGGATTAACGCGGAAGAGCTGGACGTGGCGCTGGATCCCGCATCGATGGCCGGAGGCTAGGAGAACTTGCGCATGAGGCGCTTCTGAATCGGGCCCAAAGTGAAGGGGAGCCAGCGCGCCAGCCCGCAGAGGAGGCGGGCGTTTGCGGGGAAGACGACCCGGGATTTCCCGGAGGCGACGCCATCAAGATAAAGGCGGGCGGCGGTCTCCGGGGTCATCATGGGGGCGGGGAGGTCCTTGATGACCTCCTTCACGTTCGCTCCGACGACGTTCTTCTCGGTGAAGATGTTCGAGTTTACGTAGCCGGGGCAGACGACGGTGACCTTCACACCGTAGGCCTTCGCCTCCGCGGCGAGGGACTCGCTCATGGCGATGACGGCTTTCTTCGAGGCGGTGTAGGCGGCCGCGGTGGCGTAACCGGTGACCCCTGCGACGGAGCTGGTGGTGACGATCTGGCCGCGACCCTGCTTCACCATCACGGGATAGACGAGCATGGTGCCGTTGAGGACCCCCATCACATTGATATCCAAGAGCCACTTCCAGCGCTCGAAGGGCACCTTGTGTGCCTCGGCGAGGTGGCTCACCCCGGCGTTGTTGAAGAGATAGTCGATCGGGCCTGTGCCAGCACATTCTTCCACCCAACGCGCATAGTCTGCCCGATCGGTGACGTCGAGCTTGCGGGGCAGGAGCTTGCCGGAAGCGGGTGCTTCTGCGGCGAGACGTTCAAGGCCGGCGGCGTCCATATCCGCTCCGTGAACGGTGGCACCGCAAGCGAGCAGACGAAGGGTCAGAGCCCGCCCGATACCGGATGCGGCACCGGTGAGAAGGACGCTGCGGCCCTCGAAGGCACGGCGGGTGGATTCGGAGATGCTCATGCCGAGAGTTCGCGGAAGCGCTTCACCATACGGGCGTGGACGATGCCGAGCAGCCCCGGGAAGCGCGGGCCGACCCATGCGAGGAGGCGGGCGTAGGAGGGGAAAACGATCTCCTTCTTCCCGGCAGCGAGGGCCTTGAGAATCGCGGAAGCCGCCTCGGCGGACTCGATCATCCCGAAGCCCATCTCCTCGATCTGCTTGAGGGTATTATCGTAGTTCGAACGGCGGTAGATCGCGGACTGGTAGATACCGGTGCGGACGTAGCCGGGGCTGACCAGATGGACGGACACCCCGTGCTGGGGTGCCTCGTAGCGGAGCGTACGATAGAGGCCGAGCAGGCCTGCCTTCATGGTGGCGTAGGGCACCGAGGTGGGATAGCCGGCATACCCGGCCAAGGAGGACACGATGACCAGACGACCCCGGCGCGAAGCGACCATCTGGGCATAGATCGCCTGGACCCACTGGCAGTAGCTGAGGAGGTCGGTGCGGTAGATCTGATCCCAGTCCTCCGGCTGGATATCCTTCACCTCCCCGAAGATGGAAACGGCGGCAGCAAGGTAGACTTCATCCAGACGGACTTCCCGCAGGAAATCCGGGAGGAAGGTGGCGCTGCGCTCGATATCGGAGAGATCGAGGACCAGCACTTCGGCAGTCGCCCCCTTCGCCCGGACCTCGTCCGCGAGAGCTTGCAGCTTGTCCTCGCTCCGGGCGACGAGCCAGAGGCGCTTCCCCGGCGCGGCAAGCTGCCGCGCGAGGTCTGCGCCGATGCCGGAGCTCGCACCGGTGATGAGAATCTCCTTCACCGCCGGAGTGCTCATCAGAAGCGGTAGTTGGCCGAGAGGCTAACCGAGTGGTGGCGCCCCTCGTATTTGCCGTTCGCGCTCTGCCCGGCCGCAGTCGGCAGGGCACCGCGGACGTCGCGGTTCGAGTAGCCAAACTGGTAGGCGATGAACCAACCCCAGTCCTCACACTTGCGGCCGAAGCCGGCATTGAACCAATGGCGGTCGGCATCCGCGACGGAGGGGTTGAAGAAGGTGTCCGGCTGGGCATTGCTGTTGTAGTCGTAGCCGACTGCGAAGGCATAGCCGTTGTCCATGGTGTAGCTCACGCCCGCCTCGTAGATGAACATGGACTTCCAGTGGAAAGGCACGCCGATGGCACCGCCCGGGAGCGATGGGGAGCGGAGATAGAGGGAGTTGAGAGAATCCCAATCGAGCCACTCGATATTCGCTTCCACGTTCCAGCCGGGAGCCGGGCGATAGGAATAGCCGCCGGCGATGCGGAGCGGCGTGACGAAATCGATGTCGGCGGGACCGGCACCAAGGATATTCGAGTAAACCTTGCCGCTAAGATCCATGGAGGTGTCCGAAGCGACATTCAGGCCGAAGGCGTGCTGCTCATGCGGCTGCCAGCGGAGCGAAATCGCGCCGGAGTAGGAGGTGCCATCTCCTTCAAAGCGGAGGAAATCGAGCGGTGCAATACCGAGGCCCTGCTCAAGGGTCAGGTCGGCATAGTTACCGGAACCGGAAACCCCGATCGAAAGGGTATCGGTAATGTCATACGCGAGAGCGACCGTCGCGCTGATGTAGGCAAGGCGGGCCTCGGTGATGACCGTGCGGAAGGGCGAGCCTTGGCCCCACTCGGTGCCGAGTCCCCAAGGACTGTTGATGCCGAAGCCCCATGCGAGATCATCTTCGATCGGCTGTGCGTAGAAGATGCTGGGAACGTATTGCCATTCCGACTTCGCCTCGAAGTCCCCTCCCCCGTTGTTGAAGGTGTGGCCGAGATTGATGGCATAGACTCCGACCTGGGCTTCCGCCTGTTCAAGTTGGGTCAGGCCAGCGGCATTGTAGTGAACGGCGGCGGCACTGTCCGCCGTGGCCACCCAAGCGTTCCCCTTCGCGGTGGCGAAGGCGTCCTGATTCGGGAGATAATAACCGGCGGCACCCGCGGTGGCGGGGATCAGCGCAGCGGCCAAGACGGGAAAGGAGCGAGGTATCATCGGAAGGTTTTAGTAAAGCGGCGCTGATAGTTCATTTAAATGAATTTGTCAGTTGCAAAAACTCCTCCTTTCCCAAGGAGCTGGCGACAAGCGCGTCAGACAATCCCACCCTTGCGCAGGGCATCCTGCCGACGCTGGAAATCGGTGGGGCTGACCTCGTAGAAGGCTTGGAATTCGCGACTGAAATCCTTGGTGGAAGGAAAGCCGAGTTCTGCCGCCGCTTCCTTGATCGCATGCCCTTCCATGAGCAACTGGCGGGCTTGGACCATGCGTTCACGGCGCAGCCAGTCCTTCGGGCTGATGCCGAGACACTCGTTGAAGGTGCGGTGGAACTGGCGGTCGGACAGATTGAACAACGCGCAGAGGCGGCTGACCTTGAAGCCCGTCTCTCTTGCGAGCGGGGCGAGCGGGAGGGGTTCGGGTTCGCGGGGGCGCACGGCGACCACCCGGCCATTGCGGTAGGCAATCTGGAGTTCTGGACGCTTCATGTGGGTTCTGGATTAAGGCGACGGCAGGTCGCGGAAACTACTTGCCGCCGAAGGCCGGGAAACTACGTGAAATTACTTAGCCTAGAGAAGTCCCAAAGCAGAAGAAATGAGCAAATCGTCATCGAAAAGCCAGCGGGCGACATCGGAGCCGGGTGACAATTCTGCCGCAGCTCCCCCTTCACGCACTTGAATCGCGAGGCTATCCGAGCGGAGGCGTGTCAGCGAAGCGCCCAAATCATAGATTCCCATGAGTGCGGCGAGGACCGGGATGGCCTCTTCCCCGCCCTTGCCACTAACGCCGAGCAGACCGGCAAGGAGGCGCGGGAATGGATCGGCAGTGGAACCCAGGATGAAATTCGCGCCGTCCGGTGTGACATCCAGCGATTCACCTTCCGGGAGGGAGCGAACGAAAGCGCCGACCCGATCCGCGAGGGACGAGCCGGAGAAGCCGGCCTTGAGCGATTCCTCCAACATTCCGGCGAGCTTCTGCTCGGTCTCGTAAACCTTGCGCCAAGAATCCACCCCGGCATCCATGGTGCCGGCACGGTTGCTGGCGGCAGCGGTACCGAAAGCCCCCAAGCGAACGAAAGAGGCGACCGCTTCTGCGGCATGTTTACCGGGAAGACCGGCGGCGACCGGGGCCAGGGCGAAGGCGGCGAGACGGGAGGAGTAGATTACATTGGCGAGCGCCTGAAGCTTGGCTCCCATCAGCGAATTGCGCTCGCGTTTGACGATGAAGAACTCCATCGCGCGGCGCAGCGTGACCTCGAATTCGCTGACTTCCCACGGCTTGGTGATGTATCTGTAGATACCGCCCTTGTTGACCGATCCGATGGCGGCATCGAGATCCGAATAGGCGGTGGAGAGAATCTTCACCACGTCCGGGTACTGGTCGGAAATTTTCCCGAGGAAGCCGACACCGGTTTCGTTCGGCATGCGCTGGTCGGTCACGATGATACCGATTTCCGCGGCATGAGCCCGGAACACCGAAAGCGCTTCGACACCATCCGAGGCCTCAAGGATCCGGAACGTCTCGCCGTAGAGACGGCGGAAGTATTTGCGCGTCTTCTCTTCGTCGTCCACGAAGAGTACGGCATAGCGCTGATAGTCGTAGTTGAGGTCGCTCATGGTAAGGAATCGCTGGGATCGGAGTCTTTGGAGTCCTCCGCATCCCAGAGGGCGTCGGGGTCGGGAGGCGGGAAGAAGATGGTAAAACAAGTGAACTCACCGATGCGGGTGTCCACTTCAATATGCGCGCGATGGCGCCCGAGGATTTGATGAGTGATGCTTAGACCGAGACCCATGCCTTTTCCCACATCTTTCGAAGTGAAAAAAGGATCGTAAATCTTGTTGATGATTTCTTTCGGGATACCGGCCCCGTTGTCCCAGACAGTAACCTCCCAACCTCCCGCGGCGGAGCGCAGACCGATATCAATCTTGCCCGGCTCCCCTTCCTTCGCGGCGAGGCGCTCTTCGATGGCATCGACGGCATTCTGGAAGAGATTCACGAAGACCTGGACCAACTGGTTGCTGTTCCCCGTGATCAGGGCGCGGTCCGGTTTCTTGATATTGAAAGCAACCTTGCTCCCGAGCTGATGGCTGACCAAGCGGCGGGAACGCTCCACGACCTCGACAAGATCCGCCTCGCCGCCGATGCGATTGTCGTCGCGGGTGAACTGGCGGAGGTCGGCCACAATCTGGGCGACGCGCTCGACCCCTTCGCTGATATCCCCGATGATCTCCTCGTAGTCGGCATGGTCGTCCGCTGGCAGGGAGCGCTTGAAGGAATTCAGCGCATGGAGACCGGCACGAGCGTAGTTAAGGGGGTTGTTGATCTCGTGGATGATGCCGGCACTCATCTGGCCTAGGCCGGAAAGCTTTTCGTTCCGGACCAGAAGGACCTCGTTTTCCTTGAGCTTCTCCATCGCGGCGGAGAGTTCGCGGTTCAGCTCGCCCAGCTCGCTGCGAATGGCGGCCATGGCTAATTGATTGCGCAGGCGAAGGACGAGCTCCGTGCTGGAGAATGGCTTGGTGAGGAAATCACTGGCGCCCGCATCGAGCGCCTGGAGCTTGGTTTGCTCATCCGCACGGGCGGTGAGCATGATGATCGGCATCTCGCGGGTGGAGTGGTGCCCGCGGATCGCCTTGCAGACCTCCACGCCATCCATTTCCGGCATCATGTGGTCGATCAGGGCGAGCACGGGGACATGCTGCTTCGCGAGCGCGACCGCTTCGGCGCCATCGCGAGCCTCGACGACGTCCACATCTTCCAGTTGCATGACGAGATAGCGGCGCATGTCCGGTTCATCGTCGGCCACGAGCACGAGGGGACGTCCTGAAGAGGCCTTCCGGCCGATGCCGCGGGCCGCGATGGAAATGTCCCCTTGATCGGAAGGCCGGGCCACCGACAGGGCGGCACGACGGTGGAGTTCCTCGATGTGCTTGCCCGAATCAGGGCGATCCTCCTCCTCCTGCGCATCCGCAGGAGCGACGGAAGGTGCGGCTTCCACAGGGATATCCACCTTGAAGCGGGTGCCCACGCCGATGGTGCTATCCGCCTCGATCTTGCCCTGCATGGTATCGACCAAGCTGCGGACCAGGGCGAGACCGATGCCGGCGCCTTGGAATTTACGCGTGGAGGAGGAATCGACCTGCCAGAAGCGCTCGAAGATCCGCTTGAGACCCGCATCCGAAATGCCCACGCCCGTATCCGTCACCGCGAGCACCAAGCGACCATCGCCGATTTCCCCATCGACATCGATACGGCCACCCGCCGGGGTGAACTTGATCGCGTTGATGGTAAGGTTGAGCAGCACCTTCTCGATCTTGTCGCGATCGACCATGAGCGAGGCATCCGGGCCGGTGACCTTCCATTCCAAGGCGACCCCGTCCTGATCGGCGAGGTGGCGCATGGAATTCATCAGGCCGTCAAGGAGATCGCGGACATTGGTGGGCTGGAGCTTGAGGTCGGCATGGCCGGTATCGAAGCGCACCAGATCAAGAAGATCATCGATGAGCTTGAGCAGGCGCAGGCCGTTGTGCTCCGTCATCGCGAGCATGTCGCGGACATCCTGCTGCGGGGTGGTCCTGAATCGGTCCGCGAGGCGCTCGGTCAGGCCGATCATGACGGTGAGCGGCGTGCGGAGTTCGTGGCTGATATTGGCGAAGAAGCGGGTCTTGGCCTCATCCAGTTCGCTAAGCTGGCGGTTCGAGGCTTCCAACAATTCGCGGGCGTCCTCCACCTCCTTCCGCAGGGCGAACTCACGGAAGCGGAGGCGCTCGTAGAAATAGCTACCAGCCAGCACGAAGACGCCGGTGACAAAGAGGAAGTACGAATTGTTAAAGAAGAGCCGGTGGTCGCGGTGCTGGTCGGAAAGCATGACCGCGGCGAAGTAGGTGCCGATGCAGATCACGATCATCGCGACCGAATTCCAGAAGGACCAGCGCAGCAGCAGCGCCATGCCGAGGAACACGAGATTCAGGCCGGCATAGTACGGAGAGACACCCCCGCCGGTCTTCGCGATCATCCAGCAGATGCCGGCGGTGGGGAGGAAGGGGATGGCTTGGGCAATCCAATTGCGCGAGATCTCCCGGGAAAGCTGCCCGAGAGCCCAGAAAACGACGCAGAGAAGAAGCGTGACGATGCCGCGGATGAACAGGAAGTGCCATGCCTGCTCGGGATAAACCATCCAATCGAGGGTGGTGCCTGCGAGCATGAAGAGCGCGGCCAAGGACGCCGCGCGTCGGGCATTGTCCACCGACACGCCGTGCTCGTAGCGCTGGAAAGCGCTTTTCAGCTCGGCTTCGTCCGCGGGGGAGAATGGTTCTGTCGAGGCCTCAGCCATCAGCGAGCTCGATTTCAAGGAATAGGTTCACACCGGTCGAATCCGCTTTTACATCCACGCGTTTCACGGGGAGGCCCGCGGGCACGAGATCGAGCATCTCTTCCTTGCCGCGGTAAATGAGATTCCACTCCATGAGATATTCCATCCACGCCCGGCGCGGGTTGGAATCCGCCACGTTGGTCACCACCACGACCCCGCCGGGTTTGGCGATGGAGCAGAAGAACTCGACAAGGCGCTTGCCGACGCGCTGTGACAGGTAGTCGAAGAGACCGGCGCAGTAGACCACGTCGTAAGAAGAAAGCTCGGGATCGCCACCCGGCTGAACGGCCGCCTTGAGGATCTGGTGGACGGAGCGCGGGATGAAGCGGAGGCGGGTGTTACGGCCTTCCGACATGCGGACCTTGTCGAGGCGCTCGCGGGTGTAGTCAAGGGTCTCGGGATTGAAGTCGAGGAGGTCGAACTCCATCAGGTCGCTGGAATCGTGCTCGCGGAGGAAGCGCAGCACTTCTTCCGCCGGACCACATCCAAGGTTGAAGGCGCGGGCACGGCCGCGGCCGAAGCGGCGGTTCGACTCGCGGTCGAGCATATCGACCAGATAGTCGATACGATTGCGGTGAGCGACGACCGGCTCGGTATTGAGCATTGCATAGTTGAGGAGCTTGGCGAAGGAGGATGCCCCTTCGTAAGGATCTCTCAGCATCATGTTGACCATTTCATAGTCGCCCGCATAGCCGAGCGGCTTCGTATAAGTACGATAAAGGAAGGGTGAACAGAGGACGATCGGATGAAGTTCGCGCCGGATATAAGATTTATGTGAGGGCACCTCCTCCTCGCTGACCTGTCCGGCCACGGACTCGAAGTTCTCCATGGCGGGGATGACTTCCTCCACCACCTTCTGTTGGATATTCGAGAAGATCTCCCGCTCCAGATCGTCGCGGCGGCGTGTCGCGGTGGAACGGATGCCGACATCGATGCCACCCATCCAGTGCTGCACGCCCGTTAGAGCGCTGGCCATATCCGCCACGGCGACCTTGAAAGGATCTTGGACGTGGTTGGCGGCCTTCCATTCGGCCATGAAGGAGGAGAACTGGGCCCCGAGATCCGCCTCGCCGGTGACCCCGGACAGGAAGTCGACTTCCTGCCAGCCGTCTTCAAGGTTTGCCTCGCAGACCAGCACCAAGCCGGTATTGAGGAGGTTGCTGACCACGGCCTTGCCGCGATAGATCAGGCGACGATTCGCAAGGATGCGAAAATCGGACAGGACCTCCGAGAGCTGGAGGATGCTGTATGGATTGTAGACCTCGAAAACGACCGAGTAGCGGGTCAATCGGAGCAGGTTAGCCTGCACCTCCATTCCTTGGCTGTTACGGCACTTGATGACGCTCTGCGACTGGTCGGGAAGGATCTCCATCAGCGATTGTATTTCTTAGGAAGGCACGACACCCGAAATCGGACATGCGAGCAAGCTCTAGTCTCATTCCTGCAATTCTTGCAGGGTTAGAGCATGACTCCGAAAAAGTCTTTCATGACCTGCCGATACACATCCCTTTTAAATTCCGGAAGCCACTCCAGATCAAACTCCTCGGGCATAATCCAACGGTATGCTCCAAACTCGCGCGGCCGTTGGTCCACATTGATTGCAGGAGCACCGTCCTTGAGCAAGCAGTGATAGTAAGTCTGTTCCTGACCGTGGCAGCCATGCTTGCGCATCTTCTTCATGCGGACTTCCTCCGGATACAGATAGCGATAACCGGTGCGGAATCCCAGCAACTCGTAGTGCTGCGGCAGCAGGCCGATCTCCTCCCGCACTTCGCGGAACAAGGCCTCTTCGAGAGTCTCCCCGTCATCCACGCCACCCTGCGGAAATTGCCACGCGCCGGGGATGGACCACCTCTCGCAGACGAGCAATTGCCCCTGAGGCTTCACCATCAACGCGGCGACATTTGGCCGGAAACGAACCACGGGTGGATTTCTATGCAACCGGCGGAGGATTCTCAATCCTTAACTTTCCCGAAATAAGATGTGGGCACTGGCCAAATCCATGAGCCGCGTTCACACTCGCGGTATATGAAGAAACCCGCTTTCCTCCTCCTTTACGCTTTGTGCGTGCTGCTCCAGCCGCTGCCTCTGCAGGCCCAGCAAAACAACGAGGACGATGGGGATGGAACCGAGCAGGTGGATGAGGACAACGCGGGAGAGGATAGCTCGGCGGAAGAGTCCCAAGGACCGAAGCGCTTCTGGAGCGCCAGCTTGCAAGGCGGCGATTACTCGGTGGCTCTGGACAAGGTCAGCTCGGTGAGCATCCACGAGTATGTGCTGAACGCCAACCTGATCGTGACCGAGATGGTCATCGACACGGACGGACGCGCGCTGGCGCGCTTCTATCATGTGCGCTCGGTGGCGGAGGACACCGCATCCGGAGCGGGCGGGCGGCTGGTGGAGCGCGGCAAGGACCTGATCGACGGTGCCGGCCGACGGGCCAAAGTCGATTTCCACAATCTGCCTCAGAAGGACTATCCGACCACCAGCCACGCCGGGATGATCGAGTTCCGCCTGATGCGGCTCAACGATCTGAAGGCCCTGCACAAGAGCATCCAAGGCGCTTGGGAATCGAACACCGGAAAGAAGGTGACGATCAAGTGAGAGCGGGCAGGAGTCGCCACCTCACTCTTGCTTCTTCCGCGGCTCATCCTTGCCGCGCAGGACATCAAAGATTCCCTCAACCTCATCGACGACGCCCTTGGCCTCGTCGATGACGGCACGGCCCTGTTCAATGACAGCAGCGCCATTCTGGAGATGGGTTTCCAGATCCTGATCGATGACGTCCTTGGTGAACTTGAGGACTTTCTCGCCGGTTTCCGGCAGCACCTCGAACATCCGCAGGCCGGCGGCGGCCACCAAGCGGCGGCTGAGATCTTCCTTGGGGTCATCCAGAGTGCCGGTGATGCGGAGATCGGTCCAGAGGAGGCCACGTTCCCCCGGTGAGAACACGACCGTTTCCGCACCCGGGATGCGGGCGAGGACACCGGGGACGAGGCCGAGGCGGAAGCGACCGTCGAGCTGTTTGCGGGGGTCCATCCGGAGCCCGCCTTCAAGACGCATGAGTCCCTCGCTGGCGATGACGAGATTGCTGAGAACCAAGATCTCGTCCTCCCATGAGAAGTCGCTTTTCCCCTCCTCCAGAGCGATGCGGCGGAAGCGGGTGGTATCCGCATAGGCGGAAAGGGAATCCAGCAGCGGGAGCGCGGTGAGCACACCATTGGAAAGGCCGATTTCGCCATCGACCTTGGGTCCCGATTTGCGGCCCTCCGCGGTAAATTCGGCATCCACCTTGCCGCTCAACCTTTGCTTCCAGTTCTCGGGCAGGACTTCCGCGCAAAAGACATCGCGGAGATCACCGGTGAAGGTGTAGCCATCCCCTTTCACGGACATTTCACCCGCGAGATCGAGGCGACCGCTCTCGTAAACTTGGAAGTCGGCGCCGGTGAGATAGACGACATCGCCGCGATAATTCAGGCGGGCGCGGCCGAGATTCATGCGCGGAGCCCATTGCCAAGGCATCTTCACGACACCACCAGTCCCCTCGGCGCGATAGCTGTTCTTCCCGGCCTTGTCCGGCACGAGGCTCCACGAAGTGCCGGAAATGCCGACGGGACCGGAACGGGTGATGACCTTCACGGAGGAAGAGGAGAGTTCGAATTGCTTCAGCTCTACCTCGTGCGGGATGAGGGAGTCGTACCACTTCTTCTGCCTCGCCACGGGGCCGGGAGGGGCAGTGGCAGCCAGCGGGTCCTTCTTCACCCGGTCAGCGGCGGTGGTATCGATCTCGATATCGATGCGGCGGGCGCCGGCATCCTCGATCTGCCAGACGCCCTTCCACCAGCCGCCGAGGCCGACTTCGACGAGGAGATCCTCGGCATCGATCGATTTCACGAGGCCCTCGCTGGAGGCGGTGAAAGAGGAAGTGTCCATGCGGGTGCCAGACCAGCGGAAGGGGCCGAACTGGCTGGAGACATTGAGCGCCTCGTCGGTCTGACCCGCGAGCATGCGGCGGAAGGACTCGCCATGGAGCCAAGCGCGAAGCCATAGGTAGCTGCCGCCCATGGCGAGGACACCGAGGATGAGGCACACGACGAGCACTCGCCCCCACCAGCGTGGACGCAGCTTGCTGCCCGCGGCGGCGGCCCTTTTCCTCTGTCTCCGGCTCATGTTCGGAAGCTGGCCGGTTTAGCCCGGCGCGGCAAGCCGCTTGCACCGCCGGGAGCCGCCGCTACACTGCCCCCATGCACGAGGAAATCTCCCTGGCACGCGAAGTCGAAGCCATCCAGATCCCCAGCGGGGATGCGATCACCCTGCCCGCCGGGACTCCCGTATTCATCACCCAGCGGCTGGGCGGCACCTACACGGTGGCAACCTCTGCCGGTCTGGCGCGGATCTCCTCCAAGGATGCGGACGCCCTGGGCGTGGACCTGGAGAAGGAAAAGGAGAAGCACGCCGAGGCCGAGCGCCTGAAGGACGCGCCGCTGGAAGAGCAGGTCTGGGCGCAGCTTAAGAGCGTGTACGATCCGGAAATCCCGGTCGATATTGTGAACCTCGGCTTGGTCTACGACTGCGGGATCGAGGAGGAGAACGGCAAGAAGACCGTGGCGGTGAAGATGACCCTGACGGCTCCAGGCTGCGGCATGGGTCCGGTGATCGCGGCGGATGCGCAGGCCAAGATCATGACCATCGAGGGCATCGATGATGCCAAGGTGGAGCTGGTCTGGGATCCGGCCTGGAATCAGGACATGATCTCCGAGGAAGGGAAGATGAAGCTCGGGATGATCTGAGAGTGACGGATTCAGAGTTCCCGAACGACGGCTGAGGTCGTTCGGGAATTCCGGTCCAGATCTCAGAGGAAACGGGTGAGGCCCTTGACCGTGGAGTCATCGAGGCGGCGCGCCAGGGCGACGGCGAGCGATACCATGTGGAGGTAGTCGTTCAGATCGATGATCGAGTTGTGCGAGTGGATGTAGCGGGCCGGCACACCGAGCACAACGGAGGGGATCCCCTCCCCCGCAAGATGGAATGAGCCGGCATCCGTACCGCCGCTGCGTCGGACGGTGACTTGATGCGGGATGCCTTCTTCCTTCGCGGTGCGGATCGCTAGATCGGCAAGGCGCGGATTCATGATTGCGCTGGGATCGAAGAGGCGGATCTGCACGCCACCGCCGAGGCGGCCTTGGGATTCGGCACGAGAGAAGCCGGGAGTATCATCGGCAGGAGGGCCTTCGAGGATGATGGCGACATCCGGCTTGGCGAAGTTGGCGGCGGTCTTCGCCCCGCGAAGTCCGACCTCCTCCTGCACGGTGCCGGCGAGGATGATTTTGTTAGAGTGCAGGGTCCCGGCGAGTTGCTTGCCTGCCTGGATGGTGCCGGCCATGCCCACGCGGTTGTCGAAGGCTTTCGCCATGTACCAGTCCTCGCGTTGCATGGGAGTGAAGGGCGAGAGCGGTGCGATCGGATCGCCGAGCGAGATGCCGAATTCCTGTTCGACCTCGAGACGGGAAGTGGCGCCAACGTCGATGAACATCTGGTCGATGGTCATGACCTGGCGGCGCTGGGCTTCCGGCAGGAAGTGAGGAGGCTTGGAAGCGACGACGCCGGTGATCTTCTCCCCGGAGCGGGTGCGGATCTCGACGCGCTGGGAGAGCAGGCTGTGCTCCCACCAACCGCCGACGGCAAGGAACTGGATGAAGCCGTCGGGCGTGATGTTCTGTACTAGGAAGCCGACTTCATCCATGTGTCCGGCGATGATGACGCGGGGCCCCTCCCCTTCCAGCTCGCAGAAGACGCAGCCGGAGCGATCGGCGGAGAGCGTGCCACACTCCTCGAGTTCGTCCACGAAGATGGCGCGCACTTCGTCCTCATGACCCGGCACCGAGTGGGCCTCCGTCAGTTCCTGCAGCAGGGAGATCGCCTTTTCCTTCACGCCCGTGACGCTATCGACACCGGGCGGCGGCGCAATGCCGAAGGTCCGGGCCCGGAGACAGGCGGTCACCTTGCGTTCATGACCGTTCCATGACAAACCGGAGGACGGAACCTGCGAATGTCCCGCCATGACCCGATTCCCCACTCCTCGCCTTAGTCTGCTGATCGCCGCGATGACCATGCCGCTTCTCTCCCTCCGAGCCGAGGAGGGTGCCGCGCCGCGGGATCTTCTGAGAGACGGACTCTATGCGGAGGAAGTCAGCCGAAATGCCGAGGAGGCCGCGGCGAGCTACGAAAAGGTCCTGCGCCTGCATGAGGAGCAGCGGCCATTCGCCGCAACGGCGCTATTCCGATTGGCGGAGGTGCGGCGCAAGCAGGAGCGCAAGGACGAGGCGATCCGGCTGTATCAGCGGCTGATCCGGGAGTTTCCCCAGGCCGAGGCTGAGCTGAAGCTGGCACGCGGCCATCTATCGGCCCTAGGTGCGGAACCCTTGGAAGCGGATAAAGTGGCACCGGCCCCGACGATGCTCGCATCGCTACAGCAGCTCGCGAAGACCAGTCCGGATCGCCTGAATGATCCAGAGCTTTTCGTGGATGCGATTCGCAAGGGCGATGCCGAGAGCATCACGTATCTGCTGGAGACAGCAGGACCTCCGGACACCCTCGCGCTTCTGCCTATTGCAGTCGCGAGCGGATCCCTGGAGACGGTCAATCTGCTGATCAAGAAGGGCATCAAGCCTGACTCACCGGGTGAGAACGAGGCTTTGCTTAAAGCCGCAGCACTCGGCCATTTACACATCGCGAAGGCCCTGATCGCGGCTGGGGCGGACATCAACTGGTCCTCCGATCAGTCCGCACTGCCTTTCTATCGGGCGGCCGATCAGCCCGAACGGCCGATTGGCACCCCGCTGATGGAAGCGATTGCGGCGGGTCAAACCAAGACGGTGGATCTGCTTCTGGAAGCTAAGGCGGATGTGAAGGCCGCGGCGGCGGGAACGGGTTTCACGCCGCTGCACCTGGCGGCAGGATTGGGTGACGTAGCTTTGATCGAACGGCTTCTCCAGGCCGGGGCGGATCCCAATGCGCTCAGTCGCCTTGCGCCCACCGATTCATCTCCCTGGGGCACCGAGAAACCCATTTCGGCGCTCGATTTCGGATTCAGGAAAGGGGCGACGAAGGCGTGTGAATCCATCCGGAAAGCTGGAGGTAAGATCCAGGATCCCGAGCTTCTCGGGGAAGCGGTAAAGAATGCCGCCGACTCGTTCTCGCACGACGCCCTCAAACGGGTGGAGCTGATCCTCTCCCTAGGGGCAGATCCAAATGCCCAATATGAAGGCGGGCCGATTCTCTTCTATGCCAAAAGTCCGGTAGCGCAGCTACTTCTCGATGCCGGGGCGGATCCGAACGTGAGGAAAGGACGGGAAGCTCTCCTTCTCAAGGCCTGCCTCTCGCAAGAATGGGGCGTGGCGGAGAAGCTTTTGGAGAAGGGCGCCGATCCCGATCCCTCGCCGGGTGTTGGAGCTTCACCGCTCATCATCGCGGCATCCCAATCCTCGGGTTCGGGCCTCCTCAAGAAGCTGATAGAAAAAGGCGCAAAACCCGACGCAGGGTGGCTGAGCGAGAACTTCCGTGTCATCCTGAAGCCTGCTTCCGCTGAAGTGCAGTCGCTACCGACACCCGGAACTCCTCAGCCGATGGGAAGTCGCCGGGCATCCCTTCCCGCGAGGCCTGAGCTCTTCCGCCAGTTCGTGGCCCAAGCCATCGAGCATCGCGATGAGGTGCGGTGGGTTCATCACACCATAACCTACTCGGACATCGCGGTTCTCTGTCCTAAGACGCCTTCCGCGGCACCACCTCCACTTCTCAAGGCGCTGCTCGACCGACCAATGCCTTGGACGGATCAGAGTCCCTCGGACCAGCTTCGCCTCCGTTTCATCTTGTGGCGTGAGACGCCGGAAGGAGGCCGCAAGGCGATCGAGTTCGGCACTGAAGACCCGGCAGCCATTCCGGCGCTTCAGTGGGGCGATATCGTTGAATCGGCTGTCGCCCCCGCAGGCGATACATCCCCGCCGGTTAGGATGCGGCCAGGTGGAGCCCCCATCCATTCCGCCTCATGGTTGCTCCGGAAGGATTTGGCTTTCGGGATCACAGTTGAGCAAGGCAGCGAGAACCGAAACTATCGAGTCAATGGTGCCCGTCTTGCTGATGATCCTTCGGGGGATGAGTTACCTTATGTCGGGGCCCGCGCACTGGCGGCGATAGCCACCTATCGGGACGAACCGTGGCGATCCGACGACCACGTTCTGGTCAGGCGGACGGATTGGCCGGAAATCAAGCTGCCCTTGAATGCGGACGGACGCGACTTCCCGCTCGAAGCCGGCGACCATGTGAAGCTCGTGATTCGCGAGCAGGCGGAGGACATGGAGAACGAGGCACGCATGGAGCGTGTCCGTGTGGTATCTCCTGGGTCGCGGTTCAAACGGGACTTCCGCTTTCCTTCCCGTTGGAACACCGGGTGGTCCCAAGCCGACGCGGTTCCCACGCTACTCCAACTGCTTGTCGAGCTTGAGGGCTCGAATCAGAAAACACTGAAGGATGCTCCTGCAGATCCCACGCTACTCGCGCCTTGGCTCTGCGAGCTGCAGCAAGAGCGCAAGGTGATACTCAGCACCTTCTCTCATCCTGACCTCAGCCGCATCGTTATTCATCGGCTCAAGGATGTCGGCAGCGACGAGAAGATTTCCGTGGATCTCACAGCTGCCTTGGAGGCCGCCAACGATTCACTGTCGGTCGAAGTCGCCCGCAACTTCGACGTGGCTTTGAAAGCGGGGGATATCGTCGAGATCCCCGTCCGTTCGCCCTTGCCTGAAGAGCCATGGAAAGGCTTCGGTCCGCGCGAGCAGCTACTCTTCTCAAAGGCGCTGGATGCGCAGATCCAATACATCGATCAGGAGAACCAACTCTCGGTGCGGCAGATCCGTTATCAGCCGCCCCGCTATGTCCAAGCGGGAGCAAGTTGGATTCCGCTGCCTCCGCAGGAAGGCACCTCGACGTTCATCGCCGAAGGAGCCTTGGGGATCGACGCCGATGTCAAAACAACCGCGGGGAGCGGGAGTTCTTGGGATGGCCCGACTCGCAACCTTTTCCTCAAAGATGGTTTGAAGATCCAGTGGAGCGGCAACACATCGCTTGAGCTGCCGAGCACCCGATGAAGGGAAAAAGACATTCCGCGAAGCTCCCGCTGTGGCCTTGGCTGGCGGTGATTCTACCGCTGGTTGTGCTTGTAGCGCTAGCGGTCATGGGAACCCGTGCTCAGATGAAAGCGGCTTGGGCAGATGCGCGGGGAGAGGCCGAGCGTATGGCCCCCATCCTTGCCGGGGCGCTCGCCAAGGATCTGCAAGCGCAGATGACGACCATCCCTATCTATCCCGACCCGCCGGTTCCCGGAGAAGCATCGGAGCTCGATGCGATTCTCGATGGCGAAGATCTTACCGCTCTTGAGAAGCTAAGAGACGATCCGAATGCAGGGATATCGCCGGGAGGAATTCCGCGGCGAGCTTTGGCAGCATTGCGAATTCAGACTCTGGATCGGCATCGCCAGAAGCAGGATCTTCTTGAGCAGATTCTGGTGAAGGAGGCTCCATCAGTCATCACGCGTGCTGCTTTCAGCAAGCGCCTTCTGGTTCTTGGCCGGAACACGTGGCACGAGCATGAAGCTGTGAGGCAACTTGCAAGAAAGGCGCATAACCCGGAAGGCAAGTGGTTTGAACCTGCGCCCGAGCTTGGGACCCAGATCGTCTTCGTGAAGGTCGGCGGCAGATACGCCAGCTATCTTAGGCCAGGCGCAGCGCCTCTCGTAGCGACTGAACATAAACTCGGCCTACCACGTTGGGCCTTCAGTTACATCTTTGCGGAAAAGTCGCGCTGGCCCTCGCTCGCTACTGCTCCTGTTCCCCTCGGCGATGGGCTCACACTGGGAATTTACGCCTACGGCTTCGGAGATCAGCTCGAAGCACCGATCCGTCGACAGCAGCGATGGACATTCCTCACTCTTGGACTCGCAGCCGCCACCGTTCTGGGGGCCCTTGCTGTTATGCAGCGGAGCCTGCGCCGCGAGCGCCAGCTAAACGACATGAAGAGCCAGTTCGTCGCGAGTGTTTCGCATGAACTTCGTGCACCGGTGGCCTCGATCCGATTGATGGCGGATGCCCTGGAAGCCGGGAAGGTGGCACCGGAGACGGCGAAAGAATTCCATCGCCTGATCGCCCGGGAGGGAGCACGACTTTCGACCTTGGTCGGCAACGTGCTCGATCACTCACGGATCGAGCGAGGGCTGCGGCAGTGGAAGCTTGAACCCTCCGATCTGGAATCCTTGGTAGCGGACACGGTTCTGCTCATGGAGCCTCTCGCGAAGGAGAAGAACATCAGCCTTGAAACCCGGCTTGCGCCCGTGGAAGCCAAAGTTGATGCCGGAGCGATTCAACAGGCATTGGTCAACCTGCTCGACAACGCGATCAAGTTCTCGCCGGCAGACAGCCAGGTCGAGGTCTCGCTTTACGAGGATGGGCCGAGATTCCAACTTCGCGTGAAGGACGAAGGAACCGGCATTCCGAAGCACGAACACAAGCGGATCTTCGAACGTTTTTACCGCCCGGGCGATGAACTCCGCCGCGAGACACAGGGCAGCGGCATCGGGCTGAGCCTGGTGAAGTCCATCGCCGAAGCCCATGACGGCTCGGTTGACCTCGAGAGCGAGCCGGGCAAGGGAAGCACCTTCATCCTCCACCTCCCCCGATGAGACTTCTGGTGATCGAAGACGAGGCGCCGATGCGCACCGCATTGGTCGAGACACTCCGCGCCGAGGGCTACCGGGTCACTTCCGCTCCGGATGGGATCTCCGGACTTGAACTCGCCTGCACCGAAGGTTTCGACCTTATCCTGTTGGACGTGATGATGCCCGGCCTCGATGGCTTCGCATTGTGCCGTGAGCTGCGCAAGCGTGGCCGTGACAGCGCCGTGCTCATGCTAACGGCCAAGGGTCAGGTGGAAGACCGCGTCAACGGACTCGACAGCGGAGCGGATGATTACCTCGTCAAACCCTTCAGTCTCGACGAGCTCCTCGCCCGGATCCGGGCACTGCTACGCCGGAAGGATCGCGAGAGCACGATAAGCGACGAGTTCAGCTTGGGGAACGCGAGGATCGATCTCTCCAAGCGCCTGCTGGTTCGCGACGGCACAACGCTGGAGCTTTCCGAGAAGGAAGCTGGAATGCTGCGCCTTCTCGCGTCTCATCCGGGAGAGACTGTAAGCCGCGAGAGATTCCTGGATGTCGTCTGGGGTTACCATGCCTATCCCAGCACGCGGACCGTGGACAACTTCATCGCCGCGCTGCGGACCAAGCTGGAAGACGATCCCGCACGGCCACGATACCTCGTAACCGTGCGAGGGACCGGTTACCGCTTGGAGCCTTGAGCTCGCTTAGAATGTCCAAACCAGATCAGCGTGACGCGATCTTCCATGATGCCGTCGCCTTTATCCTTGAGCGGGATTTCGTAGGCCAAGCCCGCATCGATATCATCGGCAAGCCGGGAACGAAACCCGACCGCCGCCGTCACGAAATCCCGGTTCTGCGAGGCATTCGATGATCCGAAGTCCAGCAGATCCATCCCCTCGAAAGTGGCCACGACAGGGACCGCGCCGCCCGCCTGGCTGAAGAAGGGCCCCAATGGTCGAGTTTACGAAATCCGGCAGCCGCTGGTAGATGGCGATGGGGTGAATATGGGTTGTCGGCAGAGCCAGATCGAAAAGCGTGGGATTGCTGATCGGACGCCGGGCATTGGAGAAGCCTCCTGTCGAAGCAGGCGATTCGGTCACGATGGTCCCGGCCTGCGCCGCGGAGAGGGAAACGAGAGCGGCAATGACCGCGGAATTGATGGTGATCATGGCGTCTTCAAGGATCGCCACCATGATGCCGGAGCATCGAATCACGCGCTAAGCGCTGCTCCGCTCAAGCTGCGCAGATCCTGCGGGAATCGCCATAGATGGTTAGACCACAGCCAAGCGCAGGTCCGCGATGAACTGACGGAACTCGATTTCCTTCTTCATCTCATCCACCTGCCGTAGGAGAAAGGAGGGGTGCACCGTGAGGATCACGCGGGACGCGAGATGCGGAGCTTCGATCAAGCCATGCATCTTGGACACTTGAACGCCCGGCCCGAGGAGAGACCGTGCGGCAGTGTTCCCGAGGAGAACCAGAACCTGAGGTGCCAGCCTTGAAAGCTCCGCGAGGAGCCATGGCTTGCAAGCTTCGATCTCCCCGGCACCGGGTTTCTGGTGGAGGCGGATCTTTCCACGAGGAGTCCACTTGAAGTGCTTCACGGCATTCGTGAGATAGGCGGAACCCCGATCGATTCCTGCCTCGGCAAGTGCGCGATCGAGAAGCTGACCCGCCGGCCCGACGAAGGGCTTTCCTTCGAGATCCTCACGATCACCCGGTTGCTCACCGACGATCATGATCCGGGCATCGCCGGGACCGACACCGGGAACGCCGCAGGTCGCATTGTTCCACAAGGCGCAGCGGCGGCAAGCGGTCACCATCTTCGCGATCTCATCAAGGGAATCTGGTTCGGCTTCGCGGGGCGGCAGGGAGATCTCCCGCAAGTGGGATAGATAGGCATTGCGCGGCTCGGGACGCACGTCCCGCCCCTCCTCCTCGATCATTCCCTGGGTACGGACCGCGCTCCCGCGTGCCAACTCCTGAATCAGGCCCGCCTCCGGCAAATTCTTCCAATAGCGTTTGGGCATCTCCGCCTGCATGGCTTTCATCTTGAGCCGGGCCGGATTGAAGATGCTGCGATAATAGGTACGCCAGATCTCCTCCATGAGGTCCGGGTCGTCGCAGGGATCTTTCTCCACACCGGGACTGAAACGCATCTCTCCACCGATCCAGTGGGCGCAGCCCTTGGGAGTGAAGATCGACCAGTCCATATTCGCGAAGCGCTTCCGGAAAAAGGGCACGCCGGGCTCCACGATGAAGTGATCCGGCTCGAAACATGCGACGAAGCGTTCGCGCCGCTCTTCGTTCTCGCCTGCTTTCCGAAAGCGTACGAAGGCATGCATCTTGTGAATCTCCCGGCGCACGTTCTTCGCCATCAACCTTGCCCGCGCGACATCTGGATCGCTGGCGATTTCGAGAAGACTGCGCTCGCCCAAGCACGCAATTCTCCAGAGCAAGCGATAGAGCAAGGCCCAGCGCCGCGCATCCGAATGGCAAGCAACCTCTCGTGCGAGATCGAGGAAAGCGGGCGGGACCGGTCGAACCGAAACCGTGACCGGGGCGGTCTCTTCAAAGCCGAAGAGCGAGCCGTTCTCTTCCGCCTCCCACAGCACCTCGCCGGGCGGCACACCTTCGCCAAGCAAGCCCCGGGCAGCCTTCCGCCACGACTCGAAACCATTTCCCGGGTCAACCCTACGCACGACCGAAGAGTTCGAGTTGCTCGGGCTTCGGCGCGAAACGCGCCAGCAAGCGATCGCTATCGAGATGATAGCGGGCCGGGTGATGATCCGCCGTGATCACGAAGGGCCGCACCTTATCCAGCGAGACGCGCAAGCGGGCGAGATCCTCCAGCCGCAAATTCTTGTGACGGCGAATCACCAGAAGTCGATCAACATTCTTCACCCCCAAACCCGGGATACGGAGAAGCCGGTCACGGGAAGCACGCTGGAGATCCAAGGGGAATTCCTCCCGGTTTCTCAAGGCCCAGGCCAGCTTGGGATCCATGTGGAGATCCAGATGGGGATGATCCGCGGGGACGATCTCCGATTTACTAAAGCCATAGTAGCGCATCATCCAATCCGCTTGGTAAAGGCGATGTTCGCGGAGCAGAGGCGGGGCAGCGGCAGGGAGGATCGAGGACGGCTCGGGAATCGGGCTGAAAGCCGAGTAGTAGACCCGCTTCAGGCGATAGGAACGGTAGAGCTCGTCCGAGCGCGCTAGGAAATCGGCATCGGTCGAAGCATCGGCACCCACGATAACCTGCGTGCTCTGCCCGGTGGCATGGCGCAACTTGCGGTCGCCCGTCCGCTTCCGTTCCGCCGCATCTTCCAGCTTCACGCGGATGCGCCCCATGGCCTGCTTCGTCCGTCCCAGATTCTTCTCGGGTGCAAGTGTTTCCAGACTTTCCTGGGTGGGCAGTTCGAGATTGATGCTGATCCGGTCCGCATAGCAGGCCGCTTGCTCGATCAGTTCCGCAGACGCCTCGGGAATGGTTTTGAGATGAATGTAGCCCCGGAAGTCATGTTCCTCCCGCAGGGTGCGGGCGACATTCACCACCTGCTCCATGGTGTGATCGGCGCTGCGGATGATTCCCGAGCTGAGGAAGAGGCCTTCGATGTAATTCCTCTTATAGAAATCGAGTGTGAGCTTCACTGCCTCCTCCGCCGTAAAGGCCGCGCGGCGGACATTGCTCGAACGTCGATTGATGCAGTAGTGGCAATCGTAAAGGCAGCGGTTCGTCAGAAGAATCTTGAGCAGGGAGATGCAGCGGCCATCCGGCGCATAGCTGTGGCAGATGCCCGCGCCGCCTGCGGAGCCAACTCCCCTACCACCGGTAGAATCCCGGCGATTCGCCCCGGAACTTGCGCACGAGGCGTCATACTTCGCCGCATCCGCTAGAATCGCCAGTTTTTCGCCAAGCTTCATACCGTTCACCCGAACAGTATATTGCCTAGTTGAGCTTGGCCACCGGATTCTAGCCGCATCTTTGCGGCACCCGCTCAGATCCCAATTTCGTCCATCGCCTCATCCTCTTCCGCCAGGCGCGCAGCACGGGCGCGCTCGCTCTTGCAAAGCGCATAGACCCCGACCGCAAGCAGGCCCACGATGGCAGCTCCGGCCACCACACCCGCAGCTTGCCGGGGAGCGCTAGAGCCGATCGAGCGGAGGTGTTGCGCCGCATAGCTGCGCCCGTCCAGAAGGCCCTGACGGGCGGTGCCGGCCAGCTCACGCGCCCCCTTCGGCAAGGTGTAACGGGTGGTATAGGTGAGCAGCTTGGTGACATCCCCGCGGAGAAGGGAGATGTCCTCCCTCACTCGTGAAAGAAGTTTCGAGGCACCGGGATCTTGAAATGGATTGCTCATAGCGGTCGGGCGTCTATCGCGCATCGCGAGCTAACAACTACATCGATGCGGGCGCAAGTTTGCCGTTGTTGCAAAGCGCTCAAGAATCGATCACCGAATCGAAGGCCCGCACGGCCAGCTTTACCTCCGACAAGGCATCCGAGAGAACTTCCCGGTGCTCTTCAAGAGTATGTTCATCCTCCAAGGCCGCTTGGAGGGTTCGGGCCAGCTCTTGTTCCCCTCGCACGCACTCGGCAAGGATCGCATCGGCATCCTGGCCCGTCATCTTCTCGCGAAGGCGGATCCACCAGCGATGGATTCCCGCTTCCACACTGCCTTCTTCGTCCGGTTTTGTGCCCTGTTGTTCGATCAGGGCAGCCACCTTGGAGGCAATCAGGTCGCGGCGCTGCGCGATCAAGCTGAAGGTTTCGGACAAGCCGGTGGATTGCACCAGCTTGGAAGCTTCAAGGTAGCCATCGCGCGAATCGACGTAGCGCGTGAGAACTTCTTGGAGGCGAACGGAATCGGAAGTGTGAAGCGGGATGGTATCCATCCCTTCCCTTTCGCATCCTTGATGCCAGAGAGGCCAGCTCGTGCGCAGGTCTGCCATTCAGCTACTTAGCCGCGGGAAACCTTCGCGAGAGGAGGTCCGAAAAAGCACCCCTCGCACCCCGCCCATGCATTTCGCCTGACCGTCGGGCGCTTACTCCCCGCCGGTGATCGTGGCGAGATCGATGATTTTTCGAAGCGAGATCTGCCGCTCGAAAGGATGAGGCAGTTCCCGCTCAAAATCGAGTTGGTAGGAGTTGTTCCGACCGGCTTTCACGATGTGGAGGAATTCTGAGCGACCGAGGGAGCCGATCAAAAGACGGACCGAACGCTCCGTGAGATCCATGTCCCGCGCCAGATCGACAAGCCGCATGCGTGGATTGCGGGCAAGATGGATCAACGCGTGCCCGTGCCGACTAAGCAGGGCCCATGGGCGTGGTGCAGAGTTCATAGGAAGCAACTTAGCCGAACCTCAAATAAAGGTGAATAAAAAAACCGGAAATAAATTTTTGCTTTCCGCGAAATGCAGGGAACCGTTCCTCATACCGGAAGAAAAATACCGGTTAAAACCTACGTATGATTACCGACCAACAGATCCCGAAGATTGAGGAGTTCCGCTCGTGGCCGGCACTGGCCTTTTATGTGGATGCCCTCTCGCGAATGAGCCGGGGCAAGGTAACCTGTAGCTCCGGCGATCCCGCTCCCGCCGACCTCTGCGCGGCGGAAGCATGGTCGCTTTCGCTTCCGAAGAACGACGGTGCATGGCTGATCCGTGTGGATCGCCCGAAAGATCCGGAGGGGCCCTTGGCTTGGCGCGAGCCCGCGCTCATTCGGATGCTGTCCGCAATGCAGGAAAATCTCGGCGGCCCCCGCACCATCAACCACTGGCCAGCCGCAGTAAGAGCAACTTGGCAACTGGTGACCGGTCACCCTTGTCGACCCATGACCTTGGCCGAAGTGGCCTCATGTGTAGGCCTTTCTGCAGGCTATCTTGGCGAACAGTTTGAAAAAATCACCGGCAGCAGCTTCAAGCGGATACTGCGCGACGAGCGCATGGCGCGGGCTTGCGAGATGCTGGAAGATTCCGGCCAGCGCATCGCCGAGATTGCAGCCAAAATGGGCGGACTTTCGCTGTCCCAATTCAACCGGAGCTTCGTGGCGGCGACCGGGATCAGCCCCACCGAATGGCGGCGCAACTACGCGGTGAGGAAACCGGCGGAATACGGCCCGACGCCGGAGACCTCGTGAACACAGCGGATTTACTGCGATAGAAAAAGCCAACCACCTCCCGGCTTCCCTTCAATCGTTCGCTCCGGGAATCTTGAGCGGGAACACCGCGTTATCCGCCACCTCATTCTTCAGCACGCCGACAGCCTTCCCGATCAATTCCGGTTTTTCTTTTGCGAGATCCTTGGTTTCGCCTCGGTCCGCCGGGATATCGTAGATTTCCCAATCGCCTGGCTTCTTGGTGAGAAGTCCCCTGCGAAGAACCTTGTAGTCGCCGATGCGGACAACCACTTGCCCGCCGTATTCAGCGAAGGTCCAAACCATCGGCTTCTGACGTTTTGCAGAGGCCTCTCCTTTGAGGATCGGGAGCAGGTTTTCGCCATCCAGTGCGGCTGCAGGCTCGGTGCCGGTGGCAGCGCACAGTGTTGGGAACCAATCGGCGAAGTAGCCGGGAACATCCGATGAAGTCCCGGGCTTCAGCTTCCCGGGGTAGCGGACGACGGTAGGTACGCGCAATCCACCTTCGTAGACGCTGCCCTTGAAGCCGCGGAGACCGGCGGTGCTGTTGAAGAAATCGACGTCCGCTCCACCGATATTGAAAGGCGATTTCTTATTGTTCTTGTGGGTGGTGCCATTATCGCTGGTGAAGACGATCAAGGTCCGCTCGTCCACCCCGGCCTTCTTGAGAGCAGCCATCACTCGACCCACATGGGAATCGAGATCCGAGATCATGGCAGCATAGGCAGCCCGTGGCCGTGGATGCGGGAGATAACCGGACTCCCCGAGATAAGGCTGTTGATCCCACTCCTTGGGAAATCTCTCCACCGAGTCCTTGGGCGGGTGCATGGCCACATGGGGCTCGATGAAGGCAAGGTAGAGAAAGAAGGGCTGATCCTTCTTCTCGGCGATGAATTTCTCCGCCTCGTCGATCATCAGCTTCGGAGCATAGTTCTCGCCAAGGTAATCCTCCATTCTGGCCTCGCTCACCGGCTTCACGTGCCCGGGGATCGGCTTGGCATTGATCTCCACCTTCTCCGCATTCCGCCAGAGGTATTTCGGGAAGTAGCTGTGGGCGATGGCCTGGCAGTTGTAGCCGAAGAAAAGATCGAAGCCGTGCTTGTTCGGATCGCCGGTGCTACCAACCGGGCCGAGTCCCCATTTGCCGATCGCAGCGGTGGCGTAGCCGGCTTTCTTGAAAAGCTCAGGCATCAGGACGGTATCCGCTTTGATCGGATGCTGGCCCTCTTCGAACTGCGGGAAGGAGACCTTGGCCTGACGATTGCCGCGGATGTCCGCGTGCCCGAGGTGCTTGCCGCTCATGAGCACGCAACGCGAAGGAGCACAGGTGGGGGCGCCGCTATAAAATTGCGTGAGCTTCACCCCCTCCGTTGCGAGGCGGTCGATATTTGGCGTGGGGATCTTCTTCTGTCCGAAGCAACCAACCTCACCGTAGCCAAGGTCATCCGCGAGGATGAAGACGACGTTTGGCTTTTCGGCAGCGGAAGCCAGGGAGCAGAATAAGGCGACAAACGCTACTTTTGAAGCCAATTTAAGATGATCCAGCACGCAAACACTACGACCCGGAACCTTGCCTCTTTCAAGGCCGAAAAACCATGGGGCGCCTTGCATGGGCTCCTGCATCCTGCTACACGTCGAAGAACTGGAGGGATAGCCATGCTTGATCGTCTGATTCCGCTTATCGTCGTATTCGCTGCAGCTCCGATCCACGGGGCCGAATTACCAACTGAACTGAAGGTGCTCAGCTATGATGAACAGGTGGAGGCCTTGAAGTCGGAGTCTTCCAAAACCTTGGTTCACTTCTCCGCCAAGAAGATGCCGGAGCCGACGCCAGCCGAGATCCGGGAATATGAAAAGAAAGCCATCCCGGTAGAGGTGAAGCTCACACGGGGCTCCGAGTCCGGGCTGATGCCGCTTGCTCCCAATTGGACACTGACGCCGAAGCACGACAGGGGGATCATCAACCGATCCTTGGATCGTCGCTGAGATCGACAGCCCTCAGCTTTCGATCGGGATCGCTGCGGCAAACGTGATCAGGGCGGAAAGCTGGGTATTGAAATTGTGGATCTCCGCACGCGGGGCTTCCTGCCATTCCAACGGGTAGAGCCCCTCTTCCGGACGGCTCTTCAAAATCGCGGCCACGCTGGAGGACAGCACCTTCTCCAAACCCTCCGCCACCTCGAGGTGCGCATTCTTCCTTCGCAGGGACTTGGCGAGAATACCGAAGTAACGGCAGCAGATGCCCTTGAACATTCCGACATCCCAGCCGTCGGTACTAAGCTTCTCGTACAAGACACCATCCTCGCGGACGACACCGGTCTTGGAGAGAATCGTGACGGCTACCGCAGCCGCCTCGTCGAGGTACTCGCTCTTACCCGTGGCGGCGTGGAGAGCCTCCAAGCCACCGACATACGCTCCTTGGTTGTAGGTCCAATAGTCACCGACATGGCCCGGCCGGTCGACAATCCCCGAGCCGTCGTAGAGCTTCGCCTCCTTTTCCCAAGCGAGGGTCTTCAGCGCCCAGTCGAGGAAGGCCTGCTGCTTGGTCACGCGGAAGAGCCGCGCCGATAGCACAACGAAGAGGCTGTTGGTGATGGCATTCGGGTCGCGCTTGTCGGCATCCTCCGCCCAAGACACGCCGCCTTCCTTGCGCCAG
The DNA here is from genome assembly GCF_025950095.1 of Luteolibacter rhizosphaerae. Lineage (NCBI taxonomy): Bacteria > Pseudomonadati > Verrucomicrobiota > Verrucomicrobiia > Verrucomicrobiales > Verrucomicrobiaceae > Neoluteolibacter > Neoluteolibacter rhizosphaerae. Next base: position 43,853 of record NZ_JAPDDR010000006.1, on the reverse strand, counting down.
TTGTTCGCCATGTGCTCGTGGATAGCGCGAGCGGTGCGGAGATAGCGCGGATCCTTCGTGCGTTCGTGAAACTTGAGCCACGCGATGCCCCACCAGGCGGAATCGTCGAGGTACTCGTTGCGGAACTCGGTATCGTGAACGCGCTTGGGATCGAGGCGCTTCATCCTACGGCGCAGCTTTTCCTCGTCTTGATTCGCCCACTTGCCAGCCTTCTTAAGGCCCGCGGCGATCTCCGGAAGACGGCTGCCTCTCAGGACATTACCCGCGTGCAGCTCGCGCAGACGGGCGTCATAGATATCCGTGCCGGTGAGATCCATGTAATCGACCATGGCCTCCACCGCATTCGCGCAGGACCACCATGGCGGATTGATGCTGCCATCGAAGTGTCCGCGGAGATCCTTGCCGGGGCGGTCGAGCCAATTGGCGATCTCCGGCACCCAGAAGATCTCGTCTATTTTCGCCATTCCCTCCCGGAACAACTTCGCGAGCTCTTGCTTGCCGGTCTTCTCATTTGCTCTTGAGAAAACGGGGAGAAATGCGCTTGCCGAGAGCAGCTGGAGGAATCGGGCACGGGTGATCATCGCCGTGAGGAAACGGAAATCAGCACGGAGAGAGAATGAAAAAGGCGCACGATTTCCGGCTCAGATGCCTTCCACCTTCACCGCCTTGCCCTCGCGTATCGACTTGTAGATCGCCTCGATCGCCAGCAAGTCCTTCAGGCCCTGCTCACCGGAAGGCGCGAAGGGCTTGTTCGCGAGGATCGCCTCCGAGAAGGCATCCATCTCCACCTCGAAGTGGTCGGTCGCGGGGAACTCGATTTTTACCTCCGGTCTTGAGGTCCACCCCTTCAATCCGTCGTAGCTGTAGGCAGGATCCATGCCGAAGCGACCCTTCTCACAGGTGGCCGTAAAGTAGTTCGCCCCGTTGAACCCGTAGGTGGTCATCACGGAGGCAATCACGCCGGAGGGGAACTTCATCGACCAGGAAATCGTCTCGTCCACCTCGGCGAACTTCACCGGATCGGTCTTCGTTTCTTGCGCCGCGATCTCCACCGGCTCCTCGCCCGCAATGTAGCGGCAAGCCTGCAGAGCATAGATTCCCACATCCATGAGGGCACCGCCGCCGGCCAGGTTCTTACGCAGGCGCCATTGGGTGGGATCACCGATCTGGAAGCCGAAGCCGGCCTCGATGAACTTCAGCGCGCCGAAGGTCTTCTCGCGGGCTAGCCGCATGCACTCCCGATGGTGCGGCTCGAACTGGCAGCGATAGCCGACACCAAGCATCTTCCCCGCCTGCTTCATGGCGGCGATCATGCGGCGGCATTCGTCGGCCGTGTTCGCCATCGGCTTCTCGCAGAAGACATGCTTCCCGGCTTTTGCGCCGCGGACTACGAATTCCTCGTGCATCGAATTCGGCAGCACGATGTAGATGACATCCACGTCCGGGTTCTCCGCGATCTTGTCGAAAGTCTCGTAATTGTAGATGTGCGAATCCGGGATGGCATACTTGGCTTTCCATTGCTCGGCCTTGGCGGGCGTGCCGGTCACGATGGCGGAGAGCCTGGAGTGCTTCGCCTTCGCAAGCGCGGGAGCAATCTGATGTGTGCTCAGGGAACCGAGACCGACAAGCGCCCAGCCGAGCTTCTTCCCGCCCTCCTCCTGGGCACGGGCTCCGGAGGCGAAGGCGGCAGCGGTGGCGCCAAGGGTGGCGAGAAAGGGACGGCGTTGCATGGGTTTGTTAGAGATCGTCGGTCTGAAACGTGTTGTTCGGGTCAAATCGATCACTCTGCAGCCCTTTCTTGAACCAACGCATGCGCTGGGCGGAGCTGCCATGGGTGAAGGAATCCGGCACCACGGTGCCCTGAGCCTGCCGCTGCAGGGTATCATCCCCGATCTGGTTTGCCGCCCGCAGTGCTTCCTCCAGATCTCCCTCCTCGAGGAAGTCGAACTTCTGCTGTCCCTTCCGCGCCCACATGCCCGCCAGGAAATCCGCCTGTAGCTCCAGCCTTACCGAAAGATCGTTGCCCTCCACCTCGCTGGAACGCTGGCGCATCTGCTGCACTTTTCCGGAGATGCCCAAAAGATTCTGCACGTGATGGCCGACCTCGTGGGCAACGACATAGGCTTGCGCGAAATCACCCGGAGCCCCGAAGCGTTCGCTCAGTTCATCGAAGAAGGAGAGATCGATGTACACCGTGCGGTCCGCAGGACAGTAGAAGGGGCCCATCTGGGCACCCGCGAAGCCGCAGCCGCTCTGAACCTTGCTGGTGAAGAGCACCAACCGGGGTTCCTCATACCTCTTCCCCATTCTCGCGAATTCCTCATGCCAGATCGTCTCGGTGTCCTTCAGCACCGTCGCGACGAAAGCCTTGGCCCGTTCCTCCCCCGGCGAGGCTGGCGCTTCCACCGCGGAGCCTCCACCGCCTGTCTGCTGCAGGAGCTGCATGGGATCTCCGCCGAGAAGCCAGACGATCAACAGAAGCACAAGCGTGCCGAGACCACCGCCCAAAGCCATCCGCCCCCCACCGCCACCACGGCGGTCCTCCACATTGCCACTCTGCTCACGTCCTTCCCAGCGCATGACTCTTCTCCGGTTTCGACGCTAACACTGCGCCGATCCCGGCACGGCGGCAACATCGAATCGATGCCGAAGGCACAACCGCAGATTTGCTACCGCGTGTATCGGCGCTACTTTGCGAGTCGGGTTTTGCCCGGGCCTGCCGTTCCGCGGCGGGGTCATGCCACACTCAATTGTCCGACACTGAAAAAACCTCCGGAGCTCACCCGATACTTATCTAGCCATGAATACCGCCAAAACCCATCTAAGCCGGCGCGGGGCCATGAAGCTTGGCATCGCGGCAGGAGCCGGTGTCAGCCTGAGCCAATTCGCACTGCACGCCGAGGAAGCCGGAGCGCTGCCACTCATCACCCGGGCTATCCCCGGTTCGGGGAAGAAAATCCCCGTGATCGGCCTTGGCACCAACCAATATGGCGTAAGCACCGAGGAGGAACTCGCACCCCGCCGCGACGTGCTCCGCCAGTTCCCGAAGCTCGGGCTGAGCCTCGTCGATACTGCCCCGGGCTACGGCAAATCGGAGGAGGTCCTCGGCAAGCTGGTGACCGAGCTCGGCATTCGGGACCAACTCTTCTTCGCCACGAAGGTCACTACTGACGACGGCGACGAGGCCAAAGGCATCGCCATGCTTGAAGAGTCTTTCAAGCGGCTTCAGACCAAGCATATCGAGCTGATCCAAGTGCACAGCCTGCGCGGCTGGAAGACGCTTCTGCCAATCCTGCGGGAGTGGAAGAAAGAAGGCCGCATCAGCTACTACGGCGTCACCACCTCGGAGGACAATCAGTACGATGATCTGGCGAAGATCCTCGAAACAGAGGAGCTGGATTTCGTACAGTTCGACTATTCGGTGGGTAACCGGAATGCGGAAGAGAAGATCCTCCCTCTGGTCGCGGAGAAGAAGATCGCCGCCCTGGTCAACATGCCTTTCGGAGGACGCAGGGGACCACACATCATCGCCAAGACTGCGGGCAAAGCCCTACCGGATTTCGCCAAGGAGATCGATGCGAGCAGTTGGGCACAGATTCTCCTGAAATATGTCGTCTCTCATCCAGCCGTCACCGCGGCAATCCCCGGCACCACCAAACTGAAGCATCTGCAAGACAATGCCGCCGCCGCCCGTGGCGCGCTGCCGGACGCGGGGATGCGCAAGAGGATCGAAGAGGCCTTCGCCGCTCTCTGAACCAGCGGTGCCATGAATGGAACCTTCTCCCGCCTCATCCGACGTACGGTGGACGTGAAGGAGCAGGAGTTTGCCGCCCTGCTCTGGTCGGCCGCCTACTTCTTCTTCGTCCTCTGCGCCTACTACGTTCTCCGGCCGATTCGCGACGAGGCCGGCGTTGCGGGCGGAGTGGAGAATCTGCCTTGGCTCTTCACCGGCACCTTGGTAGGCATGCTTCTGGTGCACCCGATCTTCGCCTCTCTGGTAAGTCGGCTTCCGCGTAGACGCTTCGTCCCCCTCACCTACCGCTTCTTCATCCTCCATCTGGGGATCTTCTACGTTCTTTACAGGTTCACTGATCCCGCAAAGGACGTCTGGATCGGGCGGGTGTTCTTCATCTGGGGCAGCATCTTCAATCTCTTCGTCGTCTCGGTCTTCTGGTCCTTCATGACCGACATTTTCCGATCCGGGCAGAGCAAACGGCTCTTCGGGATGGTCGCGGTGGGCGGCACCATCGGCGCCATCACCGGATCATCCATCACCTCCGCCCTCGCTGCCCCCCTCGGTCCGGTCAATCTGCTCTTGGTCTCGGCACTACTTCTGGAGCTCGCCTGTTTTGCTTCCAAGGCCCTCGAACGCCACGAAGCCGCACTTGCCACCGCAGCCGATGAGGAAGACATCGGCGAAGCAAAGGGCAGCAGCGACGAGCTTATCGGTGGCAGCTTCTTTGACGGCATCAAGAGCGTCGTCGCCTCCCCCTACCTTCTCGGGATCTCGGGGCTAATGCTGTTCTTCACCATCTCGTCCACCTTCATCTATTTCCAACAAGCGGACATCATCTCGCAAGTGTTCGGGGATGATCGCACGGCCAGGACGAAGCTCTTCGCCAATCGGGATCTGGCGGTGAACGTGTTGACCTTGCTCACACAGCTGTTCCTCACCGGGCGAGTCGTCCGATGGTTCGGCATCGGTGTGGCCCTGGCATTCGTCCCGGCATTGGGTATCGCGGGCTTCGCGCTGCTCGGAGCATCCCCGGTTCTCAGCGTGGTATTGATCTTTGATGTTCTCCGCCGCGCCGCGAACTTCGCGATCCAACGCCCCGCTCGCGAGGCCCTCTACACCGTGCTACCACGGAGCGATAAGTACAAGGCGAAGAACTTCAACGATACCTTCGTCTACCGCGCGGGAGATCAGATCGGCGCATGGTCCTATCCCGCGATGGGGGCCCTGGGACTGAGCATGTCCGGCCTCTCCTACAGCATGATCCCGCTATCGATCCTATGGCTGGCCCTCGCGCTGTGGCTCGGCCGCAAGTATCTCCGGCTCCACCGTTCTCCCGCTCCCGGGCACGAGTCCACCTGACGAGATTCGTCACCGGAGTTCTACAAGAAAAAGCCCGGCCGCACTTTCGCACGACCGGGCTTTTGAATTCTTGCCTGGATTAGGCGATCACGCTCATGCGCTCTCGACCGCTTCCTCCGTCTCGCGGGCTTCCGGCACGAAGATCGGCTCGGGCTCCTCGACGGTGAACTCGATGTCCGAGTCGCGGTGTGTCTCGAATCCGGAGCCGGCCGGGATGAGGTGACCCATGATCACGTTCTCCTTGAAGCCGGTGAGGTAGTCCACCTTGCCGAGCGTCGCCGCTTCCGTCAGCACGCGGGTAGTGTCCTGGAAGGACGCCGCGGAGATGAAGGAGTCGGTTTCGAGCGAGGCCTTGGTGATGCCGAGCAGCACCGGTTCCGCTTCCGCCGGCTTACCACCGCTGGCGACGATGCCGTCGTTGATGCGGTTGAAGGCCGAGCGGTCGATCTGGTCACCCCAGAGGAGCTGATCGGCGTCGCCGGGATCGGTGATCTTCACCTTGCGCAGCATCTGACGGATGATGATCTCGATGTGCTTGTCGTTAATTTCCACGCCTTGGACGCGGTAAACGGACTGCACCTCGTTCACCAAGTGCTCCTGGAGTTCCTGAGCACCGCAAGCCTCGAGGAGATCTTCCGGAGACACGGGGCCTTCGGTGATCTGATCGCCGCGCTTCACGCGGTCGCCATCCGTCACGATGATGTGACGGCCCATCGGGACGAGGTGTTCCACCTGCTCGCCGGAGTCGGCATCGGTGACGATGACCTTCTTCTTGCCGCGGACGGTGCCGCCGAAGGAGATCTCGCCGTCGATCTTCGCGATCACGCAGGCATCCTTCGGCTTGCGGGCTTCGAAGAGCTCGGCAACGCGCGGCAGACCACCGGTGATGTCCTTGGTGCGGGCCACCTTGCGCGGGGTCTTGGCGAGCTGCGTGCCCCCCGTGACCACTTCGCCTTCCTTCACGGAAAGGTGAGCGCCGACCGGGATGGAGTAGGAAGCGCGGATCTCCTTGGTCTTCTCGTCCACGATCACCACCTGCGGGTGGAGGTCTTCCTTGTGCTCGGTGACCACCATGACCTTCTTGCCCGTTTCCTTGTCGGTCTCGTTGGTGACGGTGATGCCCGAGATCATGTCGCGGAATTCCACCTTACCCGGCTTCTCCGTAAGGATCGGCACGTTGTAGGGGTCCCAAGTCGCCACGGTGTCGGCCTTCTTCACGTCGTCGCCATCCTTGATCTCGATCACGGAGCCGATGACGATCATGTGGCTTTCCAGTTCCAAGCCGTCCTTGTCGCGGATGGAAACGGAACCGTTCTTGTTCAGAACGACCCACTTGCCTTCGGCGCTTTCGACCACGCGGAGGTCCTTGTAAACCACGCGTCCGGTGTTCTTCGCCTTGATGATCGGCTGCTTGAACGTTGCGGCAGCCACACCACCGACGTGGAAGGTACGCATCGTAAGCTGCGTGCCGGGCTCACCGATCGACTGGGCGGCGATGATACCGACCGCTTCACCGATCTTCACCGGCTTGCCGGTGGCAAGGTTCAGGCCGTAGCACTTCGCACAGCAACCGCGCTTGGCTTCGCAGGTCAGCACCGAGCGGATCTTGAGCTTCTCGTAGCCGATCCGCTCGACCGCCTTGGCTGCCTTCTCGTCCACGAGCTGGTCGTAATCGAGGGCGATCTCGCCGGTGACCGGATCCTTCACCTGCTCGCACGAGGTGCGGCCGTAGATACGGGTTGCAAGCGAGGCGGCTTCTTCGTCGCCGTCATAGATCGGAGCGACGGTGATGCCGCTGGCAGTGCCGCAGTCCTCAAGCGTGACGATCACGTCCTGGGCCACGTCCACGAGCTTGCGGGTCATGTAACCGGAGTCCGCCGTCTTGAGCGCGGTATCCGCCAGACCCTTACGGGCACCGTGAGTGGAGATGAAGTACTCCAGCACGGAGAGACCTTCGCGGAAGTTCGAGGTAATCGGACGCTCGATAATTTCACCGGAGGGCTTGGCCATGAGGCCGCGCATGCCGGAGAGCTGCTTGATCTGCGACTTGTTACCACGTGCACCGGAGTCCACCATCATGAACAGCGGGCTGGCGCCGGGCTTGCCATCGTTGAACTCGATCTTGCGATAGAGCGCGGAAGCAATGGTGTCCGTAGCGTGGGTCCAGATGTCGACGACCTTCTGGTAGCGCTCGCCATCGGTGATCACACCGTTGCGGTACTGCTTGGTGACTTTGTCCACCTGGGCATAGGCATCGGCGATGACGGCCGGCTTCTCTTCCGGCACGACCATGTCGACGATACCGATCGAGGTGCCGGAGCGGGTGGCTTCGCGGAAGCCAAGGCTCTTCAGGGCATCGAGCGTCTGCACGGTGCCCTTCTGGCCGGCCACTTGATAGCAGCGCCAGATGATATCCGACATCTGCTTCTTACCGATGGTGCGGTTGATGAAGCCCAGCCCGGCAGGCCAGATTTCATTGAAGCGGACACGGCCCGGAGTGGTTTCGAGGATCTTGTTCTCCTTGTCGCCGAAGACGGTGTCCTTGCCGATGTTGGGGTTGCGGATCCGGATCCACTGGTGATAGCCGACCTTGCGGGACGCGATCGCGAACTCCACTTCCGAGGAGTTCTCGAACAGCGGCAGGTGCTCCTGCTTCTCGCGGTCCTTCTGCGTGCGCACCGGTGCCCAGGTAAGGTAGTAGGCACCCAGAATGATGTCCTGCGACGGCGTCGTGATCGGGCGACCGGACGCGGGCGAGAAGATGTTGTTCGGCGCGAGCATCAGCTGGCGCGCTTCCATCTGGGCCTCGACCGAGAGCGGCACGTGCACGGCCATCTGGTCACCGTCGAAGTCGGCGTTGTAAGCCGTGCAGACGAGCGGGTGGACGCGGATTGCTTCACCTTCGATCAGCTTCGGTTCGAAAGCCTGGATCGAAAGACGGTGCAGCGTGGGTGCGCGGTTCAGGAAGACCGGGTGACCCTTGGTCACTTCGGCAAGGATGTCCCAGACCTCCGGGGTCTTGCGGTCGATCATCTTCTTGGCCGAGCGCACGGTGTGGCAGTAGCCAAGCTCCTTGAGGCGACGAATGATGAAGGGCTCGAACAAGGTAAGAGCCATCTTCTTCGGCAGACCGCACTGATTAAGAGTGAGGTCCGGACCGATCACGATCACGGAACGACCGGAGTAGTCCACGCGCTTGCCGAGCAGGTTCTGGCGGAAGCGGCCGCCTTTACCCTTGAGCATGTCGCTCAGGGACTTCAGCGGACGGTTGCCGGCACCCGTGACGGCACGACCGTGGCGGCCGTTGTCGAAGAGCGCGTCAACAGCCTCTTGCAGCATCCGCTTTTCGTTGCGGATGATGACCTCCGGCGTCTTGAGCTGGAGGAGGTTCTTGAGACGGTTGTTACGGTTGATGACGCGACGATAGAGGTCGTTCAGGTCGGAGGTCGCGAAGCGGCCGCCTTCCAGCGGGACCAGCGGACGCAGGTCCGGCGGGATCACGGGAAGCACGGTCTGGATCATCCATTCCGGGCGGGACTTCGATTGGGCGAAGCCCTGAGTGATCTTGAGACGCTTCGAGAGCTTCTTCTTGTTCTGCTTGGAGCGGGTGGTTTCCAGCTCCTGCTCAAGCTTCACGGCCAGATCGGCCAGATCCACTTGCGCGAGCAAATCTTGGATCGCCTCCGCACCCATCGAAGCGCGGAAGGAGGATTCACCGTAGGCATCTTCCGCATCGCGGAGTTCGTTCTCCGTAAGGAGTTGGCCGCGCTCGAGCGGGGTGTTACCCGGCTCGGTGACGACGTAGTCCTCGTAGTAGATCACGCGCTCCAAGTGGCGGGCGCTGATGTCCAGCACCAGGCCGATGCGCGAAGGCATGCACTTGTAGAACCAGATGTGCGAAACGGGCACGGCAAGTTCGATGTGGCCCATGCGCTCACGGCGCACGCGGCTCAGCGTCACTTCCACACCGCAACGGTCGCAGACCACGCCTTTGTGCTTGATGCGCTTGTACTTGCCGCAGGCGCACTCCCAGTCGCGGGTGGGTCCGAAGATCCGCTCGCAGAAGAGGCCGCCCTTCTCGGGCTTGAAAGTACGGTAGTTGATGGTCTCGGGGTTCTTCACTTCCCCCTTGGACCAGGACCGGATGGTGTCCGGGGAGGCCACGGTGATGGAGACCTGGTCAAAGGCCTCCGGCCGCTCGTCCACGCCGAAAAGTTCGCGAAGGTTGGTATCAACGTTCATGCTATCTAAGGCTTGTTAGGATGTCGGTTCGTGGTTCGGGCTATCAGAGGGTGAGATCGTCGAGCGAGAAGTCGTCCACTCCGCCGATGGACGGCACGCCGCCCGGCGTCGAGCCGCGGCGTCCGGGGCGGACGTCGAGACCGAGTGACTGCATCTCCTTGATGAGGACGTTGAAGGATTCCGGCGTGCCGGCTTCCAGGTTGTTGTCCCCCTTGACAATCGCTTCGTAAATACGGGTGCGTCCCTGCACGTCGTCGGATTTGACGGTGAGCAGTTCCTGAAGGGTATAGGCGGCGCCGTAGGCCTCGAGGGCCCAGACTTCCATTTCCCCGAAGCGCTGGCCACCGTACTGGGCCTTACCACCCAGCGGCTGCTGCGTGACGAGGCTATAGGGACCGACGGCACGGGCGTGGATCTTGTCCGCGACCAAGTGACCGAGCTTCAGCATGTAGATAATGCCGACCACGACCGGCTGGTGGAAAGGCTCGCCGGTGCGGCCGTCGAACAGGGTCGACTTACCTCCGGTGCTGCCATCCTTGCCGTCGCCGATCCAAGTGTAGCCATCGACCTTCTTGGCCTCCGACATGTACTCCCAGATCTTCGCTTCGGGGATACCGTCGAAGATCGGGGTGGCCACCTTGAAGCCGAGGGCCTTGGCAGCGACACCCAAGTGAGTCTCGAGCACCTGGCCCACGTTCATACGGGAAGGCACGCCGAGCGGGTTAAGTACGATGTCCACCGGAGTTCCGTCCGCAAGGAAGGGCATGTCTTCCTCGGGAACGATGGTGGCGACAACGCCCTTGTTACCGTGACGACCGGCCATCTTGTCACCGACGGACAGCTTTCGCTTGGCGGCGATGAAGACCTTCACTTCCTTGATGACGCCGGGATCGACGTCGTCACCGGCTTCCAGTTGGTCGAGCTTGCGCTCGCGCTCGGTGTCGAGCTCCTGGAAGCGTTGTTCGAAGGAACCGATGATCTCAAGGATCTTGTTCCGGATCGGGGACGGATCGATTTCGATGTGGTCGTGCACCGAGGCCAGCTTGCGCAGCAGGGTCTTGGTGATCTTGCGGTTCGCCGGGATGATGATCTCGCCGGTCTGGGCGTTCACGACATCAAGCGGGATCTTCTCGCCAAGCAGGATGTCCGAAAGCTTCTCCGTCAGATCGTCGGTGAGCTTGTCGGCCTTCTTCTTGTGCTCGTCGTTGATCTTCTTGAGCTGCTTCTTCAGCTCGACCGGATCCACCTTCTCGGCGCGCTTGCGGGCATTGCCGTGAGAGGAGACGCGGATGTCTTGGACGATACCGATGCAACCGGAGGGCACGCGCAGCGAGGTGTCCTTCACGTCCGCGGCCTTCTCACCGAAGATGGCGCGCAGCAGGCGCTCTTCCGGGGCGAGTTCGGTCTCGGACTTCGGCGTGATCTTGCCGACGAGGATGTCGCCCGGCTTCACCTCGGCACCGATGCGGATGATACCGTCGTGGTCGAGGTTCTTGAGCGCTTCTTCACCCACGTTCGGGATATCCCGGGTGATTTCTTCCGGACCCAGCTTGGTGTCGCGGGCGGCCACGTCGAATTCGGCGATGTGAATGGAGGTGTAGATGTCCTCCTTCTTCACTCGCTCGGAGATGACGATGGCATCCTCGAAGTTGTAGCCGTTCCAAGGCATGAAGGCGACCAGCACGTTGCGGCCGAGCGCGAGTTCGCCCTTCTCGGTGTTCGGTCCGTCCGCAAGGACGTCACCCTTCTTGATCTTCTGGCCCTTCTTGACGATCGGCTTCTGGTTGATGCAGGTGCCGGCGTTCGAGCGCATGAACTTCCGCAGCGGATAGGCCATGATGCCCTTGTCGAGATTGGTCTTCACCGACTCCGGGTCGGAGAGGAACTTCTCATCGGCCACGGGGAGCTTCCCGTCCGGGGTGGTGACGATCATTTCCGCGGTGGCCGCGGCAACGACGCCGTCCAGTTCGGAGACAACCACCGAGCGCGAGTCGCGGGCGGTTTTGCCTTCGAGACCGGTGCCGACATACGGCGAATCGGACACGAGAAGCGGCACGCCTTGGCGCTGCATGTTCGAACCCATCAGAGCGCGGTTGGCGTCGTCGTGTTCGAGGAAGGGAATCAGACCGGCAGCGATGGAGACCATCTGCTTCGGCGAGACGTCCATGTAGTTCACTTCGGTCGGACCGACTTCGATGAATTCGCCACCCACTTCACGGGCGGTGACCTTTTCGTTGAGGAACTTACCGTCCTTGTCGATCGGGTTGTTGGCCTGCGCGATGAGGAACTTCTCTTCCTGGTCGGCGCTAAGATATTCGATCTCCTTGGTGACCTTGCCGTTTTTGACCTTGCGGTATGGCGTTTCGATGAAGCCGAACTCGTTGATACGAGCGTAGGTACACATCGAGTTGATCAGACCGATGTTCGGACCTTCCGGGGTCTCGATCGGGCAGATACGGCCATAGTGGGACGGGTGAACGTCGCGGACTTCGAAGCCAGCGCGGTCGCGGTTCAGACCGCCAGGTCCGAGGGCGGAGAGACGGCGCTTGTGCGTCAGCTCGGCCAGCGGGTTGGTCTGGTCCATGAACTGGGAGAGCTGGGACCGGCCGAAGAAGTCACGCACGACGGCCGAAAGGGCCTTCGGGTTGATCAGCTTCTGCGGGGTCATGCCCTCGATGTTCACGTCGAACAGGGTCATGCGCTCCTTGACCAGACGCTCGGTGCGGGCGAGGCCCACGCGGCACTGATTGGAGAGAAGTTCGCCCACGGCACGGACGCGGCGGGAGCCAAGGTGATCGATATCATCGATCACGCCTTCCCCCTTCTTGAGCTTGAGCAGGTATTTCACGGCACCGAGGAAGTCCTCGGGGACCATGATGCGCTCGTCGGAGCTGACCTTGCTCTCCAGCTTGCTGTTGATCTTGTAACGACCGACGCGGGTCAGGTCGTACTTCTTCGGGTCGAAGAAGAGGCGCTTGAGCAGGGCGCGGGCGTTCGCGGCGGTCGGCGGATCGCCGGGGCGCAGCTTGCGGTAGATGTCCTTAAGGGCGCTATCCTCATCCTTCGCCGGGTCCTTGCGGAGCGACTTGAGCAGGATTTCGTCTTCGCGACCGTCGATCACTTCGATCTGCTTGTGGCCGAGTGCGATGAGCTGGCGGACGATGCCGATGGTGAGCGGCTCGTAGGCCTTCGCCACGACGAGCTCGCCATCGAGGATGTCCTCGAAGGGAACCTTGTGACCGAGCTCCTGCTCGTCCATCTCTTCCTTCAGCTTCAGGTTCTCGACGCCGTAGAAATTCGTCACGATGTCGCGGTCCGTCGGGTAGCCGAGGGCGCGCAGGAAAGTGGTCGCCAAGAACTTGCGGCGACGGCGGCGGCGGTCGAGATAAACGTAGAGCAGGTCGTTCGTATCGAACTGCACTTCCAACCAGGAACCGCGGTCCGGGATGATGCGGAAGGAGTGGAGGATTTTGCCGTTCAGGTGCTGCGAGGTTTCGAAGCAAATGCCCGGGGAGCGGTGGAGCTGCGACACAATGACGCGCTCTGCACCGTTGATGATGAAGGTACCACGACGGGTCATCATCGGGAGTTCGCCCATGTAGACGCGCTCCTTCTTGGTGCCGGTCTCATCCTTCAGCTTGAAAGTCACGTAGAGGGCGGCGGAGAAGCTTTCGCCGGAACGCAGGGCGTCGAGCGAAGTGATCTTCGGGTCCTCGATGTCGTAGGTGACGAAGTCGAGTTCGATCGCTTCGTCGTAACTCTTGATCGGGAAAACTTCGCGGAAGACGGCTTGGAGCCCCGAATCGGTGCGCTCGCCTGCCGGTACGTCCTTTTGCATGAACTCCTCGTAGGAGCGGCTCTGAACCTCGATCAGGTTCGGCGGTTCAATGACTTCCTCGATTTTCCCGAATTGGAGACGGTCGGCCATGGCTGGATATGGTGCTTGCAAGTTGAGCCCGGACCGCAAGCGGTGCCGGGCAGATGAGATTCAGAGGATGGAAAAATGGTCCGGGATCGGCGGAAACGGTCGCTTGATTTTGTGACGGCTTCCGCCGGTTCCGGAAAAGGCTTCGCGGCCGGGACACCGGCCGCGAAGCAAATCCGGTAAACTGGATTACTTGAGATCGACCTTGGCGCCGGCCTCTTCGAGCTTCTTCTTGGCAGCTTCGGCGGCGTCCTTGGAGACACCTTCGAGCACCTTGGCAGGAGCACTTTCGACGACCTTCTTCGCGTCCGCAAGGCCTAGGCCCGGCGAAACTTCGCGGACTGCCTTAATGACGGCGATCTTGTTGGCACCACCGTCGGTGATGACGACATCGAATTCGGTCTTCTCTTCGACGGCTTCAGCCGGGCCAGCAGCCACGGCAACGCCGACGGGAGCTGCGGCGGAAACGCCCCAGGTCTCTTCCAGCTTCTTCACGAGGTCGGCAGCTTCCAGAACGGTGAGCTTGCCGAGTTCTTCAACGAGTTGTTCGATATTGGCCATTGTATTTCTCCTTTGCGGTATCGTCGCGCCCGGAGGCTTCCGGACATTTGAGGGAGGCGGCCGCCACCCCGACGAGGAACCATTGTGGGTTCAGGCCGCGGCGGGAGACGCCGCGACCGTCTATTCAGATTGTTATCAGGCTTCGGCGGCGGGCTCCGCAGCGGCTTCGGCTGCGGGAGCTGCTTCTTCGGCCGGGGCTTCGTCCTTCTTGGAGTCCGCATCCGGGTTGAACTTCTTCTGGATGACGCGGGCGATCCGGGTGGAAGGCTCGAGGATCGTGGCAAGAAGCTGGGAAAGGATGGCTTCGCGGGACGGGATGTCGGCGATGACCTTCAGCTTGTCCGGGCCGAGGATGGCACCGTCGAGGATGCCGACCTTCAGTTCCGGCTTCTTGAACTCCTTCTCGAAGTTCTTGATGGCCTTGGCGGCAGCGAAGACCTCGCTGTCACCGGTGACGAAAGCGGTCTGGCCGACGAGGGACTCGCCGATGTCCGGGAGACCGGCTTCGGAGAGAGCCTTCTTGACGTAGGTGTTCTTGGCGACGTGGCACTCGGCACCGGCCGCACCGAGGCGGTTACGGAGTTCGGAGAACTGCGGAACCGTCATGCCGGTGTAATCCACCACGAGCACGTACGGCGAGGCGTTCACCTTTTCGAGCAGACCGTCGATGATGACTTTCTTGTCGGGATTCATGGTCGTGGAAAGGTTAGACGGACTTGGTGTAGACGCTGGATTCCAGCGCGATACCGGGGCACATGGAGGCGGCGAGCGTCACGCTGCGGACGAAGTTGCCCTTGGCGGAAGCCGGCTTGGCGCGGACGACGCTATCAATGAAAGCGCGGGCGTTCTCGAGGAGGGCTTCTTCAGAGAAGGAAGCCTTGCCGACAGCGCCGGAGACGTTGCCGTTCTTGTCGAGCTTGTAGTCGATACGACCGGCCTTCACTTCCTTGACGGCCTTGGCAACATCGTCGGTGACGGTGCCGGTCTTCGGGTTCGGCATGAGGCCGCGGGGACCAAGGACACGGGCGATCTTACGGACTTCGGTCATGGCGTCCGGCGTGGCGATGGCCACGTCGAAGTCGGTGAACCCGCCTTGGACCTTCTTGATGAGTTCCTCGAAACCGACGAACTCGGCGCCGGAGGCGGTGGCGGCCTCAGCGGCGGCACCGGCGGCGAAGACGGCGACGCGGACGTTCTTACCGGTGCCGTGCGGCAGTGCCACGGAACCACGAACCATCTGGTCGCTCTTGCGGGGATCCACGCCGAGGTGGAAGGAAACGGTGACGGTGGGGTCGAACTTCGGCGCCGGGAACTTCTTCACGGTGCCGACAGCTTCTTCCAAGCCGTAGGACTTGCCGGCCGGCACGAGGGCGGCGGCTTTCGTGTATCGCTTGCTGCGGGTCTTCATGTTTCTTTTTGCAGTGCTGGCGGACGCCCGGGGGCGCCCTCCTGCGGTTTCTTGCCCCGGCCGGAGCCAGAGCGGGAAAATTTACATTCCTTCGATCTCGAGGCCCATCTGGCGGGCGGTGCCGGCGAGAATGCGGGCAGCGGCTTCCGGGTCCTTGGTGTTGAGGTCGGGCATCTTGATGGCCACGACTTCCATGAGCTTCTCCTTGGTGATCTTGCCGACCTTGATCTTGTTGGCTTCCTTGGAACCGGAGGCGAGACCGGCGGCCTTCTTGAGCAAGTTGCCGGCGGGGGGCTTCTTGGTGATGAAGGTGAAGCTCTTGTCCTTGTAGACCGAGATCACAACCGGGAGCACGTCACCGGACTGGCTCTGGGTCTGGGCATTGAACTCCTTACAGAAGCCCATGATGTTCACACCGGCCTGACCGAGAGCCGGTCCGACGGGCGGGGACGGGTTAGCAGCTCCGGCGGGAATCTGGAGCTTGATGACTTTGACAACTTCCTTGGCCATGGTGGTAGAGGGATTGCGGGATCAGTGTTTTGAGAGCGAATCGGTCAGGCGCGTTCGACCTGCCAGTATTCAAGTTCGACCGGAGTGGAGCGACCGAAGATGGTAACCGAGACGCGCAGCTTGCCGCGCTCGGGATCGATTTCCTCGACGATGCCGTTCTGGCTCTGGAAGGGGCCATCGGCGACCTTGACGGTATCGCCGACTTCGAAACTGATGGCGGGGCGAGCGTGCTCCTCGCGCTCCTTGATCTGGGAAAGCATGCCGTCCACCTCGCTCTGGCGCATGGGGATGGGGCGGTCCTTGGTGCCGGCGAAGCCGATGACACCTTCCATCTCCTTGATGAAATACCAGGTCTTCTCGACGAGCTGGTTTTCCGGAGTGAGGAGATTCATGTTCACGATGATGTAGCCGGGGAAGAACTTCCGTTTGGTGGAGGTCTTCTTACCGCGGCGGATCTCGGAAACCATTTCGGTCGGGACCAGCACCTCGAAGATATAGTCTCCCATTTCTTCCGCTTCGCGCTGGCGGAGGATGCGCTCCTTGACTCGTCCTTCTTGTCCGGAAAGGACGTGGACGACGTACCACTGGTTTTCTGGAGACGGGGTTGGCATGACGGGATGGAAAAAGGCTGGCCGGGAAAAAGCGGGATCCGAAACGGGGCTCAGTGGCCCAGCTTCGTGATGAAGTTCAGGACGGTCGTGCAGATGAAGTCCCAGAACGACACGAATCCTGCCAAGAGGATCGTGGCGATGAGGACCACGACGGTCGAATCGACCAACTCCTTGTACTTCTTGAAACCCTTGACCTTGGGATCGGACTCCCAAGGCCAGCTGGCCTTGCGGAGTTCGCCTTTCACTTCGCCGACGAAACGTGAGACTTTTGCGAACATGCCGGGGTTACCTGAGAGGGAAAGAGTGATGAAGAAGATGGCACGGAAGGTGGGACTCGAACCCACAACCAACGGTTTTGGAGACCGCTACTCTACCAATTGAGCTACTTCCGTTTTATCTTCGTGACCGGTGGAGGCGATGGCGGGGCACCCCGGCAAAGTGCCGAAGTGCCCCGGAAATCGTCTCAGCCGGGCGTCGCGGGGCGACAGACTGAGGACCTTCCTAAGGGTTAGTCAAAGAATTTCGCTGACACGACCGGCACCCACGGTGCGGCCGCCTTCGCGGATAGCGAAGCGCATGGTCTGCTCCATGGCGATCGGTGTGATGAGCTCGACTTCGAGGTTCACGTTATCGCCAGGCATCACCATTTCGACACCTTCCGGCAGCTTGATGCTTCCGGTCACGTCGGTGGTGCGGAAGTAGAACTGCGGGCGGTAGTTCGAGAAGAACGGGGTGTGACGGCCACCTTCGTCCTTGGAGAGGACGTAGATTTCACCCTTGAACTTGCTGTGAGCCTTCACCGAACCCGGCTTGGCGATCACCTGACCGCGCTCGACCTGGTCCTTCTTGAGGCCGCGGATCAGGAGACCCACGTTGTCACCTGCACGACCTTCGTCGAGCAGCTTGCGGAACATTTCGATGTCGGTGACGGTGGTCTTCTGGGTATCGCGGATGCCCACGATCTCGATTTCCTCCATCTTCTTGATGATGCCGCGCTCGACACGACCGGTGCAGACCGTTCCGCGACCTTCGATCGAGAACACGTCTTCCACGGGCATGAGGAAGGGCTTGTCGATGGCGCGCTCCGGCTCCGGGATGTAGGAGTCGACGGCTTCCATCAGCTTGAGGATGTTCTCCTTGTGGGTGGCGTCGCCGTCGAGGGCCTGCTTGGCAGAGCCCATGACGATCGGGATCTCGTCGCCCGGGAATTCGTAGGTGGAGAGGAGGTCGCGGACTTCCATCTCAACGAGCTCGAGGAGCTCGGCGTCGTCGACGAGGTCAACCTTGTTCATGAACACCACGAGGGCGGGCACGCCGACCTGGCGGGCGAGAAGGATGTGCTCGCGGGTTTGCGGCATCGGGCCGTCGGCAGCGGACACCACGAGGATGCCACCGTCCATCTGGGCGGCGCCGGTGATCATGTTCTTCACATAGTCAGCGTGACCCGGACAGTCGACGTGAGCGTAGTGACGCTTGTCGGTCTCGTACTCAACGTGAGCGGTGTTGATGGTGATACCGCGCTCGCGCTCTTCCGGAGCGGCGTCGATGTCAGCATAGCTCTTCTTTTCTGCGAAACCTTTATCGGCCAGCGTGTTGGTGATCGCTGCGGTGAGGGTGGTCTTGCCGTGGTCAACGTGACCGATGGTTCCGATATTAACGTGCGGCTTGTTCCGCTTGAATGATTCTTTGGCCATGGTTGTGGTGGTTACGCTTTAAGACTTGGGCTGCTCTTCCGCTCTAGCGACCGCTGGAGCTCGTGGGGGGAATTGAACCCCCGACCTCATCCTTACCAAGGATGCGCTCTACCCCTGAGCTACACGAGCCTGACGGCTGATCTGATGCGATTTCCGGGTTCTTCCGGTGAGATCCGGGAGGCTGTGTCCTGAGACGAAGAAGCCCCTGCGAATCTCCCGTCGGTTCCGGGAAAAGCGGGGCGGAAGTTGAACAAAGCCGCCCATACTGTCAAAAAAAATATCGATTGGAAGAAGATTTATCGGAATTAGCCCTAAATTCCCTGAAATCCAATCACTTAAGAATGTTCCACAGGCTCTTCCGCGATCAGAAGCCGGTTAAATCGGGAAATCTCCCGGCAAGAACCGGTCGCCGGGTCGACATCGACGAGCGCTCCACAGAGACGCACCGGGCCGGAGGCGATGGGGAAACGGGTGGGCATGCCGGTGCGGAAGCGCCAGATCACGGATTCCGGAGCACGGCCGAGAACGGACTCCTCCGGTCCGCACATGCCGGCATCGGTAAGGGCTCCGGTGCCCCCGGCAAGAATCCGCTCATCGGCGGTCTGGACGTGGGTGTGGGTGCCGACGACTGCGGAAACCTTACCATCGAGTGCGCGGCACATGGCGATCTTCTCGCTGGTGGTCTCGGCGTGGAAATCGACGAAAATCACCTGCACCCCCTCCGCGCGGAGGCGGTCGGCTTCCGCCTCCGCCAGCAGGAAGGGATTCTCCAAGGGCGGATTCATGAAGGAACGGCCTTGAGCTTGAATGACTCCCACGCGACCCTTGGGTGTATCCAAGACGACCGAACCCTGCCCCGGAGTGTCCGCGGGATAGTTGATCGGGCGGAGCAGGCGCGGCTCCGTGGGGAAGTAATCGACGATCTCCGCCTGATCCCAGACGTGGTCGCCCGTGGTGATGACCGCGGCACCGGCGCGCAGCAGGTCAATGGCGATACGGGGTGTAATGCCACGGCCGCCGGCGGCGTTTTCGCCGTTCACGATGATGAAATCGAGGTTCAGCTCCTTGCGCAGGAGCGGCAAATGCTCGATCACGGCCTTGCGACCGGGTTCGCCAACGATGTCTCCGAGAAAAAGTATGCGAATCGACTCCATGAAACCGGGAGATTCCGGCCGCGGCGGCATCGCCACGGCCCGCGAGGCATATCGCTCCAGCCTTAGTACCGCCAAGCCAAATCCCCGATGAAGTCCCGCGCGCTGCCCTTCCTGATCCCGATTGTACTGGGCGCGGCCGTGATGCTGCTGGTGCTCCGGAAAGCGCCCCCCGGCCCGACCCCGGAAGACCCCGGGAGGACGGCGGGGAAGGCCACACTCTCGGACTTGGCAGGTAGCCCGGACTGGCTGGAAATCAACCGCTACCAATCGACCATCTCGCGCCGAAACTTCCTGCGGCTGATGGACGATGTTTTCACCGTTTCGCCCGCGTGGCGGGACTACTTCAAGGTGGGGGATCAGGCAGTCGAGATCCAGACCGCGCCGGGCGAAAGCTTCCAGCTGCGATTCGCACCGGAGGGAATCGAGTCCCCTGCCCCGCGCTACTGGCGGAGCTGCCTGGAGCTGCCCGCGGCCCCGGCGGACCAGCCGCTGGCGGGCCTGAAGATCGCGATCGATCCCGGCCACATCGGCGGGGACTGGGCGAAGATGGAGGAGCGCTGGTTCCAGATCCCGGGATCTCCGCCGGTGCAGGAGGGCGACATGACTCTGCAGGTGGCGAAGCTGATGAAGCCGAAGCTGGAGGCAATGGGCGCGATCGTGACGCTGGTGCGCGACAAGACCGAACCGGTGACGCCGCTGCGCCCGGAGATGCTGCGCGAGGAAGCCGGCAAGAGCAGCGCGGGCGGGGACATCGTGAGGCTATCCGAGAGGCTTTTCTACCGCACCGCGGAGATCCGTGCGCGCGCCAAGCTGGTGAACGAAACGATCCAGCCGGATCTGGTGCTGTGCCTGCACTTCAACGCGGATGCCTGGGGCAATCCCGCGGCACCAACGCTAGTGCCGAAGAATCACTTCCACATGATCCTGAACGGGGCTTACACGGACGACGAGGTCGGCCTGGCGGACCAGCGGCACGACCTGCTGCTAAAGCTGCTGCAGGGCATCCACACGGAGGAGGCGAACCTGGCCCAGGCGACGGCGACGGCCTTCGTGGAGCGCACCGCGATGCCGCCCTACATTTACTTCGGCGGGGTGGGCACGGCGAAGAACGTGCAGGGGAACCCCTATCTGTGGGCGCGCAATCTCCTGGCCAACCGCATCTATCACTGCCCGGTGCTCTACTATGAACCCTACGTGATGAACTCGCAGGAGGATCATGCGCGGATGATCGCGGGGGACTATGAAGGCCTGCGGGAGGTGGCGGGAAAGAACCGGCCCTCGATCTTCCGCGAGTATGCGGATGCGGCGGTGCTGGGGCTGCAGCGCTACTATACCTCCAACCGGGCGGTGGAGCGGTGAAGCGGGAAGTCCCGTCTTGGCGCTCGGGGAAAGAGCTGCTAGCTTGCAAGCATGGCTGTAGTCGCGGAGCACAAGAAAACCGTCGCCGATTTCATGGCGCTCGGGGAAGGCCCGCCCTACGCCCAGCTGATCGACGGCGAGATCATCATGGCCCCCTCCCCTTTCCGGAATCACCAACAACTGGTATTGAACTTGATCCTGGTCATCGGGAACCACTTGGAGTCCGGTGCAGATCCCGGGAAGTTATTTGTCGCCCCCTTTGACGTGCACCTGAGCGAGCACAACGTGCTCTGCCCGGATCTCTGCTTTTTCTCCGGGGAGCGGCTTGAACTTCTTTCCGAGCGAGGTGCGGAAGGAGCCCCGGACTTAGTGATCGAAGTGCTATCGCCATCCACCGCCCGGCGGGACCGCAAGGTAAAGCGGGAGATCTATGCTCGATATGGCGCGAAGGAGCTGTGGTTGGTAAGTCCGGATACCGAGACGATCGAGGTTTTCGATTTCTTCACGAAGCGTGACGAACCGGTAATGGTGCTGGAGAACGGGACCCATCCCGCGATCACTACCAAACTGCTTCCCGGGCTGGAGATTCCTTTGGGGAGAATCTTCCGGCGCTGATCTGCGGACACGGAGACCGGCTTCGGGGCCATTCCTGTCATATCACCAGATCAGGGGATAGGCAGCGCCGCCGATAAACGTTCTTCTGTGACCCATGCTGCTCCGCGCCGCTCTCCTCGCCCCGCTCTGTGCCCTGCCACTCCATGCCCAGGACGGAGGCCAGCTCTACACGCTCTACTGCTCCGCCTGCCACGGTGCCGATGGCAAGGGGGCAACGGGAGGAACCTTTCCACCGCTGGCCGGGAGCGATTGGGTGATGGGCGATGCGGCGCGGCCGGTGAAGATCGTGCTGCACGGCCTGCACGGCGAGGTGGAGGTGGACGGCCGGAAATTCAACCTGGAGATGCCACCGCAAGGCAGCGTGCTGCCGGACGACCAGATCGCGGCGATCCTGAGCTATGCGCGGACGAGCTGGGGCAACAAGGCGGAGGTGGTGACGGCGGAGTTCGTGAAGGCGACGCGAGAGGCCACGGCGGACCGGAAAGGGCCGTGGACCCAGGATGAGATCCTGAAGCTGCATCCCCTACCCGCGGCAAAGCCACCGATCGCGAACCTGATCTCACAGGTCTACAAAGGCGAGTGGCAGAAGCTGCCGGACTTCTCCACGCTCAAGGCGGAGAACATCGAGGAAGAGCACGATGGCAAGATCAGCATCAAGAAGGCCGGACATACGGATCTCTTCGGGATGGTGTGGGAAGGAGACCTGACTGCCCCCTACTCTGCGGACTATCTTTTCCGCATCGATGCCGACGACGGTGCGCGCGTGATCATCGACGGGAAGACGGTGGCGGAGGTGAACGGGACCGGGCCGATGGATGGCGGTCGCGGGAAAGAAGGCTCGATCAAGCTGGAGGCCGGTCCTCACAAAATCCGCGTGGAATACTTCGAGTATTACGGCAACGAGGGTATCGCGCTGGCGTGGCGGAATGCGAGCGTGCCGGGCTGGAAGAGCCTCTCCGACACCTCGGTGAAAGGCGGACGCGAACCGATCCCGCTGGTGCCGCTGAACGGGCGGGCCGTGGTCTACCGCAACTTCATCGAGGGAACCACGCCGCGTGGCATCGGCATCGGATTCCCGGGCAACGTGAACATGGCATACAGCGCGGACGATCTCGCGCCGGAGCTGATCTGGACCGGCTCGTTCATGGATGCCTCGCGGCACTGGACGGATCGCGGGCAAGGTAACCAGGCGCCGGCGGGCGAGAAGGTGGTGAAGCTGAGCGGGAGTCGGGCGCTGCCGGATAATGCGCGCTTCCGCGGCTACAAGCTGGATGCGGCAGGGAACCCGACCTTCTCGGTGCAGGTGGGAGCGCAGTTTTTGTTAGACACGTGGAAGCCTGCAGGTGCTACCGGAGAGCCGGCCCTAGCGCGCACGATCGCCGTGAATGGAGAGGGAGGCCCGATGGAGATCCTGATCGCGGAGAAGGCGGGGGTGAAGGAGGGGCCGGAGGGTTTCGAGCTGGGTGCGGTTCGCGTGAAGGCGGAGGGGGAAGGTCTCGTCAGTCGGGATGGGAAGGTCTTCGTGAAGGTTTCACCCGGAAAGCCGGCAACGGTTACCTACTCGTGGAAGTGATGGTCCAAGTGCGGAGACGCAAGGGTTTATCCCATCCTCCTCGCACCCCTTCAGGGTGCGCAGGTGGGTCGGGGTCTGACCCAGGGTTGCGCTTCGCTTCCCTTGGGCTTTCTCCTCGCCGCCCCTTTGGGGCTCTAGAGGAAGGAGAAGGTTGGCGCCGCGCTTACACCGGGCTGCCTCCTTTCCGTCGCCTGGGGGAGCAAATTTCGCGCTCCGCTTACCTCGGGGTGTCTGATGGCCACCCCGTTAGCTCTCGAAGGCGAGAGATGTGTCGTTAGAGACGACGATCGATGAGTTACAAAGTTTCAAGTGCCTTTTCCATGAACAGCCTACTCACCCACGCTTCCCTCTGCGGATTGATCGCCACCGGTCTGGTGACCGCGCTTCAGGCCCAGCAGCAATCCGACTTCTACATCCGGGAGGAGATCCCGCTACCACCGGGCGAGGTGATGGAGCTGGGCTCGATCGCGCTGATGCCGGAGCAGAAGATCGCGGTGACTTCGCGGCGCGGCGACCTGTGGATCTGCACGGGCGCGTATGGCTCCGATCTCTCGAAGGTGAACTGGTCGAAGTTCGCGGAGGGGCTGCACGAGCCGCTGGGAATGTTCTGGAAGGATGGCTGGCTGTATCTGACGCAGCGCCCGGAGATCACGCGGATCAAGGATAGCGACGGCGACGGCAAGGCCGATACCTTCGAGACGATCAACTCGGACTGGGGGATCAAGGGGGACTATCATGAATATATCTTCGGCTCCGATCCGGATAAGAACGGGGATATCTGGACGGTGCTGTGCCTGACGGGCTCCTTCACCGCGGAATCGCCGTATCGTGGCTGGGCGCTGAGGATCACGCCGAAGGGCGAGATGATCCCGACCTGCTCGGGAATCCGCTCGCCGGGGGGGATTGGCATGAATGCGGAGGGCGATGTCTTCTATACCGACAACCAAGGGCCGTGGAACGGCTCGTCCTCGCTGAAGTGGCTGAAGCCGGGTTCCTTCCAAGGCAATCCGCAGGGGAACAAGTTCTATGCGGATACGAAGGCGATCGGGCCGCGGCCGGTGGAGCCGAACGACAAGTCACGGATCCTGGCAGAGCGGAAGCGGATCCCGGAATTCGTGCCGCCGACAGTGGTATTCCCGCACGCGAAGGTGGGGCACTCACCCTCGGGGATCGTGGCGGACACGACGGGCGGGAAGTTCGGCCCCTGGGAGAAGCAGCTCTACGTGGGCGAGCAGACGAAATCCGAACTGCAGCGCGTGTGTCTGGAGAAGGTGAACGGGCTCTATCAGGGCGCGGTGTTCCATTTTCTGGAAGGCTTTGAAGCCGGGCTGGTGCCCGTGCGGCAGGCGGAGGACGGCACGGTATTCATCGGCGGGACGAACCGCGGTTGGGCATCGAGCGGGAGCAAGCCCTTCACCTTCGAGCGGGTGCGGTGGACGGGCAAGACGCCCTTCGAGATGCATACAATCTCGGCGCTGCGGGATGGCTTCGAGGTGAGCTTCACCGAGCCGGTGGATGCGGAGACGGCGGGCAAGCCGGAGTCCTATGCGCTGGATGCTTGGACCTACATCTATCAGGCGGAGTATGGCTCGCCGGAGGTGGATCACTTCAAGCCGAAGGTGATGGCTGCGGAAGTATCCGCGGACAAGATGAAGGTGCGGCTGAAGGTGAACGGGATGGTGCAGGGGCATGTGCACCATTTGAAGGCGGCAGGGGTGAAGGCGGCCTCCGGGGCGAAGCTATGGCATGACGAGGGGTGGTATACGCTGAACGAGATACCGAAGTGAGGGGCTAGTGGAGATAACAGGTCGAATTGGAATGGGGACAGCCTTGCCGAGGAGAGACCGGTATCACTACTGTCGGTGCATTGAACCTCCGCGCTTGGCTTGATCGGCGGCACCCCGTGCTGGAATACACCGCGCTGGCGGCCTCCGGGTTATTGTACGCCATCGCGCTGAAGTATTTCGTGTTCCCCGCGAAGGTGATCCTGACGGGCTTCGAGGGGGTGGCGGCGGCGCTGGCTTATTTCTTCAAGAGCGATTCGCTGTTCATGATCCTCTACGGGATCTCGCAGGCGATCCTGGTGGGATTCGCCTTCAAGAAGATCAGTAAAACCTTTGCGATCCGGACGGCGCTCTCGGTAGGGATGGTACTGGTGGCGCTGCCGCTGCTGCCGGAGATGAAGATGGCGGATGCGCATGACGAGCGGCTGATCCTGGTGCTCTTCGGCGGGATCTTGTCGGGACTGGCGAAGGCGCTGGCGCTGCGGCTGCGGGGCTCGACCGGGGACGAGGACATCCTGGGGGCGTGGTTCGCGATGAAGTATCTGAAGCCGGTGGGAAGCATCGCGGTGATTTCCGCGGCGATCTCCTGCGTCTTCGGTCTGGTGCTGGAATACTTCTCGTCCGGGAAGATCGAGCCGGTGATCAACACGCTGATGTATACGGCGATCTTCATCTTCACCGGGGCGGAGACGCTGAACAACTTCTTCCGGAAGTTCAAACTGGTGATGATCACGGCCTTCGGGAAAGAGCCGGACAAGATCGGGAGGGCGATCACGAAGGCGGCGCCGCACCGGACCTTCACGATCCAAGGCGGGACGGGCGGATACTCGGCGGAGCCGCTGCATCTGGTGCGGACGATCGTGACGCACGAGGAGCTGCCGGAGATTCTGGATGCGATCGAGCAGGATTGCCCGGAGGCCTTCCATATCCACCACGATATCGAGGGGGTGTCGCGGAGCTATTATATCAAGCCGATCGGTTGAGGCGGGGGCTTGAGCTTCTTTACATGATGCCGAGGCGGGGTGAGAAAGCGGCATGCCGATTCTCCTGCTCTGCGGCCATGGCTATCTGGGCCAAGCGATTTCCCGCGAGTTCCGCGAGGAAGGCTGGGAGGTGGTGGCGCTGTCGCTTTCAGGAGGAGATGGGACGCTTGCCTGCGATGTGTCCTCGGCGGAGGCGGTGGGAGGCTTGGACATCGCACCGGACTTGATCGTGCACTGCGCGGCATCGGGCCGGGGCGGGCCGGAGGCTTACCGTGCGGTGTATCGGGACGGGTGCCGGAATCTGCTAGAGGCGTTTCCGGGCGTGAGGCTGATCTTCACTTCGAGCAGCTCGGTCTATGCGCAGACGGATGGCTCGGAGGTGACGGAGGAGAGCGCGGCCATGCCGGATCGCGAGACGGGGATGATCCTGCGCGAGACGGAGGAGCTGGTGCTGGCTGCGGGGGGGGGCGTGGCACGGCTCTCCGGGATCTATGGGCCGGGCCGCAGCGTGATTCTGAAGAAGTTCCTGAACGGCGAGGCGGTGATCGAGGAGGATGGTCGGCGATTTTTGAACCAGATCCATCGCGATGATGCGGCGAGGGCGGTGCGGACGCTGGCTGAGGTGGAGGGGCCGGGGATCTACAATGTTTCCGATTCGGGGCCGATGAGCCAGAGGGCGTGCTATGAGGCGCTCGCCGACATCTTCGGGAGGGAGTTGCCGCCGAGCGGACCAAGGGATCCGAACCGGAAGCGGGGTTGGACGCACAAGCGGGTGTCGAATGCCAAGCTGCGGAAAATAGGATGGGAACCGGAGTTCCCATCCTTTCTGGACGCGGTGGTGTCGGTGGCCCCGACCTTGGAAGTCGAGGCGTGAGCCGAATTAACGGATGAAGCCGAGGCCGGAGATGCGCTCCTTGCTGTCGCGCTCGGTGACGGTGATCGTGATGGTACCGCCGCCGGAGTCGGCAGCGACCTCGGTCTTGAGATCGTCGTGATGGCTGACGCGCCAGTTCTCGAACTTGTCAGGGGAGCCGCCGGACTCACGGAAGGAGGTGGCGAACTGGGTGACGAAGGTGGTTTCGAGGTTCCGCTTCTCGGTTTCCGAGGGAAGCTGGGAGTAGGCGGCACCGATATTCTGGCCCATCGCGGTGAGAGTGGCCCAGTCGATCTTGTCGATGACGGCGGAATCACCCCGCGCGAGGGACTCGAAGGTGTTCTTGGCAAAGCTCATGTCGGCCTTGCTCTCGATCTTTTCAACCTGGTGCTCGGCCTTGTCGCACTGGGTGAGAGTGGCGAGGGAGAGCATGCCTGCGGCAATCCATAAGGGCTGTTTCATAACCCCTTCCCATTCGCAAGGGGCATGCCCGGATCCCGATTGCTGATAATGAACGAGAAACGGAGATGCTCAAACCGTTAGATCGGGCAAATTGCAACCCTGCGTTTCAGGGGAGCATGATCGCGCGAACTGCGGGGCGCAGGGAGGCCGGGAAGTTCGGCTTGAAGTGGATGCGCTTGTCCCGGGTGATCCAAAAGCAACTCATTACCGGGAGACTATCGGCTTCAAAGAGCGCCCGGAGCTGCTTCATTTGCAGCATGCCGGGGTGGCCCTTGCGGACGCGCACGTGTTTGGCACGGACTTCGATCCAGTCGGTGGCGACTCTTTCGATGAACTCGGCCATGATGGAGAGAGGCTCTTAGAAGTGCGCGATGATCTTCTCGAATGCGGCTTCCGCGGTCATGCCGTGGAGCTTCATGAGGATGTCCGGCTTGCCGTGCTCGACGAACTCATCCGGCCAGCCGATGCGCTCGACGGGAGTGGTGATGCGGGCGTCGGAGAGGAGCTCGATGACGCCGCAGCCGAAACCATTGTGGAGGACGTGGTCCTCGAAGGTGCAGACGACCTTGGCTTGCTTGGCGAGGCGCTCGATGACCGAGGTGTCGAGAGGCTTGATGAAGCGCGGGTTGACTAGGGAGACGGAAAGGCCGCGCTCTTCAAGCATGGCCTTGGTCTTCTCCGCCATGGAGAAAAGGGTACCGAGACCCAGGAGAAGAACATCCGTGCCTTCCGCGACGACCACCGACTTGCCGAGTTCGATCGGCGTGACCGAGGCTTCGAGCGGGGTACCGTTGATCGGGCCGCGGGGATAACGGATGGCCGAGGGGCCGGCCTCGTAGGTAGACATCCACTTCAGCATCGCGATGAACTCCGCTTCATTCGCAGGCTGCATGTGAACCAAGCCGGGAACGGGGCGGAGGTAGCCGATATCGAAAAGGCCGTGGTGGGTCGGGCCGTCATCGCCGGAGAGACCGCCACGGTCCATGCAGAGGCGGACGGGCAGTCCCTGCAGCGCCATGTCATGGATGATCATGTCATAGGCGCGCTGCATGAAGGTGGAGTAGATGGCGAGGAAGGGCTTGAAACCCTTCGTGGCCATGCCGCAAGCGAAGAGCGCGGCGTGTTCTTCCGCGATGCCCACGTCATAGTAGCGGGCGGGAAGCTCCTTCTTGAAGATCTCCAGCTTGGTGCCGCCGGGCATGGCGGCGGTGATGGCGACGACCTTTTCGTCCGCCTTGGCCATGTCGGTCACGGTGCGGCCGAAGATGTCCGAGCAAGTCGGAGTCGCCGAGACATCGGTGGAGCCGTCCTCGATCTTGTAGGCGCCGAGGCCGTGGAACTTGCCGGGATTGTCGAGGGCCGGCTGATAGCCGCGGCCCTTCTCCGTGATGATGTGGAGGACGACCGGCTCGTTGAGCGTCTTGAGGTGCTCGAAGGTGCGGACCAATAGCGGCAGATCGTGACCGTCGATCGGGCCGTAGTAGCGCAGGCCGAACTTCTCGAAAAGCACGTTCGGGAAGAGCAGGTTCTTCGCGCCTTCCTCGACCTTGTGGGCGAGCTTGCGGACGGCCTTGCCGGCCACTTTCTCTACGAAATCCGCGGCGGTGTTGCGGACGCTGGCGTAGGTCGAGTGGGTCTGGAGGGCGTTGAAATAGCGGGCGATGGCGCCGACGTTCTTGTCGATCGACCACTCGTTGTCGTTCAGCACGACGATGAAACGCTTGGTGGTTTCCGCGATGTTGTTGAGCGCCTCGAGGGTAGGGCCGCAAGTAAACGCGGCATCTCCGGCCACGGCGACGACATGGCTGTCTTCCTTCGCGAGATCGCGGGCGGCGGCCATGCCAAGGGCGGCGGAAAGAGCGGTGCCGGCGTGGCCCGCGCCGTAGCTATCGTGCTCCGACTCGCTGCGGAGCAGGAAGCCGTTCAAGCCTTGGTAAGTGCGGATCGTGTGGATGCGGTCGGCACGGCCGGTGAGCATCTTGTGGACGTAACCCTGGTGGGCGACATCGAAGACGAACTGGTCCTCCGGCGTGGAGAAGACGCGGTGAAGCGCGACGGTGAGTTCGACGACGCCGAGATTCGGGCCGAGGTGACCGCCGGTCCGGGAAAGGCAGGTGATGAGCGAATGCCGGATCTCCGCGGCCAGCTTGATCAGATCGGCCTCCGGGAGATTTTTGACGTCTTCAGGCGAACGGATGGCGGCAAGCAAGGGGCCGAGGGCGGAATGCTCAGAAGAGGCGGATGTCGTCATCGTCGTCGTTATCGTCCGGGGTGCCGGGCTGGTGGCCGGCAGGTTCGTCGTCTTCGTCCGGAGAATCTTCATTCTCCCCGGCGGCCGCCGCGGCATCGGCAGCGGCTTGGGCGGAGATGGTTTGGAGGCGTTTCCGGGCGGAGGCGAGGACCGTCTCGCAGCGCGCGAGCAATTTCGAGCCCTTTTCGTAGCGGGCGACCAATTCCTCAAGAGGAAGTTGCTCTTCCTCCATGGCGGCGACGATTCCCTCCAGCTCGGCGAGGGCGGCTTCGAAGCTGGTTTCGCCCGTTTCGGCGGCTGCCGGATCGGCTTTTTTACGGGTAGCCATCAGCGCTGACCCTCCGGGGCGGTGGTTCGGCTGCCGTACCAGACGAACTCCCAAGTGAGAGGGCGCAGGACGTCATAGCGGCGGGCGATGGGCTCGAGCTTGCCGTCCATGGACATGATGGCGATGCCATTCCGCTGGGCGCTGCTGGCGGTGAGGGTGCTCACGTAGCCGTTGAAAACCAAGGATCCGAACTCGCCATACTGGCCCCGGACTGTCGATGGGATACCCGAATCGAAGGAGCTCGGAGTGATGAGGATGCCAGTGAAGGGAGTGCCAAGACGGGCGGCCGTGTCTTCCAATTTCTCGAAACCACGACGGTTCTTGGGCAACCAGACGGAGGGCGTGTCCGTGTACCATGCGACCGCCCAAGGTTGGTCGGAGACGATCACGGGAGTCGGAACCTCACTGGTCTTGTCCTTCGGCTTGAAGTATTCCGGGAGATTCTTGCTCAGCAAGTCGGCGCGATAGCCCTCCCATGGAACGCCGCCCTTGCTGAGCCACATGCCGATCTTCACCTTGTTCGGGAGCGTGAGGAGCATGGGGGCGGCGGAAAGAACGATGAGCACCACGAAATGGGCGTTCCGCAGGAAGGGAGCCTGGGCCACGAAATCAAGCCGGGTCCAAAGGATGGAGATGAAGGCCAATCCATAGGCCGCCATGATCGGGGCAAAGAGAATATGGATCTGGTTCGGGTTGGTGGAGAGATCCCGATCAATCCCGAAAACGGCCATGCCGAGGGCGGCGAATGCCCACATGAGCAGGATCCCCCAGCGGAAATGGGCGATGGTTCGGCGCTTGAAGGGGTGGAGCAAGGAGATGAAGAACACCGGCGCGGCAAGAATACCGCCCAGGAAGGGCAGGAGGTCCGAAGCCTGCACCAAGGTCGTGCCGAGGATTTTCAACAGGAGACCATCCAAGGAAAGGGGCTCGCTCTGGAGGTCATGGTTTCTCATCACCATGGACTCCGCACCACCGGCGAGGCCATTATAGAAGACGTAGAAGCCGGTGCCGAAAGGCTGGCCCGTGATATCGTTTGCCCGGATCAGCGGGACGCTGATGGCCACCGCCAGCAGGCCGAGGGCGGCCAGAGCCACCACACCGCGCGGCCGGAAGACCACGGCGGCGAAGATCGCGAAGCCGAGAAAGATCCAGATTGCGATCCAATGGGCCAAGCACATCAGCACGAAGAAGGCCGTGCCGAGGATGGCCATGCCCAAGCTACTCCGACCTTCCTCCTGCGCCTCCATGGCGCGGTAGGTGAAATAGAGGCCGCAGGAAAAGAGCAGCATGAGCAGCATCTGCGGCAGGCCGCTCTGGGAAAACTGCCACATCAGGTCGCAGAGCATCATGAGCACCGCGGTGACGCCGGCTATCTTGGGATCGAATATCCTGCCTACCAGCAGGTAGCAGACCCCGATCGACATCAGAAAGAAGAGTGTCGAGACCAAGGCGACCACACGGTCCAAGGGATAGATCAACTCGCCGGTGCCCATCGGCCAAGCGTCGGGCTTGTCGGCCCCCACGAGCTTGAGCGCGGCCCCGAGGATCAAGGGGTTCAGCGGCGCATGATAGGTGTCCCGGAAATCGGTGAAGGCCACCGGGCCGCTGTTCTCCTTCTCCGCCTCATAATAGGCGAGCGGGCGGACCATCTTGGTCACAAAGCCATTGCCGCGGGCGATCTCCCGCCCGATGGCCGCCTGCTCCATGGCCTGCGGCGTATTCAGCCCCCGGAAAAGAGGCAGCAGGTTGAGCAGGGTGAAACTGATCAGAACCAGGAAAAACAAGATCCGGCGGATCATCACCGCCGTTTCAAAATGCGAGGTCGTGGGGCTGCTCATGTGGAATCGGTCGCGGGGCCTCGGCGAGCTTCAGTCTTCCTCCTCCTTCAGCTTGCGCTGGAGGGTTCGGCGGCTGATGCCGAGAAGTTCGGCAGCCCGCGTCCGGTTGCCTCCGGCTTGTGCCAGGGCGGAGCGGATGGCGCTAGTTTCGAGCGCATGCAAGTTGAATTCCCGGGGAGCGGCAAGGGTGATTTTACCCTCTGCCGGGACCGTCACGGGGAGAATCGCGAGGGGGGCATCTCCCGTCACGGAGGAGGGCAAATGATGCAGGTCGATCACCGGGTCATTGCTCATCACCACACCGTGCTCGATGGCGGTGCGGAGCTCGCGGACATTACCGGGCCACGGATAGGCACGGAGGCGGGAAAGTGCGGCATCGCTGAGAGGCTTCACCGGGCGACCGTTTTCCTCCGCGAACTCCTTCAGGAAGGCTCCGGCGAGGATCACGATGTCCTCCGCGCGCTCCCGCAACGGCGGCATTTCGATCCGCACGACATTCAAGCGGAAGTAAAGATCTTCCCGGAAATCCCCGCGCGCGACCATGGCCGAGAGATTCTTGTTGGTGGCGGCGACGAGGCGGACATCCACCTTCACCGGGGTATTCGAGCCGACCCGCTCGATGGTGCGCTCGGAAAGGGCGCGGAGGAGCTTCACTTGGATCGAGGCATCGATCTCACCGATCTCATCGAGGAAGAGGGTGCCGCCATCCGCCTGCTCGAAGCGGCCGATGCGGCGCTGGACCGCGCCGGTGAAGGCCCCCTTCTCGTGGCCGAAGAGCTCGCTTTCCAGAATCTGCGGGGCGAGAGCGGCGCAGTGGACGATCACCAGTTTCTCCGGCGGGCGGCCGCTGAGACGGTGGATTGCATGCGCCACCACCTCCTTCCCGGTACCTGATTCCCCTTCGATCAGCACGGTGGCGCGGGTGGGCGCGACCTGCCTGACCACATCGATCACGCGCTGGATGGCAGGCGACTTGCCTGCAAGGCGTTCCAGACCGGAGGAATCCGCGATTTGCGCGCGGAGCTGGGTGTTCTCCGTCTCCAGCTTGCGATTGCGCAGGGCGCGCTTCAGCAGCATTTCGACCTCGTCAAGATTCAGCGGCTTGGTGACGAAGTGCCAGGCCCCGCGGCGCATGGCCTCCACTGCGGTATCCACCGAGCCATAGGCCGTCATCATGATGGACACGGGCGGATTGGGCAGCTTCATCGCCTCGCTCAGAAGGTCCATACCGGAATCCCCGCCCATGCGGAGATCGGTGAGGAGGAGGTCGATAGGCTCGGACTTGAGGACTTGGAGTGCCTCCTTCGAATTCGAAGCGGTGAATACCTCGAACTCCTCCTCCAAGGCGGAGCGGAGGCCATCACGGGTGGCGCGTTCGTCGTCGGCGATCAGGAGAGTCGGAGTCATGAGGAAATGACGAATTCAGAATTTCCGAACGATGGAACCGGCATCTAGTGGCTGCTGGCTTCGATATCGATCACGCGGTCGGCTTCCAGCAAGCGGACCGGGCGCGGACCGCGGGGAAGATGGATGAGGATGCGGGTGCCGCTGCCGGGTTCGCTCTGGACCTCGATCTCGCCACCGTGCTCGCGGACGACGCGGCGAACGATCAGCAGGCCGAGGCCGGTGCCGGATTGCTTGGTAGTGCGGTAGGGTTCGAACAGGGAGCCCATCTGCTCCGGGGGGATGCCGGTGCCGTTGTCCTCGATGGTGAAGATGGCCTCGTATTCGTTCGCGCGGGCGCTCACGCGGATGATGCCGCCTGCCCCGCCGATGGCCTGATAGGCATTCCGGATCAGGTTGTAGAAGACCTGCTGGAACTGCCCTGAATCCACCTCCATGAGCGGAAAATCGGTAGCGAGGGAAAGCTCGACGGCGATGCCGCGGGTTTCGAGTTCCGGTTCGAGGAGCCGCAGCGCGTCGGAGAGCACCTTGGGCAGATCGCAGCGCTCGCGGTTCGGCGTGGTGGGGCGGATGGCCTGCAGGAACTGGCGGAGGATCGTATCGAGCCGCTTGATCTCGCTGCGGGCGGTTTCGAGATTTTCCTCCAGCGGCTTGCGGTCCCCGGGCGGCAGCTTCTTCAGCTTGCGGGCCATGAGCTGGAGATGGATGTCCAGCGAGTTCAGGGGATTCCCGATTTCATGGGCGACGCCGGCGGCAAGCAGGGTCAGGGCATTCAAGCGCTCGGACTCCAAGGTCTGCTCCGCCTCGGCGCGCGTCACGGTCAGGTCGCGGACGAGCATGACCCAGCCGAAATTGGTGCCCGGGGACTGCTCGTGTTTGATCGGCGAGAGATAGAAATTCAGGAAGCGGTTCTCCGGATAGAAGATCTCCAGATCCCGCGAGACCACCATGCCGGGCTTCACCAGCGAGGCCCAATCCAGTCCTGGGATGCGGGCGGTGATGAGGGTGCCTTGGGCAGCTTCCGGATTCAGGCCGAAGAAGCGGCAGGCGGCCCCGTTGATGAAGGAGATCTCCCCTTCCCCATCCAGCACGATGACGCCCTCGTGAAGCGCCTCGAAGACCTGCTCCAGGAAACCCTTCTCCCGCACCAGACGGTCGAGAAGTTGGCGTGCTTCCGCCGGATCGATCCGGTCGATGCGGGCGAGGATTTTGTCAAGGAAGCCGGGTTTCAAAGAGAAGGCAGAGTTTGCTAGTTGTCGGTTTCAAGTGTTCAGAAGAGCCATGGAAAACGCCATGGTCGTTCTTTGCACTTTCCCGGATATCGAGCAGGCGCGACAGATTGGCGCAGCCTTGGTGGAAAGGCAAGTGGCGGCCTGCGTCAATCTTCTGCCCGGCGTGGAATCCATCTACCGCTGGGAGGGGAAGGTGGAGCAGGCGAGCGAGGTGATGGGGATCATCAAGACCACCTGCTACCCGGAGTTGGAGGCCGCGATCCGTGAGCTGCATCCGTATGAGGTGCCGGAAATTCTGGCGCTCCCCATCGCGGCAGGATCCACGGGCTATCTGGAATGGCTGGTGGCGAGTTGCCGGGGCTGAGACAAGATTGAGGATCCATGCCTATCGTCCGCGACAACGCCATGCAGTCGATCTTCGCGGTGGCGCACTGCGTGGTGATTTTGGCCGGGTCGATGTTCGTGGCAGCGGCCCCGCGAGTCAGGAGAGGCGAAGGGCCTTGGGAGATCCTCATGCTGCGCGACTGGGGCTTCCTGCTACTGCTGATCCCTGCGGCGTGGGTTGTGGGGACGATCTGGCTGGAGCGGCACCGCTCGGATTGGTTCACGAAACGGTGGACGGTGCTGAGTGGGCTTCTGGTGCTACTTTCACTGGTGAGCTTGATGATTCATGCTTTCTCCCGCGCCAGTTTCGGATAGATTGAGACGGTCCATGAAGCGCAAGACGATGCTGCTCACCTTGAGCTTGATCGCGGTCCTCGCGGCGGGCGCTTCATTGCACTACCTCAGGAACGGCGGTGACGTTTATCACACCCGGGAACGGAGGGCCGCGAAGGATGCGATGATCCAGTCGATCCGCGCCGACCTCGCCGCGGCTCCGACGCCTGCACAGCCCGGTGACGGCGAATGGTATGATGGCGAAGCGATCTTCAATGAAGACGGCTCGTGGCTGGCTTATCGTTCCCGCTGCCACAAGCAGGATCCGAAGGTCTATGACCTCTTTATCGCGAAGGGATCAGACGGCAAATGGTACTACTCCAGCTATCACTTCTGCATCGATGCAATGGTTCTAGGCTCAAACGACCAAGCTGCGTCGCTGGACGAATTCAAGCGGAGCTACTCTCTGATGGAGTTCGATGGAGAATCGGACGATGCCTTGGCCAAAACCTGGCCGAACCGCTAGTGGCCTAGACCAAACCGAGTTCTTTCAGGCGGGCTTGCAGCATCTCGACCGAGGACCAAGGTAGGATCGGCGAGTTCTTGCGCTCGTCGGGCGGGTTCTGCTCAAGCTGATCGGACCATCCGCCGCAACCTGTTAGAGGAAGCAAGGGGCGGCGATGGAGCCATGCGAGGCAGACTTCCGAAATGGTGCCGGCGCGGCCGCCAATGACGATGCAGGCATCTCCGGCGAGGGCCATGAGGAGATTCCGGGCATCCCCCATGCCGCAGGGGATGAGCACGGTGCAGGGCCAGTTCTCCGTCTTTATATCGTCCGAAGGGATGATGCTGACGACCTCGCCTCCGGCAGCGAGCGCGCTCTCCGCAGCGACGCGGGTGGCCGGGCTGCCGCAGCCGCTGACTACGGTGATGCCGAGCCTGGCCAACAAAGTGCCTGCGGCGGCGGCCAATTCGAAGGCGGGCGAGCCGGGCTCGGCGCTGCCGAGGACGCAGACTTGAGGACGGCGGGGCGACATGGCGGATACGGAGTTCGGCAGGGGCATTCTAACAAGAACAGACGGCCCTGCCCGCGGTCTATTCAGGGAAAAGCGCTAGCGCTCGATCGTGAAGCCCTTCACGCCTTCAAGCGGCGGGATGTTCTTCACGTGCATGCCCTTGATGTTATGGGCCAGCGGGGACTCCTCCGCGATTTCCTTGAGGAAGGCTTCGACCTCGTCGCGCTCGCCCATGACCTCCAGTTCGACGGTGCCGTCGACGAGATTCTTGACCGTGCCGCAGACCTCGAAGCCCTTGGCAATGTCCTTGGTGGTATAGCGGAAACCCACGCCTTGCACGCGGCCCTCGAAGATGACGCGTCGGGCAATCACGGGGCGGAGGATGCGCTGTAGGTGGATACCCCATCAAGGAACATTTGAACCGAGACGAGGATGAGCAGGAGGCCCATGAGGCGCTCAAGAGCACGGGTTCCTTTCGTCCCAAGCAAGCGGAGCAGTGCAGGCGAGAAGTAAAGGATGACAGCGGAGACCAGCCATGCGGCGCTCACCGCGAGGGCGATCGAGCCGATCTGGAGAGGATACTTGGTCGCGGTGAGGAAGATCAGCGCGATGCTGGAAGGGCCGGCCATGAGCGGCACGGCCAGAGGCACGATGAAGGGCTCTTCATCCCCTGACTCCCCGAGCATCGAACGGGTGGGAAAGACCATGCCCAGGGCGATGAGGAAAAGCAGGATGCCGCCGGAGATGCTAAGCGTGGCGGGCCTGACGCCGAGGAAAGCGAGGAGGTATTTCCCCACGAAGAGGAAGCCCAGCAGGATCACGAGGGCGAAGATCAGCTCACGGGCAAGCACGCGGCGACGGCGGTCTTCCGGGATCTTGGCCAGAACGGAATGGAAGATCGCCGCATTCCCGAAGGGATCGAGAACGAGGAAGAGGGTGACGGCGAGGGCTAGGAGGTCCATCGGCCAGCCGATCAGACCAGCCGCCCGAGGCAAGGTCAACGGTCGTGCCGCGGATCCGGATCGCCGCGCTGCGGGATGGAGCTGGAGCCGCGGGCGGCATCCTTCAGCTTGCGCGAGGTATTCCGCTCGATGGCGATGGTCATGTGCTTGCCCTGAATCTCATGGGTTTCCCCGATGTAGGAGAGATCGGTGATCTCAAGATGCGTCCAGCGCCAGCGCAGGACACGCAGATCGCCATCGTCCACAATGACTTTCTTCTCGGCATCGCCGCGACGGAGGGTCGCCACGAACTCGCGCGGGATACGCCCGCGGTCGTCCTGAAAGCTGAGTTCCACACTCAGGGGGCCGAGATAGAGGCCGAGGCAGGCGGCGGCGAGGAAGATCCAGACGAGACGTGCCGGGAGCCATGATCGCCGCGGCGGGATGAGCTCCGGCTCGGAGGCTTTCTGCACCAGTGGTGAGTCGACCTCGAGATCCGGCTCTTCACCTTCGGGAGGATTGAATGGCCCGTCCTCGCCATATCCCGGCGGCAGCGGAGGTGGATCGAAGCTCATGGCTTTCCCCTTTCCGCGTTGTTGCGAAGTTTTTCCTCGATGAGGTTCACGGTCTTTCTGACGGCGGCATCCCTCAAATCTTCACGGGGGGTCGTTTTTATATCGAGCCAAAGCTTCATCTTTGTCCCGGAGATCGCGTGGGTGGACGGGGGATAGCGGGAATCCGTCACCGTCAGGGTATCCCAACGCCCGCGAAGGATCTTCAGCTCGTCCCTCTCGATGTGGACTGTCTTCGTCCGCTCTCCTTTGGCTAAAACCACTTGGACATTATAAGGACTGCTCCAGCCCTTCTGGCGGATGCGGATGTCCGTTCGCCCGAAATGCAGTGCCGTCAGCATTGCGGCGGACCCGAGGATGACCATGACAAGCGCCACCAGCTTGGTCTCCGCACGAGAGCCTGCCGCTCGCCGGGATTCAATCCAGCCACCGCTTCGGCAAGTCCTGCGGCGGCTTCGACGGGCATTGCTCAGGGGATAAAGGATTTCGCAATCTCTTGCGAGGTCGCATTCACGAAGCGGACCACATCCGGCGCAGGCCGGGCGACGGCGATGAAGCGGGCCTCCGGGGTTTCGGTGATCACGCCCGCCTCGGGATCATTCTCGGTGCCGGCCATCGCAGAGACCATCGAGCGAGCGGCTTCCGAGAAGGCATCGGCGGACTTCTCCGAATCCAGCCGGAGATCCCATACCAAATGGAGATCGGTGTCACTGGTGGCGAAGAGACGATAGCGGTCTCCGCGCCAGCTATCGGCGATGGGGGCTGACTCCGGGCCCAGCGGCTCAAGCCACAGGTTCAGGCCGAGCATGCCGGCGGATTCCTCGACGAGCTGGTTTCCGGGGGTAACCGGGAGTGCGGGCGGATCCGGCTTCTCGATTTCCTCCCCGGCCGGGAAGTAGGCAGCGGTGAATTCGGGCGGACGCTTGAGGCCGGAGAGGATCTCCTCCTGATCCATCAGGCGGCTGGCAAGGCGGATGCCCAGCGAGGAGGGAAAGGTGGCGAGTCCCCGGACATAGGCGGGCAGGGAATCCAAGAGGCCGCGCACGCCTTGGTCTTCCTGCGCGCCGGTGAAGCCGGTGGCGAGGGCCTGACGGGCGAGGAAGCGGCTTTCGATCGCGATGGCGGTGCCATGGTGAAGGGCTTCCCGGGAGTTCGCGATCTCATCGCCGGGCCAGCCGGTGCCGGGCGGGTAGTTCTGGTGGATGAGGATGCGCACCAAGCTGCGGACCACCGCGGCTTGATCCGGGATGGATTGCGGGTCGAAGCGGTTGGTCACCCAGCCCTCGCCGCTCTCTTCATCGAACCAGGAGCGGGCGCCCTCGGACTTGGTGAGGGCGAACTGCGGGGCGAAGCGGTCCTCGGCACCAAGCAGGCCCATGAGCTTCCATGCCTGCTCGCGGGAGTCGAGGCCATGAGTGTCGTAGCGGGACTCGATGGTGGCTTGGACGCGGCCGCGCAGTTCCTCCACCGCGATCTGGTGGATGACCGGGCTGCTGCGGAAGTTCAAGCCGAGCGCTTGCTCGACGAAGGTGATGAGTTCGGGCTCGACCTTGAAATCGCCGCCGCCCTGCGCGAGCGAGCGCAGGCTCTCATTCTCGCGCTTCAGCAGCGCGACTTCGTCTTCCAAGGCGATGATGCGCGCGGAGGACTCGTCATCGCCCTGCGCGGGCGCGGCGGACTTCCAGTGCAGGGCTTGCATCCACCCGGCGGCACCGACAGCCGCGCCGAGGAGACACGGCAGGAGAGTTTGCGGTCGCATGCGAAAGACCGATCACTTCCCGATCTTCTGGCCCTTCGGATTCGCCGTGTCCTTGCCGGGCAGCGGGTGTCCTTCGAAGGGGTCGAACTGCAGGCCGGAGGGACCGAAGACGTCTTCCGCCATCTTGCCGGGGACCAGGTTGATGGCGATCGGCGCGTTGCGGTTGCCGCGGGCGTCGTAGGTGTAAATGAAGCGGCGGATCGGCATCTCCTCGCCGGTCTGCGGGTCCTTGCGGGTCACGCGGGCATCGAACATCTGCTCCTCCAGCAGCTTGCCGAAGGTCAGGCCCGGGCGCTTGTCGTAGCCGTAGCGGGATTTGAAAAGACGGGTGCCCTTGCCATCGAAGATGTCGCAGGTGAGCGGATGACCCTGCGGGGTGAGGCGATACACGGTGGTGGTGAGCAGCGTGCCGTTCGCGTTCTTGAGCTTCTTGGTGATGGTGCGCTCGTCCGGCGGGCGGGAGAATTCCTCGTAGGAGCCGTCCTTGTTCCGCTTCACGCTGGCGTAGGGGCCCTTGACCTCCAAGCCGGGCACGGCGGCGGCGGCGACTCCCGCGAGCAGGAGCGTGGTGGCAAGCAGGGTTTTGAAGTTCATGGCGCGGAGATTATGACTTGGCGGTAGCGGCGGCAAGTGGCCATTTCCCACCCGGCATGTGGTGGCAAACGGCGCGTTCGCGGATGGATCTGACCCGGCAGGGAAAAATCATGGGGATTCTGAATGTGACCCCGGATTCCTTTTCGGACGGCGGACGGCATGCCGGGGTGGAGGCTGCCCTGAAGCATGCTCGCACGATGATTAGGGACGGCGCGGAGATCATCGATGTGGGCGGAGAATCGACCCGACCCGGCGCGCCGGAGGTGGCCATCGCGGAAGAGATCGCCCGCACCCGGCCGGTGATCGACGCGCTGCGAGCGGAGTGGGACGGGTGCATTTCGATCGATACCTCGAAGGCAGCGGTCGCGGAGGCAGCACTGCTGGCCGGGGCAGATGTAGTGAACGACGTGAGCGGCCTGACCGCGGATCCGGAGATGGTCCGGGTCTGCGCGGCGAGCGGTTGCGGCGTGGTGGTGATGCACATGCAGGGCGACCCGCGGACGATGCAGGTGGCACCGCACTATGAAGATGTGGTGGCGGAGGTCCGGGAGTTTTTCGAAGAGCGTCTCGCCACCTTGGAGCGGGGGGGTATCCGGCGGGAGGCGATTTGCTTCGATCCGGGAATCGGCTTCGGGAAGACGATCCGGCACAATCTCAAGCTCCTGCGGGACATCGGTAGCCTCACCGTGGGCGGTCGCCCTGTGTTGCTCGGCGTCTCGCGGAAGTCTTTTATCGGAAAGGCCTTGGGCAGCGACGACCTGGCTGACCGGGCTTGGCCGACGGTGGCGATCACCGCTTCCACCCGGGAGGCCGGGGTGATGATCCACCGGGTGCACGAGGTGAAGCCAAACCACCAGGCACTGCGGATGGCGGAGGCAATCTTGCAGGGCGTGAATTTTCCCGAATAATCCAAGAGTGCCCGCGTCCAAGCGGGGAAATCACGATCATCGATGAAAGCGCTCCTCCTCAAGACAGCCGCCCTTTTGGTGGCAGTGACCGGAACTTCCTGCATGACCACCTATGATGCCTACGGGCGCCCGGTGCAGAGCGTGGATCCGGGTGCAGCGGCAGCCGGTATCGCGGCAGCCGGACTGATCGGCTATGCGGTGGGACATCACAATCACCACCACCACGGCGGCTATTATCCGGGCTACTACGCTCCCTACTGCTACTGAGGGACGAATTTCGCCTGCGGGCCGAAAGGAAATGACAGCTTGCTGGTGGAGGGGGTAGTATCCGTGGCGCAATGGCGTGGGAGCAGCTAAGAGATCACTGGCGGGACGGGGTCGAAATTCTGATCCTGGCCGTCGCGATCTATCAGATTTACCGCGCCTTCCGGGCCACCCGCGGCGCGCGTATTCTGGTCGGACTGGTGGTGATCTTGGTTTCGGTCACGCTGATCCTCTCCCAGTTCGAGTTCCAAGTAATCTGGTGGCTGGTGCAGCGGGCGGCGATCCTACTGCTGTTCTCGCTGCCGATCATCTTCCAGCCGGAGCTGCGCAACGCCCTCTCCAAGCTGGGGAGCAGCCGGCTCTTCAATTTCAGCAACAAGAGCCAGCTCGACTTCCTGGAGGTCTTCGAGGACTCGGTGGTGATGTTGTCCAAAAAGCGCATCGGCGCGCTCTTCGCGATCGAGCGGGACATCGACCTGAAGCCCTTCGAGGAGACCGGAGTGAGGCTCAACGCGGATTTCTCCCCGGAGCTGGCGATGACGATTTTCTTCCCGAAGACGCCGCTGCATGACGGCGGCATGGTGATCGCTGACAAGAAGATGTCCGCCGCAGCCTGCGTCTTCCCCGTGAGCCAGCGGGAACTGAGCGACCGCTCGATCGGCCTGCGCCACCGCGCGGCGATCGGGGTGACGGAGGAAACCGACTGCGTGGCGGTGATCGTGAGCGAGGAAACCGGCGCGATTTCCATTTGCATCGAGGGCGTGCTGGAGCGGAATTTGGGCGAGGAAAAGTTCCGCGCGCGGATGGCCCAGATCTTCCTCGCGAACGACGACAAAAATGAAAAAGGCGCTCCGAAAGAACTGGATCCCGAAGATCGTGTCGCTGCTGCTCGCGATCGCGATCTGGTTTCTGATTAAGCGCCATCTGGAAGGCACCGGCGAGTATTATGCGCCGGGACAGCGGCCGCCGAAGGCTTACGTGGTGCCCGAGCAGGATCAGCCTTGACCGGCGGGATAGCTGCGGCCACGGCTGCGGCGTGAGTTACTTCGTCACCGGAACGGACACGGGAGTCGGCAAGACTAGGTTTTCCTGCCTGCTGGTGGAGGCCCTCCGGGCCGAGGGAATCGATGCCGCAGGCTTCAAGCCGGTGTGCTGCGGCGATCGCGACGACGCCGTCCATCTGGCAGCAGCTTCCGGCGGACTGACTCCGGACGAGGTGAATCCCGTGTGGTTGAAGGCGTCGGTGGCGCCCTTGGTCGCGGGCATGCTGGAGAACCGCCCGGTGGATCCGCAGGACCTGATCGCGAAGTATCGCAGCTTCGCCTGCGAGCATCGCCAGGTGATCGTGGAAGGAGCGGGCGGATGGCGCGTGCCGCTGGCGGATGGCTACGATATGGCAGACTTGGCGAAGGATCTCGGCCTGCCGGTGATCCTCGTGGTGGGAAACCGGCTCGGTGCCCTGAACCATACGATCCTGACGGTTGATTCGATCCGCGCGAAAGGTCTGACGATCGCCGGACTGGTCATGAATCATCTGGCGGACGAGCTGGATACCGCGGCGATCACGAACAAAGGGATGATCGAGCAGCTCACCGGCGTGCCGATCCTGGCAGAGATCATCCACGGGCAGGACTTCCTAGACGTGGAGCCGTTTTTGCAGGGATAGCGAAGGATTGGAACAGGAGGAAAGTGAGGGAAGGAAGCCTCTGGGCTTCCTCTCCATTTCCTCGGTTTTCTCCTGTTGGATCGGCAGCAGGGCTTTTGCCCGGATTTTTCCGCTGTCATCCGGGTCCGGCTGTGGTTTCTTCCCGCCGCGATGCCAACACTGACGACTCCCCTTCCCGACGCGACCGGCCACTTCGGACAGTTCGGCGGGATGTTCGTTCCGGAAACCCTGATGGCTCCCCTGCAGGAGCTGTCCACGGCCTACGACGAGGCCCGGAAGGATCCGGAATTCCAACGGGAACTGGACGACTTGCTCACGAATTACGTGGGCCGGCCGACTCCACTGTATTTCGCGGAGCGATGGACGGAAAAGCTGGGCGGCGCGAAGATTTACCTGAAGCGGGAAGACCTGCTGCACACGGGCGCTCACAAGATCAACAACGCGATCGGCCAGATCCTGCTGGCGAAGCGGCTCGGCAAGAAGCGGATCATCGCGGAGACCGGGGCCGGCCAGCACGGCGTGGCGACGGCGACGGTGTGCGCGCGTTTCGGCATGGACTGCGTGGTTTACATGGGTGCCGTTGACATGGAGCGTCAGGCCCTGAACGTGGCCCGCATGCGCCTGATGGGTGCCGAGGTCCGCGCGGTGACGGCGGGCCAAGCGACGCTGAAGGAAGCGGTGAACGAGGCCATGCGCGACTGGGTGGCCACGGTGGATCACACCCACTACATTCTCGGCTCGGCGCTGGGCTCGCATCCCTTCCCGATGATGGTCCGCGATTTCCACCGCGTGATCGGCTTGGAAGCCCGCGAGCAGATTCTGGCGAAGGAGGGCCGCTTGCCGGACCTGCTGGTGGCTTGTGTCGGAGGCGGATCGAATGCGATCGGCCTGTTCCATCCCTTCCTGCAGGACGAGGACGTCCGCATGGTGGGCGTGGAGGCTGGTGGTCTAGGCATTCTGCCGGAGAAGCACGCGGCGCGTTTCCAAGGCGGCAAGCTGGGCGTGCTGCAAGGCACGAAGACCTG
Organism: Luteolibacter rhizosphaerae; assembly: GCF_025950095.1. Classification (NCBI taxonomy): domain Bacteria; kingdom Pseudomonadati; phylum Verrucomicrobiota; class Verrucomicrobiia; order Verrucomicrobiales; family Verrucomicrobiaceae; genus Neoluteolibacter; species Neoluteolibacter rhizosphaerae. The sequence continues at coordinate 548 of NZ_JAPDDR010000006.1, read as the reverse complement.
GTTGCTGGCGAACGAGGACGGGCAGATCGAGCTGACGCATTCGGTTTCCGCAGGCCTCGATTATGCCGCCGTGGGGCCGGAACATGCCTACCTTCAAAACATCGGCCGGGTGGAATACACCTACGCGACGGACGACGAGGCGCTGTCCGCGTTCAAGGAACTGGCGCACACGGAGGGCATCCTGCCCGCGCTGGAGAGCTCGCATGCGATGGCCTACGTCTCGAAAATCGCGGGGAGCCTCCCGAAGGATTCCATCATCATCGCGAACCTTTCGGGGCGCGGGGATAAGGATGTGGAGCAGGCGGCGAAATATCTGCTGGGAGGGGTTTGACAAAGGAAAGGCGGGCCGCGCCCATGCGCAACCTCTTCGAGGTAGATATCTGCTCCGAATGCAACCCGGGGTAGCTCGTTCCTCGCAACCTGATCTTACTTTGAAAGCGCGGACACGGTTTCGGGGGTTAGCTGTGGTTGAGGGATTGTTCGTATTCCACGGGCGATTGATAGCCCAGCGAGCTGTGGAGGCGCACCGGGTTGTAAAAGGTTTCGAT